>DHCV01000005.1 GCA_002399025.1 Bacteroidales bacterium UBA4893 | reverse complement strand
AATATGTACCATATAATTCAGAGTTAGGATAATCAGTATTAATGTTTGTATTTGTGGTATTATTATCATTATCTTCACAAGAGAAAATAAAAATAGATAAAAATACACTTAAGATAAAAACTGTTTTTTTCATAGCTCATCTTTTAATTAGTAAATATATTCGTTTTGTATCAATTTTTGTTATTCAATGAAGATTATGCGACAAATTTACATAGTAATATTCAATTTTCCCAATAAAAAAGCATAAATAAATTTTTCTGATTTAATATCTTTTCGTAGAACTTGATTCTATTTTCGTAGAACTTGATTCTAATTTTCTAGAACTTGATTCTAATTAAAGGGACAAAGACTTTGTGGAAATTAAATAAGGGTTATCTCAAAAAAAACGTTAATTGATTTGAAATAACCCTTGAATAAATTTGAAAATATTGGGAGTAAATTCTCTATGAATTTTGTTTCCTTCTTTTGACTTCTGATTCTATCAATCTCAATTCACGTGAGGATTGTCCCTTTACTGATGAATTTTCTTCTGCTCTTCTGAACAAATATGGCATCATGGTTTTCACTGCTCCATAAGGTACGTATTTTGCAACATTATATCCTTTTTCTGCAATATTATAGGTAATATGGTCGCTCATTCCGTAGAGTTGAGCAAAATAGATTGAAGGGTGGTTCAATGGAAGATTCTTTCCCTTGATTAATCTTGCCAAAAGTTCAGAGCTTTCTTCATTATGAGTTGCAACCATAAAATCTATTGTGTCAATATTGTCTACTAAATAATGTATAATTGCATTAAAGTCTCTGTCAGTTGCTGCCTTATCGGGCTGAATTGGTGAAGGGTAGCCCATTTCTTTTGCTCTTGCTCTTTCTTTCTCCATATAGGCTCCACGAACTATTTTCAAGCCAAATTTAACTCCATTTTCTAAAGCAATTTTATGATGTTCTTTTAAGCTATTGATTGAGTTGTGGCAATACATTTGATATGTGTTTTGCACTATTGCCTTTTCCTTATTATATGCTTTCATAAACTCAAGGAACAAATCGTCCAAAATTGGCTGTATCCATGTTTCTTCGGCATCCACAAGCACTGGAACGCCAAGCTCGTATCCTTTGTGGAAGATAGATTTCACCCTATTATAAACTCTTTCATACTCTTGCTTTTCCTCTTGTGTCAATTCCTCTTTCGCACTAACCTTAACCAATAGGTCAAATCGTGCTATTCCGGTAATCTTAAAGACGCTAAATGGTGTGTTGCTGTTTTCTTTGGCATAGTCAATGGTTCTTAGAACTTCATTGCAAGTATTGTCAAATATTTTATCATCTTCCTCACCTTCAGCAGCAAAATCCAAAATTGTATGTACATTTCTTTCCGATAGCTTCTTAATGGTCTTTGAGCAATCTTCAATAGAACGTCCGCCAACAAAGAATTTGTAAATAGTATTGCGAATTATCCAATCAATAGGTAAATGGATTGAAAAGGCAAACCTTGTTAGGTTTTTTCCCGTCTTAACCCAAAAAGGATTATTCATTATTTTGAAAAGTACGTACGCTTCTTTGAGTTGAGCGTTAGTTTTGTTTTTGAAGGCGATTTCAGAATTAGTGAAATCGATGGCTTGATGATTTAATTCCATATTCTTTGTAAAGTTAAGTTAAACAATAATACTGCAAAATTAAAAAGTTTTTTGACTAATAGGTTAAAATTTGGGATAGTTTTTATTTATGAAGAGAATTTATTTTTAAGCCTCAAAGAAAAACATTATGAATTAAGTAATTAATAAGTCAGTGTTTTTAGAACTAAATACATTAATTATATAAGGTACTATTGGCTTAGGCTAAAAAATTCTAAACAGGAATGGAGGAAATAAGTTTTTCGGTGTACTGAGTTTGGGGGTTTGCGTATATAGAGTCGGCTTCGCCCTGTTCAACAATATTCCCCTTTTGCATAACAATCATCATATCGGACATGTATTTCACAACTGACAAATCGTGAGAAATAAATATATATGTAAATCCAAAATCATTCTTTAAATCATTGAGAAGATTAAGAACTTGAGCTTGGACAGAAACATCTAATGCTGAAACACTTTCATCACAAATAATAATTTTGGGCTCCAAGGCTAATGAGCGAGCAATCCCAATTCGTTGCCTTTGCCCACCAGAGAATTGATGAGGATAGCGATCATATTGTGAAGCATCAAGACCAACCTTCTCTAAAAGCGAAATAACCCTTGTCTTTCTTTCTTTTGAATTAGGGAAAATATTATGCACAATCAGAGGTTCCTCAATTGTTTGTCCAATTGTCAAACGAGGGTTGAGAGAAGAGTAGGGGTCTTGAAAAATAATTTGAATGTCTTTTCTAATCTTTCTTAGTTCCTCTCCCTTAATCTCATTAAGCTGCTTGCCTTCAAAAATAATTTGTCCACTTGCAGAATCAATCAATTGCAAGATGGCTCTTCCGATTGTAGTTTTACCACAACCACTTTCACCTACAAGTCCTAAGGTTTCGCCTTTAAAAACATCAAAACTAACCTTATTGACTGCAATAACCTTTTTCTTTATCTTGCCAAACAAAGTCTTCTCCACAACATATTCAACCGATAAGTCCTTAACCTTGAGTAAGGGTTCTTGAGAGTAAAGCAAGTTATGGTTTTCTTTTCTTTGTTCTTTTGTGATTAGAATTTCGGTTTTTACCTCATTACTTAAGAAATCCGAAACAGTAAGCAATCTTTTTGGTCTTATATCAATTGGAGGACGTGAAGCAAGCAACCCCTTTGTGTAGGAATGCTTTGGATTATAGAAAACATCATTCACTTCACCCTTTTCAACAATCTCTCCCTTATAAAGAACAATAACCTTATCTGCAATCTGTTTAATAACTCCTAAGTCATGGGTAATAAATAAAATACCAATTCCATACTTTATTTGAATAGACTTTAGTAAGTCCAAAATAGTCTTTTGCACAGTTACATCCAAAGCAGTTGTAGGCTCATCAGCAATAAGTAAGTCAGGGTTACAACTTAGAGCCATTGCAATCATCACCCTTTGTTTCTGTCCTCCAGAAAGCTCAAAAGGATAACTATTATATATTCTTTCAATATCTGGAAGCAAGACCTCTTTAAAAAGCTCCAAAACTCTTTGTTTGGCTTCTGTTTTTGAGATTTTGTTGTGAATAAGAATCATTTCCATAACCTGCTTTCCGCATTTCTGAACAGGATTGAGTGCAGTCATCGGTTCTTGAAAAATCATCGCTATTTTATTTCCTCTAAAGGATTGATAATCCTTTTCTTTTAATGAAGTGAGGTCAATGGAATCATCTTGATTTTCATAAAGTGTAATCTTCCCACCATTAATCTTTGAATATTTCTCAGGGAGAAGTCCCATAATTGCAAGTGAGGTAACGCTTTTCCCAGAGCCGCTTTCCCCAACCAAACCAACAATCTCTCCTTTGTTAATATCAAAGCTAATACCCTTAACAACTTCAAACCATTGTTTTTGGCGAAGAAAAGAGATTTTTAAATCCTCTACTTGAATAAGTTTTTTGTCAGGCATAATGAAAGAATAACTATGTGCAAAGATATATAAAAGTTTTATTTGAAGAGATAAACACATATATAAATCAAGACTTTTCAATAATAAATGAATAAAAAGCCAAAAAAATTTGCAGAGTTGAAAAAATATAGTAATTTTGCAACCTCAAATTTAATGAAACTGATTGTCCCGTGGTGTAATGGTAACACATGTGATTTTGGTTCATACGTTTCAGGTTCGAGTCCTGACGGGATAACATTTTGAACGCAAAGTACTTAAATAGCACTTTGCGTTTTTTTATTTATATCCCTAAATTCTAAGTTTTATTTCTTATTTTTGCTTTCTAAATTGAATCATTATATTTTCGTGGATATGGGAGCAAAGAAAGAAATAAGTGTTGAAATTATTCCTATGAATAATAGTACTGTGCTTGAAAGACCAATGTTTCCTTTTGGTCTGAGTGCGGGTTTTCCATCTCCTGCAATGGATTTTGAAGAGATAGGCATTGATTTAAACAAGCATATTATCAAACACCCATACTCTACTTATTTTGGGAGAGTTAGTGGCGACTCAATGAAGGATAGTGGAATAAATGATGGAGACTTGTTGGTTATTGACAAGAGTATTGATTTTGTTGATAATAAGATTGTTGTTTGTTTTATTGATGGAGAATTTACATTAAAAAGATTTCGAAAGGATAAGGATGGTGCTTGGCTTTTACCTTCGAATGAAAAATATTCTCCAATAAGAGTTAATGATGAAAATGAGTTTATAATTTGGGGTGTGGTTACTTTCGTAATAAAAGCCTTCTAAGTTATTGATTTATGTTTGCTTTAATCGATTGCAATAATTTCTATGCCTCATGTCAAAGGGTATTTAGACCCGATTTGAAGAATAAGCCTATAATTGTGCTTTCAAATAATGATGGTTGTGTAATTGCTCGAAGCAATGAAGCAAAGACAATTGGGATTAAGATGGGACAACCATTTTTTGAATGTAAATCTTTGATTGACAAACATTCTATTGAGGTTTTTTCAAGTAATTTTGCTCTCTATGGGGATATGAGTCATAGGGTCTTTTCTTTGGCTAAGGAATACTTTCCAATGATGGAAATATATAGTATTGACGAAGCTTTTTTCTATTTTGAGGAAACTAAAAACCTTGATTTAGAAAACTATGGCAGAGAAATAGTAAGGAATATATATAAATGTACTGGTATTCCAATAAGCATTGGTTTTGCTCCAACAAAATCGTTGGCAAAGATTTCTAATAAGATTGCTAAAAAATTTCCTCAAAGAACAAAGGGAGCCTATGTGATTGATAGCGAAGATAAACGAAAGAAAGCTTTGAAGTGGATTAAGGTTGAGGATGTTTGGGGAATTGGGAGGAGGTATTCTAAAAAGCTTATGGAGTCAGGTATTAAGAATGCTTTGGAGTTTACGATGATTGAAGATAGTTGGGTTAAGAAATATATGTCGGTTGTTGGTTTAAGGCTTAAGCGCGATTTGAAAGGAATACCCTCAATTGAAATTGAAGATGTGAAACCCAAGAAAACAATCGCTACAACACGTTCATTTGAAACAATATATACCGAATTTGAAGATGTGAAAGAAAGAATAGTTACCTTCGCTGTTGTATGTGCCGAGAAATTACGCAAACAAAAATCATTGGCAGGAGCAATAATGGTCTTCCTTCACACCAATTTTCATAACAAAACACAAGCCCAATACTCCAAAAACTTTGTATTAAAGTTGCCTTTCGCAACAAATAGCTCTATAGAATTAGCAAAATTTGCTATCGAGGCATTAGGGAAAATATATCTAAAAGGATATAATTATAAGAAAGCAGGAGTGGTGGTTTTGGACTTAGTCCCTATGAATAATTTTCAACACACGCTTTTTCAATCCTCTAATCCAACGCATTCAAAATTAATGGTTGTCTTAGATTCCATAAATTCCTCCTACGGCTCACAAAAGGTTCGGCTTGCCTCTCAATCATTAGGTAGGGTATGGAAGATGAACCAGGAAAGAGTTTCTCCTCACTATACAACAAGAATTGAAGAAATAATTGTAGTAAACGCATAATCACTCTTTGATTGAAATAATCTGATTCAATTTAAAAATTGAGCAAAAGTAAGGACTCTAATCTAATAAATTAAAACTTGATTCTAATTTACTGAAACGAGGTTTTAATTTACTGAAATTTGATTATAGAAAAATAAAGTAAGCTTACTCAAAAATAAACGATACTTATTTCAAAAAATCTCAGAGATAATTTCAAATAAGTCTTGTATAATTTATTTCCATTTTAAGAAAATTCGGATTATTGGACATCCATAATAATTTTACGTTTACCTATGGATTTAGTAAAAATAGAGTAGGAGTGATGATTCTTATTTTAAAATTCATTTTAAATACATTTGTAACGCCACCTAAGTTAGTAGGGGTAAATATACAAATGTAAACAAAATTTTATTATAACATTATTATTACATTTAAGAGTTACAGACGTAAACTTGTTAATAAATGATAAATAAGCCACTTACTTATTATTAATACATAAAACCCAGATACTTATATTGTTTATATAAAGCAATGAATTAGAATAAATCTTAATAACTAAAGATTAAATACCAGACATCAATTTTATATATATTTATCTCAATATCATCATAATATTATTAATTATTTCTAATGTAACTTTATTATAAGTTAAACGTATTATGATTATACAATTGTAAATATGTTAAATTGAAAAACCATGATGATTACAGATGTTACAATTGTAAATAAGAATACAATTGTAAATTGATTATGCAAGAAAGAATCGTTTTGTTGATGAAATCTTTAGGATTAAATCCAACACAGTTTGCAGACGAAATTGGAGTTCAGAGATCTTCAATTTCTCATATACTTTCAGGAAGAAATAATCCATCATTGGATTTAGTTACTAAAATTTTAAATAGATTTAAAGATGTAGATTCAAATTGGCTAATTTTGGGAAAAGGGTCTTTGTTTTCAATTTCTGGTGAAAAAGATTTTCAAGATGAAAATATTAAATTCTCAGAGCCTTCAATAAAGCATAATAATGGTTTTGCAGAGTCATTATTTGATGACATACAAGAAGATAATAGGAATATTAATAATAAGAACAAGATAAGTGATTTAGAGAAAAAGATTGAGATATTGGAGAAACATTATAAAGAAAAGGATTTTTTGCAAAATAGTATTGAAGAAAGTAAAACTAAGAAGAGTCTGTCAGTTAATAAGAATTTAGATACTATTACTGAACCTGAAAGTATAGGCAAGATATTAAAGGAATCTAATCAAGATAGGGTTGATTCTAATCCATCTAATGAAGTAAAGCACATTAAAAAAATAATTGTCTTTTATTCAGATAATAGTTTTGAGGAATTTCCTAAAAACTAAACTATCTTTTAGGTGTATTAAGTATAATTAATTATCTTTGCAGATTATATTTTTTAATAATTTATTTAGATAATTTTTATGCTATTCCCTCAAACTTACATTAACGAATTAAGGAATAAAATTGATAAAGCTAATAATATACTTTTGGTGTCTCATTTTAATCCTGATGGCGATACAATTGGTGCTGCATGTGCTATGTATAACTATCTAAAATCCAAAAACAAAAACACAGAAATTCTCATTCCTAACGAATATCCAAGTTTTTTGGATTTCATAATGATAGATATTCCTTATATTATTGCTTCCAAAAGATTTAATGATGCCAAAGCTGCAATTGAACAAACAGATTTGATTATTTGTTTGGATTTTAATGCATTTCATAGAGCGGGAGATTTTCTTAAAGATATATTAATTACATCTCCAAAACAAAAAATTCTAATTGATCATCATCTTGAACCAGAAATACATAATTTTGATTTAGTGTTTTCTAAGATAAATGTATCTTCAACATCAGAGCTGCTTTATGAAGTTCTTCAATTGATGGAAGAAAAACCATTCTTGACTAAAGAAATTGCACAAGGTATTTATGTAGGTATTTGCACCGATACAGGAAGTTTTAGTTTTTCATGTAATAATAGAAGGACTTATGAGATTGTTGCAGAATTAGTTGATTATGGAGTGGATGTTGAATATGTTCATCAAGAAGTTTATAATACTTATTCAGAGAACCGACTTCGTTTATTGGGCTTTTGTCTTTCTGAGAGATTGACTGTTTTTCATAAAGAAAAAGCTGCATTGATTTATCTTTCTAAGGAGGATTTAAAACGATTTAATTATCAGATTGGAGATTGTGAAGGTGTTGTGAACTTTTGTTTAACAATGAAAGGCATCGAGTTTGGAGCCTTAGTAACTGAACGAATGGATAGGATTAGAATCTCATTACGTTCAAAACATGATTTTGATGTTAATAAGTTTGCAAGAAAGTACTGGAATGGTGGCGGACATCAAAAAGCAGCTGGTGGTCATTCATTTGAAAGTTTGGATTGGGTGCTTGAAAATCTTACTAAGCAAATTAAAAACACTTGTAATTAATATATTAATGTATTTATTCTCTTTAAAATATGATGCTCAAATGAAAAGACAATGTTTATTTATTATAGGATTAATTATTTTTCTTAGTAGTTGTGGAGATAAGTATAATAATCATTATGCAATAGTATTAAGAGAGAAGAGAGAAAAGCCAAGACAGGAAACTAAGGATGAAAAAATAGATAAGGCACTCTTGAAAGTAAATCAAATTACAAATGAGAAAGAGGTTCAGCAAATACAGGGTTATATCAAGCGAAGAAAATGGGAAATGCAACATTTAGATAGTGGAGTATTTGTTAATTTGATTGAGGAAGGTAAAGGAAAAACAATTTCATCAAACTCAGTTGCTTTGATTGATTGTAAGATTGAATTGCTTGACGGTACTAAGGTATTTGATTCAAAAATTGATGGAGCAAAAGTAATTAATTTAAAATCTGAACAAAATGTTGTTGGTTTAATTTACGTTTTAAATGGTTTGAAAGAGAATTCTAAACTAAGAGCAATAATTCCTTCGTTCTTAGCTTATGGACTTCAAGGAGACGGAGATAGAATTCCCAAGCACTCAAGCTTAGTTTATGAAATTGAAATTAAAGAAGTAAAATAATAGTATTGGAATGAGAGTAAAAATATCAATAATAATATTAATTTCAACAATAAGTTCATTGTTTTTTTCTTGTAATAAGGATAAAACAAGCGAATTTATTACAACAGAACTCGGTTTTTCATTCAAGCATTGTGTGAATAATAAAGCTAATTATAAGGCTAAGGTAGGCGATATTCTTTATGGAGAAATGGAAATAAAGATTAATGATTCTGTTTTGCTTTACTCCAATTATGGAAAACCTGAAAGATTATTCACTGTTATTGGTTCTGAAAAGGGAACTGTTGATGAATTTCTTCTAAACTTGCATGTTGGAGATAGTGCAATTATTATTATCCCTGCTGATAGTGCTTCAAAATATGCTAATAATTTAGTTCTAAGACACTCTGATAAGATATATTTTGTCTTAAAAGTACAGCAAATTATTTCTCAAAAGGAGATAACCCAAGAGGATAAACTTTTGATGGAACAAGAGCAAAGAGAAAGGGATACAATAGAACATTACATACAAACTAATTTACTTACTGCAGAAATGCAAGAAAGCGGGTTGTATTTTATTAATATTTTGGAAGGAGAGGGAGAAAATCCAGATTATGGAGATGAAGTTTTAGTTAATTATTCTGTATCTACTCTTGATGGAAAGATAATTGATACTAATATAAAGCCTATTGCTCATAGTGCAGAAATTTATTCTAAGGATAGAAGATATGAACCTTTTAGCTTTGTTTTGGGAGATGAGGGTTTGATTGCAGGATGGACTCAAGGGATTACATTAATGAAAAAAGGAGGAAAAGCAAAACTTATTATCCCTTCTAAATTAGGCTATGGACAAAATGCATATGGACCAATTAAACCTAATTCAATTTTGATATTTGACATAACATTAATAAACATAATAAGAAAAAAATAATAGGAATTAAAGTATGAAAAAAACAATTTTATTAGTTGCTACAATAATATTTGCAACAACTATTTTTGCACAAAAGAATCCTTTGGAAGGGTTTACAACTTCAAAAGAAAAGGTAATCTATAAGTTTGAGGTGAGAAACCCAAATGGACAGAAGGTTCAAAAGGATGACTTATTGATTGGAAAGTTTACAATTAAGTTCGGAGATACGCTTGTGGCTGATGGAGATAAAATGCCTTCACAACCAATGGTTAGAATTGACGATGCTTCAAAAGTTTTTGTAGGAGATTTAGTTGATGGTGCACTGCTTATGCGTAAGGGAGAAACATGTACTTTCGCTTTCCCAAAAGACTCAATTGAAAAACTTTTTGGAGGCAATCTTCCTCCTTATTTCAAATCTGGAATGTATGCCTTTTGGACACTCCAAATTGATGATATAAAGACACCACAGCAGCAAGCAGAAGAAGAAGAAGAGATGCGTAAGAAACAAGAAGAACAAATGAAACAACAAAAACATGTTTCAGATAGTTTGTCAGCATTAGAACCTGGAATTATTCAAAAAGCAATCAAGGATTATGGCTTTGAAAACAAACTAACAAACGGAATTTACTTCAAAAAGCTTTCTTCATCAACCTCAAAAGAAACACCTAAGGCAACAGATAAGGTAAAGGTTCACTATATTGGAAAGTTTGTTGATGGCAAACTCTTTGATACCAGCGTTGAATCAGCAGCAAAAGAAGCTAGAATTTACTCTCAAGGTCGTCCTTATGAGCCACTTCCATTCACAATTGGTCAAGGAATGATGATTAAAGGATTTGAAGAAGGAGTTAAGATGATGCAAAAGGGAGACAAAGCAATCATTCTTCTTCCATCCAAAATGGCTTATGGCGAAAGAGGACAAGGAGCAATTGCACCATCAACACCACTTATTTTTGAACTCGAATTGGTTGAAATTGAGAAAGCAATTGAAACACCAAAGCCACAAAAATAAACTCAGTTCACTTAATAATCAATTAAATAAATCTACAAACCTACAAAAGTAATAATTATGATACTAAACCTAAGTAAGCCAATTATCTTCTTTGATATTGAAAGCACAGGAGTAGTTGTTGGACAAGACAAGATAATTGAAATTAGTCTTTTGAAGATAAATACTAATGGTAAAGAAGAGGTAAGAACCTATAGGATTAATCCTGAATGCCATATCCCAGAACAAGCAACTAAAATTCATGGAATAAAAGATAAAGATGTGAAAGACAAACCAACTTTTAGGCAACTTGCTGGAGAGTTAAATGCTTTTATAGGGAATTCAGACTTAGCAGGATATAACTCAAATAAATTTGATATTCCTCTTCTTATTGAAGAATTCCTTAGGAATGGTTTTGATTTTGACATTTCAAACAGACGATTTGTTGATGTAATGAATATATTTCACAAGATGGAATCTCGCACTCTCAAGGCTGCCTATAAGTTTTATTGTGGGAAAGAATTGGTTAATGCTCACTCAGCTGAAGCAGATACAATTGCGACCTATGAGATTTTTCTAGCCCAATTGAAGAGATACGAAGGAGTTGAGTATGAGGATAATGAAGGTAAGATTTCCGTTCCTATTGTAAACGATATTCAATCCTTACATGAATTTACAAGAAATAGTAATTGGGTTGACTTGGTTGGGCATTTGGTTTATGATTCTAATGGAAAGGAATGTATAAATTTTGGGAAATACAAAGGAAGAATAGTAGAAGAAATCTTCAAAAATGACCCATCTTATTTTTCATGGATGATGAATGCAGATTTCCCTTTATCTACTAAAAAAATTATAACAGAAATAAAACTAAGAAATTTTTCAAGGTAAGATTTCTAATTATTCATAAACTCGTTGAACAGATTTTGCAATCATTCAACGAGTTTTTTATTCTTCAAAAATTGAATAAGTAAGTGATAAATTGAATTAGATTCTAATAAATTAAAACTTGATTCTAATAAATTAAAACTTGATTCTATAAAAATATAATCAAATAATATTTTTTTCAATTAAAGTTCTTATCTTTGAAGTTCGAAAACTACTTAAATAAGGATGATAATTTGATTTTTTGGAATCATATTTAGAAGGAGAAAGAGAAATATAAGTCAAAGGAATTAATGTATAAACCAAAAATAATTTTTTATGAACACAATATTAAATGATATTATTAAGGAAGGATTTGATATTCAAAAGGGTATATATCCTGATAATGGAGGGGGGTTATATGCTACGTTTTCGTTTAAAGACCAAAACAAGTATTTGAAATGGGCTATAAATGCTACAAAATTTATTGAGAGTAACTTCTCTAAGGATGAAACTTACGATAGATTTAAGGAAACTCTTTTTGCTATTGAGAAAGAACTTACTGTAAAGGAGTTCAATAAGTTAATGTTTATCTTGGAGTCTTATAATTCTTCTTTGCATAATGAAAATAGTAAGTCAAATGTGGATAAGAATAAAGCTTTAATTGATTTATTAATAAAGAGTTTTTCTGAAGATGATATGCAGAAAATAACTTCTATTCTAAATGAAGGAGGTAAAATTGAGGATATAAAACCTTTTATGGAGAAACTAAATCCAACGAAACTAACAGAGATAGTTTTGGAAATCTTGAAGCTTAATTCAAGATAATACTCGCTTATAAAATAACCTAAATAACAATACTTTATATTTACTAACTAATCTGAAGATATAGATAAAATGCTGCAGAATTTAAAGATTGAAAACTATGCTCTAATAAGGAAAATGGATATACCTTTCAACAAAGGTTTTATCGCTATAACTGGAGAAACAGGAGCAGGAAAGTCCATTATGCTTGGAGCTTTAGGCTTAATTATAGGTCAAAGAGCAGATTCAAATGTGCTTTGGGATAAGGAAAAGAAATGTATTGTGGAGGCAGTTTTTGAATTAGATGATTCATTTAATGCTTTCTTTGATGCAAATGATTTGGATTTTTCTTCCCAAACAACAATTAGAAGAGAGATTACTTCAAATGGGAAATCAAGAGCTTTTATTAATGATACTCCCGTTCAACTAAACACAATGAAAGAATTGGGAGAGAGGTTAATAGATATCCATTCTCAACATAATACTCTTACATTAAAGAACTCTTCATTTCAGTTTTCAATCATTGATTCTTACATAAATAACCAAGCTTTATTCACTAACTATCAATCATTTTACTCCAATTGGAGAAAATTATCTAATGAAATTGCTGATTTAGAAAAAAGAGAGGCTGAATTTCAAAAGGAATCTTCCTATTATCAGTTTTTAAGTGAAGAGTTTGAAAGTGCAAATCTAATTCAAGGGGAGCAGGAAGAGTTGGAACAAGAGATAGATTTATTGTCAAATGCTGAACAAATTAAAACGAATATTGTTGAATCAATCAATTACTTAGAGTCAGAAGAAACCCTTGGAGCAATAAATCTTATCCAGCTTACACGTCAAAACATTTCTAAAATTGCTTCTCATCACAAATCATTGGATGAAATATTTAAAAGATTAGATTCTTCCTACATTGAATTAAAAGATATCCTTTCGGAACTTACTATTTTTGGTGATTCTATTACTATAAATTCGGAAAGACTTTTGCTTGTTCAAGAGCGTTTAGAGTTAATTTATAAATTAGAAAAGAAACATGCTGTCAATTCATTAGAAGAATTACTTAAGGTTAGAGATGAGATTGATGAAAAGCTTCTTGAGACCTCTAATTTGTCAGATAAAATAGAAAAATTAAAGAAAGAAGAAAAAGAAATTTTCTCCCAACTTAGCCTTTTTGCAAAAGAAATTACAAAAGAAAGAAAACTTTCTTCTCAAAGCATAGAAAAAGAAATTCTTCCTTTACTTATGGATATGGGTATGAAGGATGCAGTTTTAAAGATAAACATTATAACAAATGATACATTATCTTCAAATGGTGAAAATGATATTGAGTTTTTGTTTAATGCAAACAAAGGAGGGGAGTTACAACCTATTTCAAAGGTAATTTCAGGAGGAGAACTTTCTCGTTTGATGCTTGCTCTAAAAGCTGTTATGAATGATAAAGGAGCAATGCCAACAATTATCTTTGATGAAATTGATACTGGTGTTAGTGGAGATATTGCTTCAAAGGTTGGTAATATAATGAAACTTATTAGTCAAAACCATCAAGTTTTAGCCATTACGCATTTACCACAAATTGCTGCAAAAGCAGATTCTCACTTTAAAGTCTATAAGAATAATACAGAGGAATCAACTTACTCAGAAATGAAAATCCTTTCTCAGGAAGAAAGGATTGAAGAAATTGCAACAATAATATCTGATGGAAAAATAACTCCTTCAGCAAAAGCTCTTGCAAAAGAACTTCTATTTTGAACGAGCTTCAGTTTCTTCTTGGAATTTTAGTTTTGCTGGTGGTACTTCTTCCACTTTAATAACTTTCTTTTGGTCAGCATCCTTCAAGTCATCATAGAAATGTTCCTTGTTTGAATAGACAAATTCCCTTGTCTCAATGTATTTAGGTTCCCAACCATCATAGGTTGTCTTCTTTGTCCAGTTGAAAAACTTATCCTTGTCATACTTATAATAGTATTCAATTGCCCATCTTCCTTTTTGATCTTTGGCAATCTCTGAAAGCATATAGTTATGCTCATCATAAGTATAGGTATAGGTAAGAGTTAATTTGTTTTTACCATTATATACTTTCTTACCAACAACTTGGTATTGATCATTCAAATCGTAAGTTTCTCTTCTTGTTTGCTGGTCATTGCGAAACATTGTCATCTCAATTAGATAGTGAGCAAAGTTTCTCTTATACGTTGTTTTCTCAACATTCTTGTTGAAGCCATAAGTAGTTAATGTATAAATCAGACTATCTTGAGGACCATAGAAATATTGAATTGTTTTCTGCATTGATGCATCGTCTCCGTAAATTGAATATTCCGATAATTGACCTTTTTGATTCCATTTATATGTTTGGCGGGAAACCATTTTGTTGGCACCACCCAAAGAGGCAGGATAATTAACTTCTACAACTTCTTCCAAGCGTCCAAGATATCCATATTTATGAGTAATTGTAGAAACAATCTTTTTGTTATATTCAAATAATTCTTCTTTTAGTAAATCACGAGTTACATTATCATAAGTAAAAACAGAAAATCTATCTTTGTTCTCGCCAATATAATGTTGTCTTTCAACCAATCGTCTGTTTTCATTAAAAGTCATTTGATAATCATCAATAAAACTTGTTCTCTTATCTTTTTGCTTGTAATTAGTATCAGTTTCATATTTTTGATAGCGAACAGTAAGAGGATAACCCATCAGGCCATAATCGGAGGTTGTTACTGGAACTATCTGTGCTTTAGATACAAAAACACTGCAAAATAAGAAAGCGATTAATAAATATGTTCTATTTTTCAACATCTTTTAGTGATATTAGATTGATAAATAATTTATTTATATGAAAAGCAAAGATACAAATAAAATTATATTTTATAGGTCAATGCCATTAAATTTTATATTCTTGATACAATAATACTTTAGAAAATAGCAATAATACATTTGTTTATCCAAATATATTATCAATCTCTTCCATATCTAATTTATGAAGTATCTTCTTTCCAAATGGACTTATTTCGCAATTGGAAGAAGAAAACAATTGACCTACAATCCCAAGCATTTCCTCGTCTTTTAGTTGTTTGCCTTCTTTTATTGATAGGCGTTTTGACATTGAAAGAGCAATCTTAAGAGTTTTAGAAATAGGTGTATTCAATTCGGAATCACTTAGTTCATATAGAATGTCTTCCAAAATTATTTGAGCATCTTCAGAATTTATATCATTGGGAGTTGCCATTATATTGAAGCTTCCGTCTTTTTGATATTCAATCACAAAGCCATATTTTCTTATCTCCGGCAAAAGTCCTAAAAGCTCAGTTGTTTGGGTTGGAGAAAAGAAATGATTGTAGGGGAAAAGTAGTTGTTGGCAAGAAATATCTTCAAAATCCATTGCTGAAAACTTATCAAAAAGTATTCTTTGGGAGGCTCTTTCTTGATTGATTACAATTATACTATTCTTTGTCTTGGTCAGAATGTATTTATTTAAAGCTTGAATTACTTCTGGTATAGGATTAGAGTAGTTAGATTGAAAGCTCTCTTCAACAGAAAAAACATTTACTCCCTTATTCTCAAAAAGATTCTCTTTTGTTTTGTACTCTATGTTCTTAATAGATTCCTTTTCAAATGGATTATAATCTGGATTAATGTTAATTCGTGGCATTGTAGGATTTTCTCCTTTTTTAATTGGAGTAAACTCAAAACTCTTGTCCAAAGTGAAATCTAATTGATTGGCAAGAGTAAATTGTCCTAAACTTTTCTTGGTAGCAGCATACATTACTGCATAAATAACCTTATCATCAAGGAATTTTATCTCTGTTTTAGTAGGATGAATATTAACATCAATATTTTCAGGTTTTACTTTTAGGTGAATGAAAAAGGCAGGATAGGTCTTTTCTTGTGTAAGTCCTTGATATGCTCTATCCACACTGTTTGCAAGATATGGGTTGCGCATAAATCTATTATTTACAAAGAAATACTGCTCTGATTTATTTTTCTTTACATGCTCTGCTTTTATTATAAACCCAGAAATCTTAACAGCTTCAATCTCTTCCTCAATCGGTAATAGTCTTTCATTGTATGATTTTCCAAAAATATCAATTATTCTCTTTTTTAGGTTTTGTTTTTCAAGCTTATGTATTAGCTTACCATTATTATAATATGTAAAAGCGATATCATTATTGATAAGCGCTGTTCTGATAAATTCTTCAAGAATATGATTATTCTCAACAATATCTGATTTTAAGAAATTCCTTCTTGCAGGAACATTAAAGAAGAGGTTTTTAACAGAAATTGAAGTCCCTTTTTCGCATGCAATAGGTGAGTTATTCTTACAAATATTACCCTCCATTTCAATTAGGGTTCCTAATTCTTGATTTTCCTGCCTTGTTTTCATCTCAACGTGAGATATTGCAGCAATTGAAGCAAGAGCCTCTCCACGAAAGCCCATTGTTGTCAATCGGAAAAGGTCGTCGGAGGTTTTTATTTTAGAAGTCGCATGACGTTCAAAAGATATTAAGGCATCTTCCTTATTCATACCAAATCCATTATCAATTACTTGAATAAGAGTTTTCCCTGCATCTTTAATTATTAATTGTATATGAGTAGCTTTAGCATCAATTGCATTTTCAATCAATTCCTTAACAACAGAAGCTGGTCTTTGAACAACTTCTCCTGCAGCAATTTGATTAGAAATGTTAGGAGGGAGTATGCTTATTATATTGGACATATTACCACTTTTCAACAAAGGTTAAAAGAAAATAGAGAGCAATCATAAGTAAGGAGGCAATAAGGATAATCCTTAAAATGGGAATAGGTTTGTTTATCTTTTCATCCTTTTTCTCTTGCATTGCCTGACGGAAATTAATCCTTCTTTTGTATGATTCTCCTTCAATTGGACCATATTTTGCTTTTAATTGTTCCAATTCTTCTTTCTTAGGATCGTAAAAACGAGGTTTATATTCAAATTTGCGAGGTTTCTTGGGGTTAAAAAATGCCATAAGGATATAATTTTTCTAAATCTTGATGTTTTATATTTATGCAAAAGTAGTGATTTTTCTGCTTTAATGAAAAATATCCCGTATTTTTTCACTATTTTTGCAGGCTCATTTAGCTTATAGCTATTATTTATAACCTTACAAACAAGTATTTTTATGACAAGTAATGAAATCCGTAAAGCATTTTTAGACTTTTTTGCTTCCAAAGAACATTTGATTGTTCCTTCTGCTTCAATGGTTGTTAAGAACGACCCTACACTAATGTTTACTAATGCGGGAATGAATCAGTTTAAGGATATTTTTTTAGGAAATAGTCCAAAGATTTCTCCTCGCATTGCTGATACACAAAAATGTTTACGCGTTTCAGGAAAGCATAATGATTTGGAAGAAGTAGGACACGATACTTATCATCATACAATGTTTGAAATGTTGGGTAACTGGTCCTTTGGAGATTATTTTAAGAAGGATGCAATTGCTTGGGCTTGGGAATTTTTGACTAAGGTTGTTAAACTAAACCCTGAAGATTTGTATGTTACAATTTTTGAAGGAGATGAAAAAGATAATCAACCAAAAGATATTGAAAGCTACAATTACTGGAAAGAAATAATTAGTGAAGATAGAATTTTGGAAGGTAATAAAAAAGATAATTTTTGGGAAATGGGCGATCAAGGCCCTTGTGGTCCTTGTTCTGAAATACATGTGGATTTAAGAGATGAAAATCAGAAGAAAGAAATAAGTGGAAGAGATTTAGTTAATAAGGATCATCCTTTAGTAGTTGAAATTTGGAACTTGGTTTTTATTCAATTTAATCGTTTGGCTAATGGTAGTTTGGAACTTTTGAAAGAAAAGCATGTTGATACAGGGATGGGATTTGAACGTCTTTGTATGGCTATTCAAAAGAAGAAATCAAACTATGAAACAGATATATTTCAAACCTATATACAATTCTTAGCTAAAGAGTCCAATAAGACTTATGGTCAGGATAAAATGGCTGATGTTGCAATGAGAGTTTGTGCTGATCATATTCGTGCTGTTGCTTTTGCTATTGCTGATGGACAGCTCCCTTCCAATGCAAAACAAGGTTATGTTATTCGTAGAATTCTTCGTCGTGCTATTCGTTATGGCTATACTTTCTTAGGATTTAAAGATCCATTTATGTATAAAATTGTTCCTTTATTAGTAGAAAAAATGGGAGGACAATTTGAAGAGTTGAAAAGAAATGAATCCCTAATTTCTAAGGTTATTAAGGAAGAGGAACAAGCTTTCTTAAGAACTTTATCTAATGGAATACTTAAATTTGAAAAATACACTGAAAGTTTAGCCAATAAAACAATTGACGGAAATTTTGCTTTTGAACTTTTTGATACTTATGGTTTTCCAATTGACCTTACTTGTTTAATGGCTAAGGAAAAAGGATTGGAAGTTGATATGAATGGATTTGAGCAAAATCTTCAACAACAGAAAGAACGCTCAAGAAATGCAGCTCATATTGATACTGATGATTGGGTAGAAATTAAAGAAGGAGAGAAGACTAAGTTTTTGGGGTATGATATTTTAAATGCTGAAGTTGAAATTCTTCGATACAGAAAAATTAAACAAAAAGATAAGACTTTTTATCAATTAGTTTTCAATCAAACTCCTTTCTATGCAGAACTTGGAGGTCAAATAGGAGATAGCGGATATATTGAAAGCAATGGAGAGAAAATAAATATTATTAATACCAAAACTGAAAATGGATTAGCTGTTCATTTGGTTAATTCTCTTCCTCAAAATGTTAATTCATCTTTCAATGCTTATGTTAATGTTGAAAGAAGACATAAAATTGAAGCTAATCACTCAGCAACACATCTTCTTCATTATGCTTTAAAAGAAGTTTTGGGTTCACATATTGAACAAAAAGGTTCTATGGTTGATGATGAAAGATTACGTTTTGACTTTTCTCATTTTGCTAAGTTATCAAATGAAGAAATTCAAAAAGTGGAGATGAAAGTTAATGCTCTAATTCGCCAAAATATAATTGCTGATGATAGAAGAGAAATGCCTATTGATGATGCTCGCAAATTAGGAGCAGTTGCTTTGTTTGGAGAAAAATATGGCGAAAAGGTTAGAGTGATGCAGTTTGGAGAATCTATTGAATTATGTGGGGGAACTCATGTGAAGGCTACTGGAAACATAGGTATGTTTAAGATAGTTTCAGAAAGTGCTATTGCTGCAGGGATTAGAAGAATTGAAGCAATTACAGGAGGAAAGGTTGAGGAGCTAATTTACGATTATTCTTCAATGGTTGAGGACGTTCGTTCAATACTTAAACAAGCAAATATTCAACAAGCAATTCAAAAAATAGTATCCGAAAACGAAAGTCTTAAAGAATCAATTGAAAATTTCCAAAAGGAAAAAACAGATTCTCTTTTTAACCAATTAAAGAATAGGACAGAGGTTTTTGATGGAGTAAATTATATTGAATTGAATCTTCCAGTTTCTCCAAACATAATAAAAGATATTGCTTATAGATTCAAAAATCATTTCAATGACAATAATTTTGTATTTATTGCAGGAAGCGTATTTGACAGCAAACCAACACTTATAATAATGTTATCTCAAGACCTTGTTAAAAAAGGAAAAAATGCTGGCTCAATTGTTAGAGAAGCATCCAAACTTATTCAAGGCTCCGGAGGAGGACAACCTTTCTTTGCAACTGCAGGAGGAAAAGATACTGAAGCGATTCAAGAAGCAATCCTTAAAGCAAAGGAATTAATTTTTGCATAACACTTAAAAATAATAGATGAAAAAAATCAGAAACATTGCCATTATTGCACACGTTGACCATGGCAAAACAACTTTAGTGGATAGAATGCTTTATCAAGCAAAACTATTTCGCGACAATCAAGAAACAAAAGAATTAATACTTGACAATAATGACCTTGAAAGAGAAAGAGGCATTACAATTTTATCAAAAAACGTTTCAATACACTACAAAGATTTTAAGATAAACATTATTGATACTCCCGGACATAGTGATTTTGGAGGAGAAGTGGAGAGAGTTTTGAATATGGCTGATGGCGTTTTGCTTTTAGTTGATGCCTTTGAAGGACCAATGCCTCAAACTCGTTTTGTTTTGCAAAAAGCTATTGACTTGAACCTTAAACCAATTGTTGTCATTAATAAAGTTGATAAACCGAACTGTAATCCTGAACATACTCAAGAAAAAGTTTTTGACCTAATGTTTAATTTGGGAGCAACTCAAGGCCAATTGGATTTCCCAACTGTCTTTGGTTCTTCAAAAGAAGGATGGATGAGTGAGGACTTTAGAAACCAAACCGAAGATATTTCCTATCTTTTAGATAAAATAATTGAAGTTATTCCAGAACCAAAATATGAAGAAGGTACAACTCAATTAATGATTTCCTCATTAGACTATTCTTCTTACGTAGGAAGAATTGCTGTGGGAAGATTATCTCGTGGTACTTTGCAAGCTGGTATGGATGTGATGCTATGTAAGGCTAATGGAGATAATATTCGTTCAAGAGTGAAAGAACTCTACACTTTTGAAGGATTGGCTAAAGAAAAAACAAAGAACATTATTGAAGCAGGAGAGATTTGTGCCGTTTTGGGAATGGACAATTTCGATATTGGAGACTCCATCTGCGATATTGAAAACCCTGAACCTCTAACTCCAATCAAGATTGACGAGCCAACAATGAGCATGCTTTTCACTATTAACAACTCTCCGTTCTTTGGCAGAGAAGGAAAGTTTGTAACCTCCCGCCATTTGCGTGACAGGCTCTATGCAGAGTTGGAAAAGAACTTAGCACTAAAGATTAAGGAAACCGAATCTCCAGATTCTTACATTGTATTTGGAAGGGGTATATTGCATCTTTCCATTTTGATTGAAACGATGCGTAGAGAAGGATATGAACTTCAACTTGGACAACCTAAGGTAATTATAAAAGAAATTGACGGCAAGAAATGTGAACCAATGGAACAACTTACAATCGTTGTCCCTGAAGCATTTGCTGGTAAGGTTATTGAATTGGTAACCCTAAGAAAGGGTGAAATTATTTCAATTGAACCAAAAGGCGACCGTTCTCAAATTGATTTTTCTATACCTTCAAGAGGTATTATTGGATTGAGAAACAATATACTTACGGTTTCGGAAGGGGAAGCAATAATTGCACACCGTCTTGTTGGATTTGAACCTTGGAAAGGAGAGATTGGAGGAAGAAGAATGGGGTCGCTTATTGCTAAGGAAACAGGAACTGCAATTGAATATTCGATAAATAAACTTCAAGACAGAGGACGATTTTTTGTTGATCCAGGTGAAGAAGTTTACACAGGAATGGTAATTGGGGAGAACAATCGCCCTGATGATATTGTTGTAAATGTTGCAGTTACCAAGAAACTTTCCAATATGAGAGCCTCAGGTAGTGATGATAAAACCTCAATTGCACCCGCTGTTCATTTCTCTTTGGAAGAATCGATGGAGTATATTGCTGATGATGAGTACTTGGAAGTAACTCCAAAGAACCTTCGTATAAGAAAGATTTTGCTTAACGAAACAGACCGCAAGAGATCATCTAAGTAAGTACCGTTAAAATATTTTTAGAGGGCATCTGAGCATTTTTAAACGGCATCCTATCTTTTTTAAACGGCGTCTGAGCTTTTTTAAACGGCGTTAAAAAAAGACAGGATTCCAGAAAAAAACGCTGGGATGCCGTTTAATTTTTAGCACACTTTTTCCTATGATAATATATTGTCATTTAGTAATATAGAGCCTTCGGAAAACCCTTCTCAAATGCCAAAAAACCTTTAAAAAATGCTTCCAACTCAGTAAAATGCGTTTTTAAACGGCGTTATAGCATTTTTTAACGCCATTAAAATAATCTCTACCGTTTTGTCCTTAGCACAAACAAAAACTGACATCTTTCCCTTTATACATAAGGAAAAAGGGACATATCAGATACGTCCCTTATATATTTAACAATTAAAATTCAGTTAAACTATTTTATTGGATGAGCTTCATTGAAAGCCTTTAGCCTAAGAGCTAATTCGGGTAGCATTTCGTTTGGCACCAATGAAACACATGCTCTTGCACCTTCGTTGCGTGAGCTTCCAGTAATATCTAAAGAAATTGCACTAATTCCATAATAAACCAAAGCGTCCAACATTTCAATTCCTGTCATATTTGGATAGGAGAAAGTGAAATAGAAACCATCGGCAACTTCAACATTAAGGTCTTTGTCGTAAACAATTTTAAACCCATTGTCAGTGAAGGCTTTCTTCATAATTTTGGCTTTTCTTTCGTATTCCAAAAGGTCTTCTCTAAAATTAAAACGTCCCTCATTACACGCTTTAAATATAGCTGTTATAGCATATTGAGGAGAGTGAGCCGTACCAGAAGTAAGTGCATAAAGAGAACCAAAAACTAATGCTCTTCCAAAGCTTCTTTGACCAAAATATTTTTGAAGAGTATCGCTTTGAAAATCATAAAGCTCAGGCGATATAATCATTACCGCAATTCTTTCGCCAGCATAGGAGAAAGCCTTACTTCCTGAAATCATTAAAATGAATTTCTTAGCCCAATTTGCTGCAGAAGGTTGGAAAGGAGCAACACCTGGCTTGGAGTAATCTTCTCTGAAATCCATACCAAAGTAAGCAAGGTCTTCAATAACTACAACATCATATTTATTTGCAACTTCTGCAATAATTTGTAATTCTTCTTGATTGAAACAGAACCAAGCAGGATTGTTAGGAGAGGAGTAAAGCAAACAAGAGAAGTCGCCTTTTGAGAGATAAGATTCTAATTTATCTCTAAGTTTATCACCTCTGAAATCGTAAACATCAAAGTGTTCTGATTCAATACCTAATATTCTGCATTGAGATTTTTGTACTGGAAAACCTGGGTCAATAAAGAGAACTTTATTCTTTTTTGGGTTCATTCTGGAGAGAGTCAAGAAGGAAGCAAAGCCACCTTGCATTGAACCAACAGTAGGTACGCAACAATCTTCAGGAACATCAATATTAATGAAGTTCTTTACGAAAAGAGCAGTTTGATGTTTTAGTTCTTTAGTTCCATATATGTCAGGATAAATGGAAGCAACACCATTTTGAAGAGCTTCTATTTGAGCATCTAATCCTATTTTTGTTGCTGGCAATCCAGGAATCCCCATTTCCATGCGAATGAACTTTTCACCAGTTGCACCTTCCACATCATCAATAATCTTTTTTACCTCACGTATTGAAGCCGCTCCAACGCTTTTAATTTTGTTCTTATCTAAAATCCCTTCAATGAGATTCTTTTCAAATGGTATATTTTGCATAAAATTAAGAGTTTTGATTTGTATTAATAATTAAATTCTGCTAAAATTTAATATCACTACGATTGTAGGGATTATTAGTTGTATTATTGTAATCACCCTCTGAGCGGGTGTTAAATTGATTATTCAATTGATTATTTTGTGCAGCTCTAATTTGTTCGTATTTATTAGTATTTGCAGGGTTGATTTCACACATTATAGTAATTACTCTTTCTTTTTCCAAACTTGGAGCTTCTTTGAAGATTTGTACAATTTCATCAGCCTTAGCATCAACAAATTGTTGAACACAAATGAGTTGGGTCTTTTCTCTGTTTGTCCTTTGCAGTGATTCCAAAGCTGTTAGTATGCTATTTCTTGCCTCAGCTTGATTGTCCCCAGCCATTCTATCTAATCCCAAAAGATGATAGTTGTACCAAACATCGTGCATTGAACGATAGGTTGGGTTATTATAATTCTCGCTTATCCAGTATTTATTCTTTTGGTTCTCAAATGACTTCCATCCTTTTTGAGCAGATTTTTGAGCAGCAGTAACTATGTTCTGACAAACTCTAAAATATGCTGCACCTCCGTTTGGAGAAAATGAATCAGCATCAAGTGCAAGAAAATAATATAGGTAAAAAGCGATGGTTGAAGTCAAGTTATCATAGTAAGTATTCTCCTCAAACTCAAGTGGAGCGCCTTCAGTATATTTAAAGAAATAGTCAGCCTCTTGGGTGTTTAGCATTGTGGTTGTGTAAGATGAATTATAGACAGGTCGGCGTAATTGAATTGATATGTGATCTGCCTTAAAATCGTCTTGAGAAGGACGATCGGAAATTATTATGGAAATAGAGCCTTCAATTTTCTCTTCTGTCTTATAGTTGAAATTAGTCCATTTCCTATTATTGATAAAATCATTAAGAGAGTTTTGCATACTTTCATATATCTTTCTATCCGTTCCTTGAACAGTTGAGGAAACATTTACCTGAATTTTAAATTCCTGCGAATATAAAATTGTATTGGTAAATAAGAATGAAAGAATTAAAATTATGTTTTTCATAATGAAATAAGTTTATTAACAATATCAACAGCAACCTCTTCTTTGCTTTTAAGTTTGAAATGTTCTATCTTATTATTTTTATCAATAATTGTAATCTTATTGGTTGAAGTTCCAAATCCTGCTCCCTTATCGTTGAGTGAGTTAAGTACAATAAAGTCAAGATTCTTTTTTGTGAGTTTCTTTTTAGCATTTTCCAATTCATTGTCAGTCTCTAAAGCAAAACCTACAAGAATTTGATTTTTCTTTTTCGTTTTACCAAGCGTTGCAAGAATATCCTCAGTAGGTGTAAGGGTAATTGTTAGATTAGCTTGAGTCTTTTTTATCTTATTCTTTGCTTGTTGTTCGGGTCGATAGTCAGAAACTGCTGCAGAAAGTATTGCAACATCCGATTTTGGGAAGTGCTTTGTGGTTTGAATGAACATTTCGTGTGAAGATATAACGTTCACAAGGGTTATATTATTGTTTTTAACTTCCAAATGCGTTCTTCCAGTAATCAAGATAACCTTTGCACCTCTATTAGCCAATTCCTCAGCAATACAAAAACCCATCTTACCCGACGAATTATTCCCTATATATCTTACTGCATCAATCTGTTCCTGAGTTCCTCCTGCTGTAACAAGCACTGTTTTACCTTTGAGTTCTAGCTTTTTTGAATAGAATTCTTCCATGAACCTTACAATTTCAATAGGCTCTTCCATTCTTCCTTCGCCCTCATAACCACATGCCAAATAACCCTTGGTAGAGGAAATAAAGCTAATTCCAATTGATTTAAGGGTTTGAATGTTTTTCTGAAGAATAGGATTGGAAAACATCTTTGAATTCATTGCAGGTGCAATAAAAACATCTTTATTGAAAGCTAAAAGAGAGGTTGAAAGTGGACAATCAGCAATCCCGTTTACATACTTACCAATTATGTTAGCTGTTGCTGGAGCAACAACAAAACAATCTGCCCAATCGGTCAGGGAAATATGTTCGGTTGAATACTCATTATGCAAGAACATATCGTGGTAAACATCATTTTGGGAAAGTGTTTTAAGGGTGGTTAGAGTAACAAACTCCAAAGCATTTTTCGTAACCACTACTTTTACTTGACAACCCTTCTTAATCAATTCTCTGATTAGGAAGGGTGTCTTATATGCAGCAATTCCGCCACTAATTCCAATAAGTATGTTTTTCCCTGAAAGCATATTAATTTAGGATATATTTACCTCTTAGCTCTTTTGGCTCTTTCTTTGTTTTCCTTATTTTCAATTGCTTGTTGAACCTCAAGTACCATTTCACTAACAACTCCCTTGCCATTTTCATCATTCCTATAAATAATTTGATCGTTAAGATACTCATTTATGGCAATAAGGGTTGGCTTTGGTAGTTGTTCATAGAATCTTGTGATTTCAATTTGCTCTCTGTTCTCAAACACTTCTTCAAGATTATCTGATTGTGAAGTGAACTCTTCAATCTTACGATAAAGCTCTTGCTTCAAGTCTTGAGAAATTTGATTAGCTCGCTTCGAAATCATACTAACAGTTTCATAAACATTCTCTGTTATATCATTAAAATCATTAAGATTGCGCGTTTGTGTTGTTTTATCCGCTGTTGTTCTTTTGTAATCCATTTTCTATATAATTTATTATTATTTAATCTTTTCCAAACAAATATCATTAATCTTTTTCAACTCAGGCAATCTTGAAGACTGAGGGTAAAGAGCTTGAAATTTATTATATTCATTAATTACAGATTGAAATCTCTCTGTTCTTTTGTCTGCAATACTATTATCCGCAAATTTATATCCAGCAAGAACAATATAATACATTGCATCCTCTCTGTACTTAGCATCAGGATAAGCATTAAGAAAGTTTTTGAGAGCAAATTGAGCAGATTGAAAATTGCCAGTCTTGTAGTAATTATAGGCATTTTCATAATCTTTCCTTATCAGCTTCTCTCTTAATAAATCCATGTATGCATTAGCTTCTTTCACCCTTGGTGAAGAAGGATATTTATTTATAAATGATTGAAATTGCTGAAGTGATTCTTTAGTTAAGGTTTGGTCTAAGGAATATGAAGGAGATTCAAGATACTTACAATAAGCAGCTTGGAAAAGTGCTTCTTGAGCATCCTTTGAAAAAGGGAACCAACGAACAAAATTTTCAAATTGATAACCAGCACTATAATAATTCCCAGAGCCCAATAAACTCTTTGCATAATAAAGATTTACTGCCTCTGCCTTATCCCTACCTCTATAGTACAATAATAGATTTTCGAATAATTGAGTTGAGTGAAAATAATCTTTCTCATTATATGCTTTCACTGCTGCCTCGTATTTTGCATCATGATCCGAACTTTTCAAAAGTTTTTTATGCTTACTGCTAGCACAAGACATTAGTATTAAGCAAATTAATGCAGCTATTAAGGATAAATTTCTATAATTCATAAGTTGCAAAGATAGTTATTATTTTACAAACCAAACGAATAAAGATTGAACATATTTTATTTCTCTCAATTCTTTTTATAATCACATAAATCAACCCAATAATCCAAACAAACACAAATAATATTATTTTCTGTATTTAAATCCTTATTCTAATAAAATTAAACTTGATTCTAATTTACTAAAACTTGATTCTATTTTATTGAAACTTGATTCTAAAAGATCACTAAAGTCATAAGGACTTTAGTGATCTTTAACTAGATATTATTTTGATTAAAAATAGGGTAAGAATATTAGATAGGATTTATATCCAACAAATACAGAAACTGCGAGGAATAATAAAGCCCAAAATATTGCAGGTATTCTTGTTGCTTTTGCTAGATTGGTCGCATCTCCAGCTTTCTTAGGTTCCTTAAATGTTCGAGTTAGGAGGGAGGTTGTTGCTAAAAAATTATCTATTGCAATTATAGCTCCAAGAACAAAAATAATATGGTTGGTATATTTCGGCATTGCAAATGGGATAAGAATTATTGCAAGGTTTAATGAAATAAAGATTAGAGTCCAAATTATTCCATAGAGGTTTCTTATCCAAAAAATTATAGCTAAAGCTGAAGCAGCTGTAAATATGTAGAAAAAATAATAGCTCCATGACTTCCCAATGGAAAAGAAAAGCAGATAGGAGAATAGAGCTGAAAAAGTATAACCTGCAAATGACACTAAAAAACCCTTAAATCCACTATTTGATTTAGTTGTGCAAGAACCTGATGCATTTTCGTTTAGTTTTATTTCAGTAACCTGACCTCCGGTAACAATTGCCATAAAAGCATGCGAAAGTTCGTGAATAAGTGTGTTTATGGAACGAAGACCTGTCCCAATGTTTTTTATTCTAATTGTTAGAATTATTACAACCAAACTAACTATAATAAATATCTTATCTGGCATTCCAAATCTTCCATGATTGTTCAGCCTGATAGCAAAGCATATCAAAGCCATTGATTGTTTTAGCACCTTTTATTTTAGACATTTTAAGAAGAAGAGTCTCATTTGGGTTATAAATTAAATCAAAAATAATATGTTTGTCTGTAATGAAACTAATATCTATATCAGGCATTTGCATTAAATTTGGTAGCATTCCCAAAGGAGTAGTATTGATTATTAGTTTATGTGATTCAATAATTTGAGGGTTTAGAGATGAATAGCTTATTTCGTTAGGAGAAAGATACTTTTTCCGTGTTACAATTTTATAAGGAATTTGAAGTTTTTTAAGTGAATAGGATATTGCTTTTGATGCTCCACCACAACCTAAGATAAGAGCCATAACATTATTGTTATCAAGATTTTCTAAAAAAGATTTTTCAAACCCAAAAGCATCAGTATTAAATCCTTTCAAAACTTTTTGATTGTCTTTTTCTTCAATCTTTACAACATTGACTGCTCCAATTTCTTTTGCTTCTTTATCCAAATGGTCTAAATAAGGAATAATGGCCTCTTTATAGGGCATTGTTATATTAAAACCCAAAAGCTCACTATATTCGCTTTGAGTTTTAGTTGATTTTACTTTATTGATAAATACATCTAATGAGGAGATTTCAATATTTTTGTAAATAGAGTTCTTAATTCCTTCTCTAAGAAATTTCTCTTTAAAATAAGATTCAGAAAAAGAATGTTCTAATGGATAACCAATTAAACCAAAGAGTTTAATCTTCATTATTTGAAGTTTGATTGCTAGCTTTTTTCTTCTTAACAAAATTACTATAAACCAAATAGATTATAAATAAAACACCAAGTCCAAGCAATATGTATGAAAGCTCTGAGCTATATTTATCTATTAAATCAGCTTGACCATGTGCCAAATAACCTAAAAATGCTAAAATCATATTCCATATACCAGCTCCAAGAGTAGTAAAAATGACAAAAGGGAGTAAAGGCATTTTGGCTAAACCAGCTGGAATTGAAATTAATTGACGAATGCCTGGCACCAATCTTCCAACAAAGGTTGAACTTCTTCCATGCTTTACAAAATAATCTTCTGCTTTGGTTATTTTTTCACTGCTCAAAAGACATAATTTTCCAAATTTAGATTCAGCAAACTTATGTACTATGGGTCTTCCTAACCATAATGCAAGATAATAATTAACCAATGCACCAATAATTGCACCAATGGTTGCAAAAACAACAACTAAGAAAATATTTAAATTGCTGTCTTCTTGACTTGCTTTATAAGCAGCTGGTGGCACAACAACTTCGGAAGGGAAAGGGATAAAGGAACTTTCAATAGTCATTAATAAGGTTATTGTTCCATAGTTCATATTATCCATATACCAAGAAGTTACCTGCTCAATTTTGGAAGGTTCCTTTTTGTTTTGAATGTCAGTTTTAGTTGAACTTGTGCTTTCAGAATTAGTATTCGAACATGAACTTAGAAAAAGTCCAAGAATAAAAATATGTACTAGGAAAAATTTAGTCTTTTTCATTAATATATGTTTTAATTAGTGTCTCGTAATTATGATTTTTTATTAGAGAAGGACAATATTCTTCTAACATTTTTATAGAGACATCATAATTAAGCAAAAGTCTAAACAAATAATCATCTAGATGATCTTTTAAATATGATTCTCTTGAAGATAATTCAATCAGAGTTAAATATATGCTTGGCTCGTCAAAGTCATTATTATCAATAGTCTCTCTAAGAAGATTAATAGCTTCCATTAGTCTATTATTGCTAACCATAGCCATTGCCCAATTTATTGTAACTAAAGCCAATTCTTTTCCTTCATCATATAGTGCTTGATATATATCTTCGCTTATGTTTATATAGCTATCCTTATAAAGCATTTCTGCATAAGTAAGCTTATAGTGAATATTATTTGGCTCAAGTTCAATTGCTCTTTTGATATGTGATTCAGCATTTGTGAAATCGCGTTGTTCAAAATAACAAATAGCAAGCCCTAACCACGCATCTGCATAGAACTCAAGATTTTTAATAGTTTCTCTAAAATAATAAGTTGCTTTCTCAAAATCGTTTTGCTTTTCATAGGCGTCACCCAAGAAAAAGTAAATAATTGGTTCGTCTGGTTTTACAGCAAGTGCTTCATGAAAACAACTAATTGCTTCTGAGTAATTTTCAAGAGAAATATACGCCTCTGCTTTGCTTAAATATGTTTCAGCATTCTTATCATTTATTGCAATTGCTAAATCTAAAGCAGTGATGGAATCAAAATAGTTTTCAGTATTATAAAGAAGTAGGGCATAGGCTATCCAATTCTCTTCAGAGAAAGGATGCTTTTCACAAAGATTTTTCAAATAAGAGATTGAAGGCTCGGTATCCTTTAGGTTCTGAGCTACGTATGAGTATGTTTGAAGTATGATTTCTTTGGTTGGATAAAATGAAAGAGCTTTTTCTAAAACTTTAATTGCTGAAGTATAGTTATTTATTGAGATATATTCTTCATTTAATAGAAGATAGTAATCAATATCCTTATCGTCTAACTTAATTAAATAATGGAATAAATTTATTGACTTTGAGTGCTGACCAATCTGAGAATATAGATTTGCTAATTCAAAAAGCAAAAATTCATCGTTTGGAGTTATTTTCCTTTGTTCTTCTAATATTTTAATAGCCTTTAATGGAGATTCATCAATTGCAATGCTTTGAGCTTTTCTTATAAGAAATTTGGATTCATTTGGGTAAAGACTCAAGGCTAAATCAACTGCAGATTTTGCCATTTTATTTAATTCATTGGCAAAATAGTGATCGATGATTTCTAATAAGTCTTCAGAATCAAAAAAGCAACTTTCATTATTAAACAGACAATTCTCGAATTTTTCAATCAGTGCATTAAAGTCCTCATCTAACTCTTCAAATTCTTCGCTCATAGACGTAAATCTTTAGGAATCATTGCAACTCTATAAAGCTTATTGTTCTTATATATAACATAAATATTACCAAAATAGAACCAATGACGATTACTACCATCGAAATTATTCATAACCTCTCTTTCTGGTTTGCCCCACGACATTTCTGCCATATTGATTGTCATTGTAGGGATTAATTCCTTTTGAAGTATTGCGTTATAATGTGTTGCATATGTGTCTCTATATTTCAAAATCTTATTTCCTTCTATTAATGAATGTGAGAAACTTAATCTATCACCTAAGTTATAATCAGCTGGAAGATAAAATTTTCTCCCTTTTTTATTTCTTAGTAACATTTGAAATTTTCCATCTTTTACAATAAAATCTATGCATTGAAATACATCTCCACGATTTATGGTTACAGGAGTTTTTCTCTTTGTATCAATAACTGTTACCTTATATTTATCTCCTCTATATACAAATTCTCTATATAAATAATCTTCTTTGGCTTTTTTTAGATATGATTCAACAACAAAAGGGAAGATGCCTCTTTGCGAAACAACAGGATACTTATAGTATGCAGTATCTCTGGAACCAGGAACAACCAATTTTAGATACACATCAGTCAAGCCTTCTGCATCATGAACCCAATCTGCAACCAAATATGTCTTTCCTTGCATTTGCTTAGCTTTTCCTTGTGGCATTGGAGCAAAAGAATATTTCCTGCTATCATCATCATAATTATATAATCTTGTTCCATTGAAAAGTCTTTCATAGTTTTCTTCAGTTAAAATTGGCAGGTAAAGTCTTTCTCCAACGAGATTTTTTGGAATAAAAGCATAGTTTGATTTTCCATCATAAGTTGCTAAACTCAAGTCTTCATTAGAATGCTTATTGATTGGATACTCATTCTTATTTGAATTATAATAAGACATTGGAATAAAAGGGAAATTGTATCTATTCCAAAAATCATCATATTTATAGAAAATTGTGTCTTCAGTATTCCCAATAACTAATTTGATAAAATCGTATCTTAATGTTTTAAAATCTTTTTTTTCATAGTCAGCATAGTAAACCTTGTCGTAGGCAACCTTATCGGCAATGTAGCCTGCAACAACGAACCATTTGTTCTCTAAATCTTTCAGTTTCTTAGCTGACATTCTCTTAAGAAGATAATAATCAATTTGATTATTATCATCATTTTCAGGTGTAGCAATTTCACCAACAAAGAAGTATCTTCCAATTGTATCTGATACTTTTGGTAGGTATAGTGTTTGATTAGTAAGAGCATATGGCTTTGTCATAAACTGAAGAAAGTGAGAGTAATCTTCATATTCAAAATCTGGTGAAGATTTTTCTAAATTGGTTTGAGAAAAACCTATTACTGGCAAGCAGATAAATGCTAATATTATACTTTTAAATTGAACTAAAAAATTCATATTTATTTATTTTAATAGTTAATGATATTCTCTTTAGAAGAGTATTCAGAAAGCAAATATACAATTATTTTTAATAAGATAGTATGATGAGATGATAAAATTAATATTATTTGTATTAGTTTTGCATTTGAGGATTTGGATTAATTAATCAAATTTTAAAAATCATATTCCGTCGTGCGGGATTTGCAAT
>DHCV01000015.1:4108-41409 GCA_002399025.1 Bacteroidales bacterium UBA4893 | reverse complement strand
TTGATTTAAAACCATTTCAATTTCTTCTGGATATATGTTTTCTCCTGTTGCTCCAACAATAACGTTTTTAATTCTACCCTTAATTTCGTAGCGTCCTTTCTTTTCTGTTACTAAGTCTCCAGTCTTAAACCAACCATCTTCTGTTAGAACAGTTTGTGTTAGTTCTGGGTTTTTGTAATAGCCTTTCATAACGTTAGGTGCTTTAACCCAAAGTTCTCCTTCGTTGGTTTCTGGGTTAATATCAACCAATTTTACTTGAACATCCTTAACAGGAAAGCCTGTTGTTTGCCAAGAAACTTGATGAGGATTTGCTCCAATAATCAATGGGGCTGTTTCGGTAAGTCCATATCCAATTGCGTAAGGGAAATGTTTACCTAAACGTAAGAATAATTCTGTTTCGCCATCAAGTTTTGCTCCTCCAATTCCGAAAAAAGTTAGTCTTCCTCCAAAGGCATCGTAGAGTTTCTTTGCAGCCTTGCGATACATAATTCTCCGGAAAAGAGAACTTGTTAGAAGGATTCTCCTAAGGGTTGTTTTCTCTAATTCGGGTTTTATGACGTTTCTATATGCTTTTTCAATAAACAAAGGAACGGTTAGTATGGTTGTTGGGCGTACTATCTTAACGCTTTCCATAAATGTTGAGGAAATTGGTAGTTTGTTGTGGAAGTACATTGAAGCACCTTTCATAACTACAGTCAAAAGCCCAAGAGAGTTTTCAAAAGTGTGAGAAAGAGGAAGTACTGATAAATAAATGTCTTTTTCGGATATTGGCCAGATATAATGTATTTGAACTAATTGTGAGGCTAAATTGCCATGCGTTAGCATAACTCCCTTACTAAAACCACTTGTTCCAGAGGTGTAAATGATTTCTGCTAAGTCTTGAGGTTGAGGTATTGATTTCTTGCCAATTGATTGTATTTCCTTTTGGTCAATAATCTCAAAATTATCAAGATTTATTATTGTCTCAACATATTGATAAGCTTCTTTTTCAGTCTTTTCGCTCAGCCTTTGAGAAACAAAAACCATCTTGGCATCAGAATGGTTAATGCAGTTAGTGATTTCTTCTTTAGTGAAATCAGGAAGTAAAGGCACAACAACAGCTCCCATATCAACAATAGCAAAATAGGTAATTGCCCAAGAAGGAGAGTTTTGACTAAGAATAACTACCTTGTCTTGGTATCCTATACCTCTTTGAACTAATATATCTTGAACTTGGAGAACTTTCTGAGAGAATTCTGAAAATGTAATTGGTTTTTCACCTACAAAAGCCATTAAAGGATTGTTTGCAAAGGTCTTTACACTATATTCTAAAACCTCATGCAGTGTTTTTGAATTTAACATCAAACTAATTTTGGTTCATACTAAATTTAGTAGTACTTGGGCTACTAAAAGAAAGTACAAAATAACGAAAAATTTATGACATGGAGTATGTATATTTTAAATAATAATGAATTTATAGGTTTTCCCTTTACTTATTATGGGAGTTATTAAAAAATATTTCTAATAATATTTTGTTAATTCAAAAATGTAAGTTATCTTTGCCCCATAAATTTCATTATAAATGGGTGGATATAAAAACATACAAGATAAAATACAAATAAAATACAATCTTTATATTTTTTATAAGAACCCATCAATATCAAAGTATCCTTCTGAATACATATTTTTCTTATGTAAAAATGATTTTATTATTTTTGGTAATCATCAATAAGTTAACTCTGCAAGATGATTACCTAATATTAAAACAATTTAACTTGCGTTATCCCTCTTGTAATTGTTATTGATATGCAGAAAAGTGAAAATAAAAAGAGGAAATAAATTAAAATTCAAAACATAATGAAAAAAATATTATTTCAGTTGTATTATTAGTAATTTCGTTTATTTTTATTAGCTGTAGTAATGATGAAATAATCTATAGTTGTGATAAGTCAACAAACGAACATATAAAAAAGAATCTTACTTATTATAGTTCTATGACAAGAGATGAATGGTTAAAACTTCCTGATTCTTAAAAAAATCCTGTTTATTTAACTTTTTCTCCAGAAAGAATGTATATGTTTTGGCTACAAAAAAGAGATGAGTTATTGAGTTTGGAATGGAATGAATTAGAAAAAAAACATATTAATCTTTTATATGATTATATAAAAGATAGACCTCGCTTTTTTTATGATGAATATTTTGACAATGAAACCCTTCTCACGCAATTCGATGTATTTATGTCAAATTGGTATCATTTTGCTATCAATGAGTTATCTTGGAATAAAGCTATAGCTTATTATGTTGCTGCATCATGTGATTTTTTCTCTGATGATATGTTACTTGTTTGCAGACCTGGTGGTGGTGGATTAGGTGATGTAATTATAGACGATGGAGGACTTGGAGAAAGTAGTTGTATGTGTAATACTGTTCAGGATTTTTGTGATCCTTTTGGAGAAACAGGAGGAGTTTCTTGTAAAGATAAGTATTCTTGTGAAGGTTCTGTTCAAGGATGTGGTTGGTTTTGGAGACAGCCTTGTAATGGACTATGCGTAGGTAATTTTGTTTAATCTTAAATTATTAAAATATGAAAACACAAAAATTAAAATACTTATTAATTGTTTTTGTTTCTTTTTTATTATCTTTAATAGTAACATATAATTATACTAATTCTATGTTAGGACGTAAGATTCAAGACTTGATAGGTTTATATATTTTCTTTTTTTTAACAATAGTTTTCTTGAAATTATATAATAAAAAACTAAATAAGGTATTAGTGCTAATATCTATTATGTTAGGAAGTTTATTCTTTCTTTTGCCTTATGCTCTTACCCACTTACCTTGGCAAATGATAATGATTATAGGGTTAGTTAATTTAATAACAGGTAGTTTTTTAGGCTATCTTTTCTTTATCTATAAGTCATTAATCAAAAAGAGTATTATTATTTTAATTTTATTACTGTATTCAATTTTTTATTTTTTTATCCTATATGTTTACGTATGGGGTAAGTGTGTTTCAATCATTTAATGCCATATCTGCTTTTACATTTTATGACTTTATAATTTCCTGTTATAAACATTATAAAACTAAAAAGCCTAACTTTCCTTAATGAAAAAGTTTGGTTTATTAACTTTTAACCAAAAGATTATATCCAAGCATAGTTAGAGCTATTCCAATAATAATGCTTGCGAAAATATAGCCTATTGCTTGAAGATTTTGGGAGTTTTGGAATAGGCGTAAGGTTTCAAATGAGAAGGTTGAAAAGGTGGTGAAGCCTCCACAGAGTCCAACTATAAAGAATGAACGTATTGAGTAGTGTGAGGCAAATTCATATTTTTGGGAGAGTCCTAAGATTAGTCCAATAAGAAAACATCCCAAAAGATTTATAAATAAAGTAGCCCAAGGAAAAGAAGTGCTTGTTTTGTTTGATAACAATTCTCCTATTCCAAATCTTGAAACAGAACCCACTGCTCCTCCTAAGGCTACTAATAAAAATTCTCTATACAACTTATTCGCTTATTTGTTTTAGGACTTTAGCTGTATATTCTTTTTCAATAGCATCTGCTTTATCTACTAATTCTTGTCCCTTTGCAATGATGTCATTAACAAATTCTTTGTCATCCAAAGAAGAAGCATTAATCTTCATATTCATAAAGGCTCCATAACAAGCTGCTCTTGCACATAAAATACCAACTGCAGCATCTGTCACAGAATTAGGATTTCCAGTTTCAACCATTGCTTTGCATATTTCAAATACTTCAAATGATTTGCAAAGTGTTCTGTAAGGTATCTCTATTGCGTATTTTGTTGCGTTTTGAATTGCTTTTGTTCTCTCTGCTTTTTCGGAATCGGTTTTCTTTGGCAATCCAAATGCTTCCATAATTAGATTAAAGCTATTGGTGTCTTCGTCAACAAGATAAAGAAGTTCATCTTTTAAAGCTTGACCTTTTTGTGCAATAATAGAAAACTCTTCCCATCTCTCGTCCCAACCAGCCTTATGAGAAGAAAGGTTAGCTACCATTGTTGCAAGTGCTGCACCCAAGGCTCCTATATAAGCAGAGATAGAACCACCTCCTGGTGCTGGACTTTCAGAAGCAGTTTCATTAGCAAAACCTATGCAGGTCATATCTACTAATTTCTTCTTGCTCTTGTCCTCGATCATGTATTCAATGATTTTTTCTTCAGGGATAAATGGTTTTAAGTCATCTAAGCCCATTGACTTAATGGCAATCTTTATTAATTCCTTATCATCAACCCCCAATGAACGTTGTTGTTTTGCAAGATAATATTGTCCTGCTTCAATTAATGTCTTCTTTGGAACCAATCCCACAATTTCAACCCCCGTAACTCTAATTCCTCTTTCGGCAGCCTTTTTGCTCACCTCATCAAAACAAACATGAAGAGGGGTCTTAGCTATATTGGTAATATTCATTGAAACTTGAGCAATGCCATATTCTTCAATAAACCAACCGATAGCTTTTGTGCCAGGAAGTGAACCAGGAATGGTGATAGGGTTTCCCTTCTCGTCTTTAAGTGGTTTGCCATTTGGTTTTCCGCCTTCTCTTGCAGGACGACCCTTTTCTCTTACGTCAAAAGCAATTGCATTTGCTCTACGGACAGAGGTTGTGTTTAGATTATAGTTTACGGCTATTAGGAAATCTCTTGCAGAAATTGCAGTTGCACCTGATTGAGCAACCTTCTCGCTCCATTTGTCTGGTCCAAAGCAAGGTTTCCATTCATCGGTCTCCATTCTTTCCTTCAATCCTTCATATTCTCCCTGACGACAAGAGGCAAGGTTTCTTCTTTTTTCTTCAAAACAAGCGTTTTCGTAGCAATATATTGGGATATTTAGTTCTTTTCCCACTCTTTCTCCTAATTCTCTTGCATACTTAACAACTTCTTCCATTGTTATGTTTGCAACTGGGATTAAAGGACAAACATCAGTAGCTCCAAAACGAGGATGGTCTCCATGATGAGAACGCATATCAATAAGTTCACTTGCTTTTTTAATTACTCTAAAAGCTGCTTCGCAAACTTGTTTTGGTTCCCCAACAAAAGTAATTACAGTACGGTTGGTGGTTGCACCTGGATCAACGTCTAATAATTTAACGCCTTCAACCTTTTCTATTTCATCAACAACTTGTTTGATGATATTTTCATTACGTCCCTCACTAATATTTGGAACACATTCAATCAATTGTTTCATAGTGATTATCTTTCTTTATTAAGATTAATAATTATGCTTTTTATCTTTTAGAAATAACTAAATTTCAGTTTGCAAAGTTCGGTAAAATAATTGAGAAGAACGAATTTTATTTTTCTCCTACAAAAAAATATTTTTCCCCAAGATAATTTTATTTTTCTCTGAGATAAATTGAAATAAGTCCCGTTTAATTTTGCTTAAACCTTGTTTGGTTATTTTAGAATCAAATTCTAATTTTTTAGAATCAAGTTTTAACTCCTTTATATTCTTTTGTCTTGATACAAAAGAATCAAAAAATCAAGACTCTAAAGCTTTTCTTAACAGTAAAACTTTAATGTCAAGCTAAATAATTAAGCTTTTGTTTTAGTTTCTCTTCTTGTTGTTAGTTTTTGTTTTAGTTTTAAAGAGAATAGGGGAGATGAAGGGTCTAGTAATATCTTTGAACGTCTATTAGCCTTACTCCGTCTAACCAAACTGCAAGGCAACCAACTACTCCATTATCTCCTTTTTTGCTTATAGGTTGAAGGGTTTTGTCGTCAACAATTTCAAAATATTCCAAGTCAAAGTCTTTGTATAGTTTAAATTCATTTATAACAAAGGTTTTGATTTGAGAGAAAGACAAATTATCTTTCATTGCGGCACTTTTTCTTAGAATGGAATTAATCTTTGGGGCTATCTCTCTTGCACTTTGACTTAAACGAGCATTTCTTGAACTCATTGCAAGTCCGTCCTCTTCTCTTACAATTGGGCATGGAACTATTTGAACAGGAGAGTTGAGTTGTTTAACCATATCCTTTATGATTGCTAACTGCTGAAAGTCCTTTTCTCCGAAATAGGCTCTGTTTGGGCTAACCCAATCAAACAAACGACTTACAATTATTGCAACTCCATTGAAATGTCCTGGTCTTTGCTTGCCTTCCATAACCTCTTCCAAAGCTCCAAAAGAAAAATGTTCTGTTGGTTCTTCTTTATAAACTTCTTCTGCAAGTGGAGAAAACATTATGTCGCAACCATTTTCTTCTAAGAGAAGGGAGTCCTTATCAAGATTGCGGGGGTATTTCTCCAAGTCTTCCTTGTTGTTAAATTGAACAGGATTTACAAACACCGAGCAAACAACAATATCATTTTCTTCTCTTGCTTTTTTCACTAAGGATATATGTCCTTTGTGCAATGCTCCCATTGTTGGCACTAAGCCAATGGTTTTGCCTTGTGAAATTAACTCTTGAAGATATTTTTTCAACTCTTGAATCTGATTTATTGTCTTCATATTCTAATTAATTGTCTTTTGATGATAAATCTTCGTAGTCGGTATATTCGGTATCATCGTAATCTTTGTGATTGTTTTTTTCATATTGCTCCTTTGCTTTCTTCTTTGCCATTTGAATTTTAATGGGAATATCAATAAGATAACTCAAAAAAGTTATTATGATACTAAAAAGAACTGCGTCCCAGAAACCATTTACTTCAAATCCTTTGAGGATTGAGCTTGTGAAAAGAATAATTAAGGCGTTTATTACTAAATTGAAAAGTCCGAATGTAAAGACCATAAGCGGTATGGATATAAACACTAAGATTGGTTTTATGAAAGCATTTAAAAGACTAATTATTACTGCTGCAAAGAGGGCGTCTCTAATTGAATTTATTTGAGCAATGGAAAACAAATAGCAGGTAATAAAGATGGCAGCAGTCATAATCAAGACCTTTATCCAAAATCTTGAACTTGTAATTGGTGGATTCTCGTTTGAGAAATTCATATTTATTTTTGGCATGGTTATATTTATTATATTTTAGCCTGCAAATATAATAATAAAAAATTAATGCGTAAGTTTGCAAAAAATATTTTACTATGAACAAAGCAAGGGAGAACAAGCCGCATATTGGGGTATTTGGGAGATGTAATGTTGGGAAAAGTACTTTGATTAATAAGCTTGTGGGTCAAGAAATATCAATTGTTAGCTCATTGGCTGGAACAACAACCGATGCTGTCAAAAAGACTATGGAGATAAAGGGAATAGGGGCTGTTGTTTTGATCGATACCGCTGGAATTGATGATGATTCGGAATTGGGTAAGAAAAGAGTTGAAAAGACAAATGAGGTCTTTTCTCAAATTGATTTAGCAATTATTGCTCTTAATAATGATTTTGGCAAAGAGGAGGCAAAACTAATCAAAAACTGCCAAAAGCTTAAACTTCCTTATGTTTTGGTATTTACTAAAAGTGATTTAAATCCAATAAGAAAGGATTTAAAGATAACTATTGAGAAGAAATATAATCAAAACATTGTTGAGTTTTCGCAAGACAATAATAAATCTGTTGTTGATTTGACAAAGCAGATAGTAAAAACTCTTCCTCCAACTTCTTATCAGAAAAAAGGAATTCTAACAGGACTAATAAAGAAAAATTCTGTTGTTTTGCTTGTTGCTCCAATTGATTCCTCTGCACCAGAAGGAAGACTTATTTTGCCACAAGTACAGCTGATCAGAGATGTTTTGGATAATGAAGCAATTACAATTGTTGTTAAGGAAACAGAGCTTGAATATGCGTTAAAGAATGTTTATCCTAATCCTGATTTGGTTGTAACTGACAGTCAGGTCTTTGATTATGTTAATAATATTGTTGATGAAAAAATTGCTCTAACAAGTTTCTCAATTGTGCTTGCAAGACTTAAGGGTGCTTTTAATAAATATGTTAAAGGAACACCAAAGTTGGATAAACTTAAGAATGGAGATAGAATACTTATGTTGGAGTCTTGCTCTCATCAGCCTACTTGTGAAGATATTGGAAGAGTTAAGCTGCCACAGATGATAAGAAACTATTCTAAAAAAGAATTAGAATTTGATGTTGTTGCTGGTCTTTCTCCTTTTCCAAGACCTATTGAAGATTATGCAATGGTAATTCAATGTGGAGGATGTGTTGCTACGGAAAAACAACTGCATAGCAGATTATTACCTATTATTGAGGCTAAGATACCTGTCTCAAACTATGGTATTTCAATTGCTTATATGAGTGGTATTTTCAAAAGAGCAACAAAGATGTTTACCAAAAATCAATAAAATTTACTTTTACTTCAAAATATTTTATTATCTTTGACAATTATTTAATAGAGTGTTTCAAATGAAAAAACTTCTAATTCTAATCTTTGGTGCTTTATTATTTGGCTCATGTTCAAATGCTTTATATAAGTATTATGATTATGATAATCTTTTGTATGCTTATGGTACAAGAGATTTTAATGAAAGAGAAATTAAAAGATTCTCTCGTCAGTATGCCAAAATAGTTGACTCTCCAAAAGGCAAGAGAAAACTTCCTCCTCCTGGAGCTTGTGTTGAATATGCCCTTTTGCTTTTCCAGCAAGGAAAGACTAAAGAAGCTAAGGAATATCTAATTAAAGAAACTGTCTATTATCCAGAATCTCAAACCTATGTTGATTCAATTGTAAAAAAACTTGGACTATGAGAAAGTTATTTTTAATAATTACAATTATCTATCTTTTTGTTAGTTGCAACTTAGCCAAAGATGTAATCGATAAGAATATGCCAAATGAAGAGGATGCAACAGAGGATGTGATTGCAAGCATTACTGGAGAGAGTAAAGAAGAAGTTATCGACACAAACATTACTCGTTTAAGCAAAAAAGAAATAAAGAAACTTAAGAAAGAAAGAGAGCGTCAAGATAAAATTGCAGCAGGCGATACTCTTGGCTTTGTAAAGAAGAATTGGTATAAATATTTCCCTAAAAGGCAGGACAGAATACTCTCTTATCCACATATGTATTCACAACAACCCAAAACAATTCTCCTTTTATATCCTTGGAATAGGTCTAAGAATATGGCTGCTTCTGAAATGTATATTATTAATATTTCAAGAGAACTTAGCCTTAAGGGATATTATGTTTTACCAACAATGCTAACCATGAATCTTCACAAAGAGGACACAATGTTTTCTTCTCAATACTTAAAACCCAATGATTTGAAAAAATATAAGATGGAATATGGTGCAGATGCAGTTATGTTTGTTACTATTTATAGCCTAAACAAACCATGGTGGTCAACAAACATCAACTCAGTTGCTGAATATAATTTAATTTCTACCACAACTTCCGATACTCTTTTTAATAGAAAAGCTGATTTCAACTACGATAGTCCAATTCCTCCATACAAGGTAGATAAATCGAAAGATACTTACGAAATGGAGCCAAGAACAATTCCTCTTTTTGGAACATGCTTTCAAATGCAAAGGTCTGTCTTTATGGATATGCCTTATGGACCTTACCACAAGAAATACCTTAAGGATAAGAAGAAGTTCTCTTATCAAAGAGAGATGAAATATAAGGTTGATGCAAGACCAAGTTAATAAATAGATGAAAGTCAAGACAGCCTTTTTTTGCAAAGAATGTGGAGCTCAGTCTTCAAGTTGGATAGGTAAATGCCCCCAATGTGGTGCTTGGAATTCCTATCAGGAAGAAGTAATTGAAAGAGAAGGCGAAAGTAAGTACAATAAAAAGAAACAAAAATCTTCTTCCAAACCACAGGTTATTTCCGAAATAAGTTTTTCACAAGAAAAAAGAATAAATACCTTCAATACTGAACTAGATAGAGTATTGGGAGGCGGATTAGTTATTGGCTCTGTAGTTTTGGTAGGAGGAGAGCCAGGGATTGGGAAAAGCACACTCTTGCTTCAAGTTGCACTTAACTGCAAGGAAAAGAAAATACTATATGTAAGTGGAGAAGAGAGCCTTCAACAAATCAAGCTTAGAGCAGATAGGGTTGAGGGTAATAACAATAATTGCTACATACTTACCGAAACCAATATTGAAGCAATATTTGATCATTGCGAAGATTTGCAACCAGATATAATAATTGTCGATTCCATTCAAACTATAACTACTCAAAATATTGAATCCTCAGCAGGAAGCATTTCTCAAATTAGAGAATGTGCAGGTGAGTTACAAAGATATGCTAAAACAACATCTACAGCAGTATTTTTGGTAGGTCATATTACAAAAGATGGCTCAATTGCAGGACCAAAAATATTGGAGCATATTGTTGATACAGTACTTCAGTTTGAGGGAGATAGAAACTATGGTTATCGTATGCTTCGCTCCGTTAAGAATCGTTTTGGTTCTACAAGCGAGTTGGGAATCTATGAAATGCAATCCACTGGACTAAGAGAAGTGAGCAATCCTTCCGAAATTTTGCTCTCTCAAAGAGATGAGGCTCTTAGTGGAACAGCCATTGCAGCCACAATGGAAGGAACTCGACCAATATTGATTGAAACTCAAGCCTTAGTAGCCAATTCAAACTATGGAACAGGACAAAGAACATCTACAGGATTTGACCTTAGGCGTCTTTCAATGCTTTTGGCAGTTTTGGAAAAAAGAGGAGGGTTTAAACTAATAAATAAAGATGTATTCTTAAATATTGCAGGAGGAATTAGGGTTGATGACCCAGCAATTGATTTGGCTGTTGTTGTAAGTATAATTTCTTCTTCAGAAGATATATCAATAAGTTCTCAATATTGCTTTGCATCAGAAATAGGACTTAGTGGAGAGTTAAGACCAGTAATAAGAATAGACCAAAGAATAGCTGAAGCAGATAAATTAGGATTTGAAAAAATCTTTATCTCAAAATATAATACCAAAGGGTTAGACACTTCAAGATACAAAATAGAGATTATCCCTCTCGCCAATTTGGAAGATGTTTTAAGGTATATCTTTGGGTAAAATTAACTTGGTAAAAACATGAAACAATTATTAATAATTCTTTTATTGTTTACACTAAGTATACATTTAAATGCTCAAGACAAAAATAATGTATTAAAGATAGAAAAAATCTCTGAGAGGCAATTTAAATCAGCATTCAATAAAAATTATAATGCAATATTTATTACTACAATACATGACTCTTTAAAAATTGAATCCGCATATGATGAAATTGCAAAAACTTATAATGATGAAGAAAAAGAACTTGCGGAAAGAGAATTAATAAAAACAAGAGAGCTAACGGATTTTATAGGTTATTATCCTACTTTAAAAACTTATTTGTTTTTTATTCAGGACTATCACTATGAGAAGGCATGTTTTGTCTCCTCAATTTCAAATAAAGTGCTTTCTCATAATAGGTTTAGAGGTTCTTATGGGGTGATGTCTAAGGATGGTTTTTGGATTGGATTAGAGAGATGGGATTGTGATAATTATTTTCAAATGGAGATATGTAAAGTTACTTCAGAATATGTCTCTTCTATAATTAAATTTGATTATCAATACTTTGATATCTATGAAGATTTAAATAATAATATGCCTCTAATGTTTTGGGCAAAGAAAAATACAATTTATATCTCAACGATTAGACATGATACAAAGGATATTTCATCTAAACCAATTCTAGGTTATTATTCTATAGAATTTGAATACGATGATTGATTTGGAAACTACATTAATAAATAAGAACTACTTAATTAAAAAATAATATAACAAAAAAACATGAAAAAATTATCACTAATTATTCTGACTTTAGTTTTAAGTTTAGGACTAAAAGCACAAAATCCGAGTGTTGCAATAACAATTAACAACACAACACCTTTTGAAGTTAATGCAAGTTTTGTGAAAAATGCAGACTGCCAAAGGTATACTATTTTGATTGGAACAGAAGCAGAGATGCAAGGCTTTGTTGCAATGTTTGGACTTCCAATTGAAACCTTAGTTGCATCATGGGGTATTACCTACACAACTGATTCTAATTACACATGGACAGAAATGACTCCTAATACTGAGTATAATGTTTATGCATTAGCAATTGGAGCAACTGACTCAGTTTTAAGTCAAACAACTGCAACAACGCTTCCTCTTGGTTCAACTGGTATTTCTTCAATCTCAATAGATTTAAGCGAAATAACTTCAACTTCTGTAAGAATGACCTGTACTCCAGATACAAATACTGCTGTTTTTTATGATGGAATAGTTAGAAAATCATTTGCAGATAGCTTAGGAGTTGATTCAACCGTAGCATTAATGGTAGAAGCAGGTTCTTTTTACCCTCAATATACTACAGACGATTGGGTATGGCAAGACTTAGAATCTAATACTGAATTTTATGCTATTGCAATAGGTAAAAACTCTTTGGATGAATGGGGCGATACAACAATTGTAAGTTTTGCAACTCTTGATCCACTATCTTTGGAAAAAGAAGTAAACATTGAAGATATTGCAGAAATATATCCAAATCCATCTAAAGGAGAATTTTCTTACAAAGTAAATTCAGATTTTGATAATTTATATATCTATGATATCAAAGGAACCTTAGTACATAAGCAATCTTTAATACAAAGACAAGATAATGTAAATGTTTCTAATCTAAAAGAAGGAGTATATTTTGTACGTTTTTTCAAAAAAGGACAAGCAGGAAAAACTGTTAAGATTATAATTGAAAAATAAATAGAATTAAATCTTCAAAAAAGAGGCTGCTTCGGGAATTATGAGACAGCCTCTTTCTTTTTTTGCTTATTTTTATCGGACAACAATAGAAATAAAAAAATAAATAGCTACTCTATTTTAAGCTCTTTTTGTATTCAACAACCCTTTCAATATCCTCAAATTGACTATTATCTCTTATCTCAAAAATCAATTGTCTAAATTTACCAACAAGTTTAGTGTTCTCAAAATTCTTTATTATTGACTCTTCAAGCCCTAAATCATAAATACCAACATAGTTTTTCTCATTAAAATAGAATGTCAACTTAAAGAAGCCATCCCAAATAGACAGCCAGAAAACTGTTTTCTTCTTAAATTGAACCTTACAAAGCCAAGCCTTACCATCATTATAGTAGTTCCAAATATAAACAATATCTTTTGCAACCAGCCTTTTCTCCAACTCCTCAAAGGACAGAAACACATCCCCCAGCAAGTCCTTTAGAACTCCACTATTAGGACAAATTTCCTTTTCTCTAAGCAACATTTTTTCCATTTTTATTTTATGATTAAAGTTATAATTTCATATGAAATTACTATTCAAAATTATCAGTCCACATTTCACATTGACGATACACTATTTCCAAAGCATCATCTCGCTTTTCTGGAGGGTAATTATATTTCTTCAATAATCGTTTAATCATTCTTCTCATACCAGCTCTTGCAGATTCTTTCTTTTGCCAATCGATAGTTTTATTCTTTTGAAGGGTTTCGGTAAGTTCCTTAGTAATAGCAATTAATTGGTCGTTATTATAAACATCCTTTACTGCTTCTGGCTTGGTTAAAGCATCATAAAAGGCTTGTTCATCATCGCTTAGTCCTAAGCTTGAGTTTTCATTCTTAGCGTTTATAATATCGTGAGCCATTTTCAATAGCTCTTGAATAACCTCCTCATTGGTAAGCATACCTTTAAGGTAATTGCTCATAGCTCTTGAAAGTATATCGGAGAATTTCTCACTCTTTACAATATTAGTTTTCTGATATACTCCTATTTGTTCAGAAATCAGTTTCTTCAAAAGTTCAACAGCAATATTTCTTTCTTTCATATTGGCAATATCGCTTAAGAACTTAGGATCAAACAATGAAAACTCCTCTTTAATATCTGAGAATAAGTTTATGACTCCTTCACTCTTAATGCTTTGAGCCAATAGTTGGTTTATTCTTTCGTTAATCTCCTTTAATGATAGTTTGCCTTGCTTTTCAACCCTTGTAATAAGTGTTCTTATTGCTTCGAAATATGCAGCTTCTATTCTTTGGTTATATTCTATCACACTCTTACAAAGTGTAAGATAGTTATGTAGCAATAAAGCTTCTTTAATAAAGCTTCTCTTAAGGTTTTCTTTCTTAGTGTCCGAAAGGAAATTCACTCCTCCACTAATCAGCTTGGCTCTTTGCAAATCGCTTCCACTCTCAAAACCACTAAAATCAAAACCATGTAATAAATCTCTACAAACTTCAAGCTTTAGGATAAACTCTTTATATGCTGTCTTTGAAATATCTTGGTCTCCATAGTTCTTTTGGTCTCTAATAGTGTAGTCAGACATTGCTTGCTTAAGTGCTGCTGCAATACCCACATAATCGACTACCAAACCCCCTACCTTATCTTTATAAACCCTATTAACTCTGGCAATTGCTTGCATAAGATTATGACCACTCATAGGTTTATAAACATACATTGTAGAGAGTGAAGGAACATCGAAACCTGTTAGCCACATATCCACAACAATAGCAATCTTAAGACTATCCTCATTGTCTTTAAACCTTCTTGCAAGCTCTTCTTTATTGGTTTTATTGCCAATAATCCGTCTCCACTCCTCAGGGTCATCGTTGGTTGAAGTCATCACAACAGCTATCTTCTCACCCCAAGAGGGTCTTAGCTCTAATATTCTTTTAAATATCATTATTGCTATTGGTCGTGAATAGGCAACAATCATTGCCTTACCAGTTTGTTCAAATTGTCTAAACTCTTCGTAATGGGAAAGAATATCGTCACACAAACTATTGATAGTTTGCTCTGAGCCAAGAATGCTCTCTAATCTTCCCATCTCTTGTTTACTTCTTTGAACTACATATTCGCTAGCATCCTCGCTGACCTTATCATATTCCAAATTTATTTCGTTAAGCAAATCCTCATCGAGCTTAAGCTTAATAACCCTACTTTCATAGAACACTGGACGTGTTGCTCCATCCTCTACCGATTGAGTCATATCATACACATCGATATAATCCCCAAAGACCTCACGAGTTGAACGATCTTTAAGTGAAATTGGAGTACCCGTAAATCCAATAAAAGTAGCATTTGGCAAGGAATCACGAATTATTCTTGCAGTCCCAGTCTTTATTTCTCCAGTGCTAAGGATTTTCTCTTCCAATCCATATTGGCTCCTATGTGCTTCATCGGCAATAACTATAATATTTCTTCTTTCAGAAAGTGGTTCATTGCTTTCTTCAAACTTCTGCATAGTGGAGAAGAATATTCCATTAGCTTCTCTGTTTACCAAAAGCTCTGTTAAATGTTTTCTATTATTTGCTTGCTTAGGCGATTGTCTTAGAAAGTTCTGACATTTGGAAAATTGACCATAGAGTTGATCATCCAAATCGTTTCTATCTGTTATTACAACAATTGTTGGAGACTCCAAGCTTTCTTGAAGTAGTTTAGTGTAAAACACCATTGAAAGAGATTTACCACTTCCTTGTGTATGCCAAAACACTCCTCCTTTTCCGTCTGTCTTAACTGCTTGGGATGTTGATTCTATTGCTTTACGAACAGCATAGTATTGGTGATAACCTGCCAATATCTTTACTTCTTGTATATCTTCTTTCGAAAAACATATAAAGTTTTGGATAATATCCAATAGTCTTCTTTTCTCAAACATTCCTTCAAACAAGGTTTCAAAGCTGGCAAACTTAGTGTTTTCATAACTTCCGTCCACAGTCTTCCACTCCATAAACCTATCCTCGCTTGAAGTGATTGTTCCAGCCTTTGAGTGTGCTTGGTCGCTCATTACCATAAATGCATTATACACAAACAAAGAAGGTATCTCCTGCATATAATTTTTCAATTGCCTATATGCAGAACTAACATCTGTTTCTTCTCTTGAAGGTGATTTCAATTCCACTACAACCAGTGGCAACCCATTTACAAATACTACAATATCCGCTCTTTTAATAGAAAACTCCTCAACACTCCATTGATTGGAAACTGAGAAAACATTTCTATCTATATTCTTAAAGTCTACAAGCAAAACCCTTATAGCTCTCTGTTCTTTTCCGTCATAATAGTTTACCTCTATACCATTTTGAAGATAATCCATAAAACGAATATTCTTCTCAAGCAAAGAACCACTATCAAAGCCTTTTAATTTCAATAATGCTTCATCAATAGCCTCTTGAGGTAGTTTATCATTAATATTCACCAATGCCCCATAAAGCAATTCCTCATGCAAAGGCAAATGATAATCCCTTTCAACCTCAGGACCATAAAAATATTCATATCCCAATTGGTCTTTGAATATTTCTAAAATAGCGTTCTCAAAATTATTTTCTTTAAAAGACATAAGGTGTGATTATTTGTTTTTCAAATTATGAATTCTATCTTGAAGCTCATTTATTCTTGCAATTAATCGATCAAAAGAAAGAGAATCTCCATAAATAAATGTTTTTTTCATTTCCGAATAATCATCCTCCCATTTTTTGTAAATATTTTCATTAGGAATAATATTAATGAGTTCTGGTGAATGTTTAGAATAGTCAACATATTTTAATGAATAGAATTTCTCTCTATGAGAAACAATTGTATTATAAAGTTCTTTATTATTTAACGAATCAATTACCTCGGTAACATCCATTAATTTCTCCAAATCATACAAATGTCTTGACATTCTTTCACATCTTGGATTATCTTTTTGAAACTCTTCATGCAATAGAAATATCTTTTCTAAGAATGTTCTAGCAGGAAGAACTGTTTTAATGTTACAACATGAATCCGTATCAAAATCAGTATAATATTTATTTACTATAGATGATATTTTTATGGTCTCATTTGGATCAGAAAGTGATAAACAACTAATTTCTATTTTAACAATATTCCTTATATAATTCATTGTAGATTCAAAAATACTACTATAAATTATATTTATAACAGAAGGATCAACATCAGAGTCTGTTGTTTCAATAAATTCAATATCAAAACAATCAACCCCTTGTTCAATAAGCTTTTGTTTTAGTTCTGGCATTAAATTTTCTTTAATATATTTTCTTGATTTCTTCTTCAACTTATCAATTTGAGATTTATTTTCAGCATCAATCTCAAAAAAAGACTTATCCAAAGCAATATCTATATCTTCTGAAAATCTTTGTATCAATCCCCATCCCTTACTTAATGAAGTTCCTCCTTTAAATAATAGGAAATCATTACAAGAACAACTAAACAAAGCTTTTAAAACAATAGTTACCCAACAATCTTTTTCTATTGCAAGCTCAGGTATTCCTTCTTTTTCAGCAGTTTGTTGAAGAACTACTTTCTTGTCATTTAATCCTAAATTAAACCATGAACTCATTATTAATCCTTTTCAATTATTTCAGTTAACATTTTTCTTATCCAAACAGGAGCCAGTTGAATATCTTCTTTCCAAAAATATAAATTGTTTCTATTGGATAGTAAATTTTCTAATGCTCCAATAACCTCATTGCTAACATTCTCTTGACCAATTTTTTTTAAAGAAACAACGGCAAGATGGATTAAATCATTTTTATATTCAAAGTTTTTAGGAGTAGCTCTGGAAAAAACAATTTTTCTATTTCTAATATTTATTGTTCTTGCAGAACCTGATGTAATATATTCAGCAACCATAGGTACCTGAGTTGATAATCCAATCATATTTAAAGCTGTATTTCCAGAGGGGAAAATCTTTACCTTATCTCTTTTTGCTATAGCATTTGCAATTTCATTTAAGGAAGGAATTAAAATTCCAAAATTGGTTTTTTCTGCTCTTAAATAAATACCCTGAGATATTCTTTCTATTCTTCCTTCATTTACTAATCTTGACAGTATTTTATTGACAGATTTGTTATCATTCAAATCAGAAAAATCAGACGAAAATAGTATTTCTCCCATTTCAGTATTTAAAATTCTTTTTCTAACAGTGCTAAATAAACTATCATTCATTTTTAACATTATTTAAGTCGCAAATTTATGCAATATTTCGGACAAAACAACTAAAATGATAGAAATAATCGAAAAATTAGATGTTTTAACATTATTTAAGTCTCAAATTTATGCAATATTTCGGACAAAATTTAAAAGACCAAAGAATAATCGACTAATAATTAAAAGTATTTAACAAAATAGCGTTTTCGAAATTATTTTCCCTAAAAGACATAAGCGTTAATTATATAAAAACTTTCTTTCTTCTTCTCTTCTTTTTTCATTTTCAAGCTCTAAAGTAACATTATCTACATTTTCTCTTGCCCATTTTGAAACTCTTGGAATTTTGTGATTAATTAGATCTTCAAATAACTTTTTCTTTTGTTCAAATAAAGGTATTAGAGATCCCGTCCATCCAAATGTATTAATATTTGAATGTAATGTAATTAAAACATCATCACTATTTCCATAGTTATCTATTAATCTCAAAGCTATGGGATGAATACCCCCATTTTCATATATAGGAACCATTGATGCTAATCTAACTGGTGCAACTTTTGGATATTTATCACACCACTCAAATATCTTATCAATATTACCTAAAAACAATAAACCAATAGGTCTAATATCACCTATTGATGAACCAATTATATAATTTAGATTATAATATATTGCATAATCTTTTCCTTCTAAAACAAGAGCTTCTGATAAATCTTTCCATATTACATCAAAATATTCTTTTAATAAAATAGAAAGGATATTTTCTATACTATAATTACCAATGAAATTATTATTTATATCTCTTGCAAAATCTATGATTTGATTATTAATATGCAAAGCTAAAGAATCTCTCTTTTTTTGTTTAAGTAATATATCAATGAGTTCAAAATATTGTTCAAACTTATCCTTTGATAAATTTTGTATATCTACTTTGTTGATAATATCTTCTACAATATCACCTAATGAAATACTATTTTCATCCTTATTGCTGAAAAACAGTATATTCTTTGTTAAAGTAATTATTGTGAATATTCCATCCTCTCCATAATTGGTTAATCTAGAAAAGAATTTTGAAAAATTAATTTTAATCTCTTTGCTTGGATGATAATAATTAAAAAAATCAATAAATCTATGTGGAGTAACTTTCTTTTCATCAACTAATCTGAATAAATAATCTACATAATCCAAATCAATATTCTTAATTCCATACAAAGGAAAAATAAGATAGTATATTTCTTTTTCTGACAATGAATCAATTAAATATTGAAAAATTTCATTATCAACCCCTCTTGTGTAATCAATTATGATAGATCTGTTATATTCATGTTCTTGATATTGTTTTATTATTTCGACTGAAGTATCAATAAATAATTTATTTTTATCTATATCATCCTTCAATAATTCAGAAATGGTAAAACCAAAAGGATTGGGAAATGCTTCTTTGTTAATAAATAAGGCATTAAGAATATCATAAGAACAAAAATTATCTATAACAAACTCTTGAGCAAGTTCTATATATTTTTTTTGAATAATTTTTGATCGTTCTTCTAATGATATATTTTGCCCAACCATTCTATAATATTTATTGACTTCGTTAAATCTAGAAACAAAATCTGTCTTGGTTATTTTTTTTATTAATTCATCTATTCTTTCATGGTGTCTGCTATTAATTCTTTTGAAATCATAATTCTTTATGTCATATAAAATTTCTAATAAATCATCCCAATCATATCTTTTTTTCTCTGCTAATATTTCTAAATGTTGAAGAATAAATTCAGTGCTTGAATAAAAAGACAATAAACCTCTTATTTTGTGTTCAATTATTTTATAACAAAAATCAGCATAATTAGTTTTGTTTTCTATTTCATTCTCAATTATTTTTAGCATTTCTTCCCAATATTGAAATATTTCAGTATAATTAGGTATATAGTGTGTGAGTTTTTTTGTGCCTTGATTTTCTGCACCACTAAAATAACTAAAATATTGAGATTCTAACCCTGAATCAATGGCTTTCAATGATAATATTTTGTGGTCATTATCCTTGCTTAACCCCCATTTTATTATTTCCAATCGTTCTTCTAAACTACATTCAGTTCCTGGTAGCTGTATTTTAAATAATCTAAGAAATTCATTTGTTGCATTATTTCCCCAATTTTCATTTTCTGCAATTGCAAAATTCATCATTAATTTTGCACCTTTTTCAAATGTACGTTTATCAAAACATAATTTTTCTAGAACCCATATTATATTTCTTCTGCCTTTATCTATTTTTAGTAATTCTTCTTTTGTCTTTAATCCAAAATTTCTATATAGATTATCAGCCACAGCAACAGGGTTCACTTCAACAAAAGAGCGAAAGAAGCGTGAACCCACTTCTGTATTTACTACTTCCGCATTATAAAAAGGGCCATTATCTCCCAATAATTTATCAAATAAAGCTTTAGCATTGTCATTATATCCAAGATTTCGAATCTGTCTGCACATTGCTTCTATAATTGCTGTTCTATCTTCTTTTAAGTCATTAATTGAGTTAAATACCTCTATTAATCTTTGCGGAGAACATTCGTCAAACCACTCAGAGGCTAATGCGAAAGCTAAAGGTCTAGGTCTGATACCTATATACCATCCGTTTTTTTCAATAATTTCTCTTTTTAGAAACTTCTTGATTACTTTATCAAATTCATTAATAACTACGGTTTCATCCATAAAAATAGATGTAATATTTTTATCGGTAGCAATGAACTGAATTTGACTTCTATACTCTTCTTCTATGCCAATATAGTCAAAAAGTGATATTGACCTTAAAATAATTCTTTCTATAGAATCAGGTTCTAATTGTAATAGTTTTGTAATTACTGTATTGTCATTAAGTCTTCCTATATGCTGTTCTCCTCCTTTTATGCTTTCTACCAATAAATCTGCCATCATAGGAATCCCTCCGGAAAACTCTTTCAATATATTAACATTTTCTTGACCTACTATTTTAATGTTTTTGTCAATAATTTGTTCTACTATATCGTCCATGTTTCTAGATATTTCAATATATTTTGATGGCCGAATATCTTTTAACTCATTTGGATCGTTGTAAATACTTACAATTGGATTATTAGCTCTATGAGTATTTTTTAATTCAATTATTCTTATATATAATTCTTTATTGCAATTATCAACAATGATTGGCAAATCCTCTTTTTTTGTGAATATATCATAAATACCATCTATAACATTTCCTGAATCATACACAAAACAATCACAATATAAATATTGATGCTGTAATTCATTTGTATTAAAAGATTCATAAACAATTCTTGTTTTCCCTAATCCTGATAATCCTATTATACGCAGATTATCTTTATTGTAAAGAATTTCTTTTTTTAACTCTTCAATAAAACTATTTGTAAAGAATTTTTTTTGAAATTTTGGGATCTTTTTTTGTTCTGATAATGGAATAAAAGGTCGATATTTTGTTTTCATATTTTGAATAGAAAATATTGCACTTTTTCTAATTGCATCTTCAAGACTTGCAGTTAGAGATTCCTTTGTTTCATTAAATGTTTTTGTATCATGTTTTATTGGTAATTTATATTGAATTGGAAACCTATTGAAGCGATTATCAAATGGCATTAATTCTGTTTTTTGGTTTGGATCCCCAAACTCACTATTAAGAACTTGAATAATACATTCACTTTCCATTAAAACTTGTGCCTTATTTAATTCTCCATAAGCATTATTGTTTTGAAAATACTTAAGTTTCTTTTTGAGTACAAACATTATAATTTTCTCAATCCAATAATATTTATTTACTATTGAAAGATCACAAATATAAATATCACAATCACGTATTCTTTCATCAATAGTCTCAGGGATATTTGGTGTCCCAGGAATATTGTTTGTACTTTCTTGCAAGATAAAATCTATTCCTTTTAACTGACCAGTATTTTTAATATTATTTATAGCACCTTCAATACATTTTCTTATAAAATCCTTATTGATTTTAACATCTATATCCATTTGCCAAGAATAAAATATTGTTAATTTCATATCTTATTAATTTTATTATTTATACTCTAACCTCCCCACTCATCAACTTAGGCAATAAACTATCCCTAATCTCAGAAAGGTTTTCTGATTCTAATCCATTATTAAATATTGTTTTCATAATATTCAATACATAATTATTGAAACAATTTAACAACTCAATATTTGGTAATACTACATTCTCATTATCTAAAACTCCATTTATATCTAAATTCTTTATTCCAGTTGTACCATTCTCATAAGAAAACATTGTATTTAAATCATATAAGTATCTCCAATAATAAAAAATAAAATATGAATAATTTTCTAATGGTTTTATTGCTCGACAAAAATTAGTACAAATCATTGATTTATCATACCTATTTAGTAATGCATCTGTTATTAATGCTACTCTTCCAGTTGATTGTGTTGGACTTCCTCCTGAAATTTCTATTACAATATCATTTGCTTCTAATTTCTTGGAATTATAATTCTTTTCTAATATAAATCTTGTAGGCATTTTACCTTTATTCCCTTTTATTATATCATTAATATCTGCACCTCTAATACAATATACTTCAGAAATATAATTATCTATCTTTTGTTCTTTTCCCCAATCTCCCCCAATAGTTGATAATACAATATCTCTTATTTTTCCTACCTTCCACCCTAAAGGGATTTCTCCTAATTCGGAATCTATAAATTTTCCTCCATTTGTTTTATATGGTTTACCTTCTGCATCCGGAAACTCAAAATCCACAAACCACTGCTTAAATATTGCCTGTGCTTGTGCTTCTAAGTTCTCATTAATCTTATTATTTATCTCTATCTTATCATCCAAAGCACTCAAAACATCAGCAATACGTTTCTGTTCATCAAGAGGTGGAAGATTAATTTCAAATTGAAGAATGTGTTTTCTGTCTCCTCTTGGCATCTTTGTGCCTTTAGCACCATTCATTACAAACTCAAAGAAAGTATCTTGATTAAGAAAATAATAAAAGAAAGAATCAATAATTTTATCTTTTAATTTAAAGCATAAAACATCATTTGAGCAGGCTCCATTTTTGTCTGCTCTCCAAATCTTTTTAAAATATGGACGAATATTTGAAACTAATGTTTGCCCATTTGAATATTTCGTAAAAGTTCCTTTGTTAGGTAAGTTACTTGCAAGAACAACACCACCTTTATTTGGAAGCATATTTTCTGTTGAGATATAAGTGTTTATATCTAAATCAGATGTTTTTTGAGATTCATATTCACAAACATCTCCTAATGTTGTTTTTCTCCAATTATTCATAATTTATTGTTGTCGTCGGTAGAGACGCGATTAATTGCGTCTCTACAATTGTCGAATCGTATATATACATCGTTTTTATCAATAAAAATATCATTTTCGTGAGGTCGCGAAATTGATATTAATTTCTTATAATTCATACCCTATCTTTTTTAGTTGGGTTTTTATTTCTTTTTCAAGGTCGTGGGATTTATTAAATAGGTCTTTTAGGTCGTTTGTTAGACGTTGCATTTTTTCTTCGAAGGGTTCGGAGTCTTCTTCTTGGTCTGCTATTCCTACGTATCTGCCTGGGGTTAGGATGTAGTCTTGTTTTGATATGGTTTCAAGAGAGGCAATTGAGCTAAAGCCTTTTTCTTCGGTTAGGGTTCCTTTTTGGAAGGCTTCAAAGGTTTGTGCTATTAGGTGGATGTCTTCTGTGGTTAGTTGTCTTAGCTTGCGAGTAACCATTGTGCCAAGATTTCTTGCATCAATAAATAGGGTTTTGCCTTTTTGTTTCTTGTTTTTAGATATAAACCAAATTGATACTGGTATTTGTGTTGTATAGAATAGTTGAGATGGCATTGCGATAATTCCTTCTACAATATCATCTTCAATCATTTTTCTTCTAATATCTCCTTCTCCGGAAGTGTTGGAACTTAATGAGCCATTGGCAAGTACAACACCAGCCTTTCCATTTGGTGCAAGGTGATGAACAATATGTTGTAACCAAGCATAGTTGGCATTTCCATTTGGTGGCACTCCATAACGCCAACGAACATCGGAAGAAAGCTTGTCTGCTCCCCAGTCGGAAAGGTTAAAAGGTGGATTTGCCATTACATAGTCTGCCTTTAGGGTTGAATGACAATCTTCGAAGAAAGTGTCAGCATTATATTTTCCTAAATCAGCTTCAATTCCACGTATTGCAAGATTCATTGTAGCCATTTTCCAAGTTGTTGGGTTGGAGTCTTGACCATAGACAGATATATTATTGATATTTGAAGAGTGAGATTCTATAAATTTAGCACTTTGAACAAACATACCTCCACTACCACAACAAGGGTCATAAACTCTACCTTTTAGGGGTTGAAGTACTTCTACAAGAGTTTGAACTATGCATGAAGGAGTATAGAACTCCCCTGCTAATTTGCCTTCTTGCTCTGCAAACTTCGATAAGCAATATTCATAAACTCTACCAAGAATATCTTTTGACTCATCTTTTGAGTGCATTTTAAGGTTGGTGAAAAGGTCTACAACATCTCCAAGACGGCGTTTGTCAAGTTCTGGTCGTGAGAAGTTTTTTGGAAGTATGCCTTTTAGTTTATTATTTTCTTTTTCAATATGACGCATTGCATCATCAATTGTTGTTCCAATTTCTGGAGTGCGAGCTTTTGATGCAATTACACTCCAACGAGAATCGGCAGGTACATAAAAAACATTTTCTGAAGTATATTCATCTCTGTCTTCTTCAAATCCTTCGCCCTCTTCAACGAGTTCTTTATATCTAATTTCAAAGCGATCAGATATATATTTAAGAAAAATTAAACCTAAAACAACTGATTTATATTCCGAAGCATCGAGGTTCCCTCTTAAAAGGTCTGCTGCTTTCCAAATCTTATCTTCAAACCCAATATCTGCACTATTAATTTCTGCCATAATTCTTTTTTTATCTATTTTACAACTCCAAAACTACAATTTATTTATGAATAACCGATAAAAAAACTTAAAATATTTTCCAGATAAATAAAAATCAAATGGTTTTAAATGATAATAGGAATTAAATCCTAAGAGTTATTTGGTAAAAATTAGAAAAGGACTTTAAACTTAATCATCTAAAACAATGAAAAAAGAAGAGGAGAAAATAAAATGCTGTTTCAAAAAAATAAAACGCTGTTTCAGTAAATTAAAGTAAAGAAAGAAATAGATAAAACAAGGAAAGAAATTGATAAAACAAGGAAAGAAATTGATAAAACAAAGAAAGAAATAATTAAATAGGACTTTAATCTCAAAACAATGCCATTGTTTTGACGAAACAACCGCATTGTTTTAGTAAAACAACCGCATTGTTTTGAGTAAACAATGGCATTGTTTTGACATCAAAAGGAAGTTTAGTTAGTTTGAAAGCTTATTAAATTAGTTTAAAAGCTTATTTGATGACTTTATAAGCTTGATTAAATGGTGTTTATGTGTAGTGATTATTCTTGTCAAAAAGTTATAAGATTATATTTTTATCTTTATTTTTGCTGACAATAATGGTATTAAAAAATTAATGACCTTAAAGTCTTTTATTACTTTAAGGTCATTAATTCTATAATTAGAAAAAATAGGGTAGAGGGTTGCCTATTTGTATGAAGGTGTTAAAACTACTGGGAATTTTAGTGATTTACCTGTTTCGAAATCAAATTCAACTCCAACTATTCCTCCAATTATGGGGAATTTACAGTATTTGTATGTTCTTTTTAGATTGAATTTTATTTCTTTTCCTTTTTCTTGAGGTATTCAAATACAATATTAATAATTAAAATTAGAACAGCTGAAACTGCTGCAAGTTCAAACAGTCCCATTCCTACTAAAACACCAACTGCTGCTGCACACCAAACGGTTGCTGCTGTTGTTAGTCCTGATACTTGCATATCGTTTTTGAATATTATACCTGCTCCAATAAATCCAACTCCAGAAACTATTTGAGCAATTACTCTTGTGGGGTCAGATTTTATGTAATAGACCGACACTAAGGTAAAGATTGTGCTTCCAAGTGTAATTAGTGATATGGTTTTCACTCCAACAACTTTATGAGATCTTTCTCTTTCTAAGCCTATTAAAAATCCTAAGCCAACAGAGATTAATAATTTTACAATCATGCTAATCATAAATCCTCCTTTTTTTTGTTTGGTGCAAATATACTAAAAAAGGAGGTCATTATGACCTCCTTTTCTTATTGAATTGTTTAATTATATTATTTAACAATTAATTTTGCTGTGCTTGTTGAGTTGTTTGTTATGATACGAACCATATAGATTCCACTCTTTAGATTTTGTACATTTAGTTCTTGTGAATGTACTCCTGCAGATTGACGTCCTTTGTTTATGGAACTTACTAAACGAGAATTCATATCATATACTTGAAGTTTTACTTCTGATGCTTTTGATATGTTATATTCAAGAGTTGTTGTGCTTGAAGCTGGGTTAGGATAAGCTCTTAAGCTTGGTTTTTCATTAATTGTAACAATGTTATCCTTAATTCCAATTAAATTAGTGTTTTCAGCAATAGTGTCTCCCAAGAAAGCAAATAGACCTTTTCCGTGAGTTGCAGCATAAATTGCTCCTGGAAGTTTTGTGTTTGCAAATGAAGTAAAGAATGTATTTTGTCCTAAGTATGTGTGGAATTCATAGCTTGGAAGGTTCATTGTTTGTTGAGTTATTTGGAAAATTGGAACATTTGGAATACCTGTCATCTTTTCCCATTCAACTTCAACTTTTGATCCAGATGCTGTTCCTAAGAAATTTTCTGTTTTGTAAATTCCGTCTTCAGCTCCAATATAAGCAACGTTTTGTCCATCATTATCTGGATTCATGCTTTCAATTAAAGCACAGAAAACAGGTTTGTTGTTAGGTAAGAAATCTTCATCGTTGATTGGGTCTCTGTTGATAGTTTCTTTAAATATAACTGAAGAAAATGGAGTTGCTAATGCATTTGATGAAACTTGAATGTTTGATTGTGCACTTAAGTAAGTTCCAAAAGTTAGGATTACGTTATTACCATTTTGTTTGTCAACATTTATTGAAGTAATCTGACGATTAAACATCATAACTTCAGGTACAATAGATATAGCATTAGCTGAGTTTAAGAAATCAACATTTGATAAGTCAAATCTATAAAGGAAACTTGTATCTGACACTGCACGAAGCTTATCAGTACTTACAAAAAGTGTTTTCCCATCATCAGTTATAGCAAAGCAATGAATTTGTTCTGTTGGTTCGTTTGCAAATTTTGTAGTTTCGTAGAACTTAACCATTGAAATTGGAGTAAGTGAACCAGCAAGTGGAGATGCTATGTAGTCATTAATATTTGAACAAACATATATACCTTGAGATGTTCCAAAGAATAGTTTAGATTGGATTGGGTTATGAATTTTTATTGCAGTGTCTTGATTAAATTGAACTGAGTCAGAGAAAACATAAATGAAAGGATATCCCATTGTAGGGCTATTAGCCAATACAGTGTCTCCTGGAACTATCCAAGAACCTTCTCTCCATTCTTCATCTGAAGTTGTTCTATTTATTGGATTGATTGCAGTGTTTTTATCAATTACTAAAAACATTGAATCAGGTATAGTAGAATTAATTGATTCCCATAAATACAATGGAGTTACCAATGGTTCGTATGGAGCCCAAGCTTGATTTTCAATAATTCCACTTGGGAATAATGTTGAACCATAGTTCCAAGTAACGTCATCAATTGAATAATAATCACCATTATTTCCATATGTACGTGCTATTTGCCCATAAGCTCTTGATAAAATAAGAGATTTTCTTGATGTTGGGTCAATACGTTGGAATTGAGATGCTCCAACATTTCCGCCACTTTCTGTATATTGGAATCCATTTGGATTATATCCAGGAGAATTTATTGTCCAGATAACATCACCTGCTTTATTTTCACCTAAATTACCAGTATTAGAAATATAGATTGAACCATTTCCTACAGTACCACCTACAACAGATGCATCTGGAGAAACAGCCACACTATAGAATTGAGTGTTAATCATGTTTTTGGTAGAAAGTCTCCAATCTGTTGTGTATAGAGTTGAATCATAAGAAAAGATATGAATACCACCATCAGTAGCTGCAATTATGATTGTGCTATCAAAACTAGTATTTGCATTATCTTTGATTAGTAGTTCATGAATACCTTTGCTTACATATGTAGGAGAGGTTCTAACTCCATCTGTACTACCGAATGAATTAGTATATTGGCTTATGCCTTCCCAATAATAAATGTCTGAATTATTTGCATCATATCCTTTTCTAACGATGTTTCCACCAAGATAAACAATTTCAGGAGTAGTCCTATCATCAATAACAATTGACATTGATGCAGGGTCACCACCATTAGAGTAAGAAGTTGGAGTAGTTCTTCTCCAAGTAACATTGCTTATTTGGTCAGTTCTAATAAGAATTTCTTTGTAAGTTCTATAACCTTCACCTGTTTCGCTGAAATAATTTACATAAGCATAAAGTTTGTTTGGGTTATTTATCCCAAAGGCTAATCTTATTCTATTAATTGAAAGAGCATTTGCATCAAAAGAAGTTATGTTTGCAGTGCTGAAAATAATTGAATTAGTTGAAAAATCATCACTTGAAAAAGCAATCTTTCCTTCACTATCATTAAAGTAAACAGCAATATTACCATTATTACTAATATTAATGTCACCAACGGTTGCAGTAGATGGAATTGCAGAAACTGCAGTCCAGTTTGTTGCATCATCATTCATTACCATTAAGCCTGCATCAGTTGCAATATATATTTTGTTGGATACTTTATTTGTAGCTATCTTATTTACAAATGCTTTTCCATCACCATAACTATATTGAGTAGTAGGTCTGGTAAAGTCTAACAATTGGAAACGGATGTTTTCTTGTGCCCAAGCATATTTCTCATCATCGGTTGATAAGTTTGCAGCCCAATTTTTGTTAGTTTGATTTAATGTAGTTGATTTATAAACTCCATTACCCAACATACCAATAACATTTGTATTTGTTCCGAAACCGTTTAATTTGTAATTTCCTTCACCTGTTCCTAAATAAATAACTCCATTATTGTCTTGAGCAATACTTGTTATTGCAAGGTTTTGTTGACCGTCGCCCAAGGTTATTTCTTGCCAATTTTTACCATTATTTACACTAATAAACAAACCTCCAGCAACACCTCCTGAATAAAGGATATTATTATTGAATCGGTCAAAGATAACAGCCCTTGAACGACCACTAATATTATTTGGTCCAAGAGAAATCCATTGATCATTTGTTTGAGCATTAACTGAGTTTACTCCTATAAAAGAAAGGAATAAAAACACTAATCCTAATAGTAATGTTCTGTTTTTCATAAATCTATTATTTTATTGCTTTTAAATTAATTCCAATTTTAATGAGCAAAAGTACAAATAATTCTTTTACCAAACAATTTTAAAGTGTTTTTTGTAAAAATTAATCTCTGGAATTTCAAAAAATACAGATTATTTTCCTTTAAGATAAGCTTTTTTAGAAAATTTCAACTTTAATTTTTAATATGTGTGACTTAATTTTGGTGGTAGTGAGGCATTAAAAAATATGAGAGAAAATATTTTATTTAATTTTGAAGTGAAATTCTTTTTCAATCTTATTCCTTAGTAGATAAATAATAAAATAATATAGGGTAACTGCAGAAAGAGAAATTGCAGCAGTAATAATTTCACTATTTGGAGAAATAAAAATATAAGCGAGTATAAAGACAGAAATTAAAACTAAGAAAGGAAAGAAGAACCCTATTAGAACCGCTTTGAATCCAATTTTTCTTTCCAAACATACAGTAATCTCATCTCCAATTATATAATTTGATAAATTACTTGTCTTAACTTCAATAATTTTTTCCTTTGAGTCTCCAGAGATACAAGCTCCCTTAGCATGACAAGAGGCACACATAGATTTTGATATTATTGTTACAATAATCTTATTGTCTTGTATGTCTGATACTCTACCTTTGTGTTCAATAGTTTCACTCATTTTGATTGACTTAAATAATTATTAGATTATCACAATATTGTTATTTTTAATCCAAGCCTCTTTGCCGTCCTCTGTTTTAACTTTAATCCAATTGCTACTTTTGTCAATAATCTTTATTTTTTGCCCTTTAACAATTTTGACTTTATCAGTGGAGTTATCGTCAGGAGAATCTTTTCCCATTATACCTTCCCCAAAAACAATAGCTTTATCTTTTGACTGCATAATGCTTTGACGGGTAAAACCTGCAAAACAAGAAACAACAAACAAGAAACTAAGAAAAATAAAAGAATAGAATAATATTTTTTTTCTGTTATAGGAAAAATAGTAAAAAATAAAGACTATACAAGTTATTAGAAGTAAGGTAATAGAAATAATCGTCCATGTCGAGGCAGCGAAGAGATTAGAAATCTTATTCCACCAATCTGTTAAAAAGAAATTAGGCATAACGTATACATCACTTTTAAGTCGTGCCTTAGCAATTTTAAGATTAGTGTTTATATTTTGATTATTTGGTTTTAAAAGAATAGCCCTTTCATAATACAGGATAGCATTTGTGTAGTCAAAAAGACGAAAATATGTATTTCCAATATTATAATATAATTCAGCAGAAATATTTTTACTTTTTTCAATCAATAAATAACTTTTCAAGGCTTGCTCATATTGCTTGTTATTATATGCTTGATTGCCTTTCTCAAATAATAATTCTGATGATTGGGCAATAATACTTCCACTGAACAACAAAAGAAGAATTAAATATATAAATTTTTTCATAAACATCATTTGCTTAATTATTTTATTTGAGCTTCAATATCAGACAATGAATTAATAGCTTGCTCATATAGGCTATCCATTTTTTGCACTTCTTCTCCTTGAGAAAATCTTACATATTCGCAATTATTCAAAAGAGAAATAAGGTTCTCAATAGTGTTTTCATTGATTTTTCTTTTACTTAAAATTTCTTTAACGTTATCGAAACTTAAATCCATTTTCACAATTTTAAACCTATCGGAAAGATAGTTCCAAGTTGCTTGAGCAATTTCGGTATAGAAGTCATCTTTTTGTTGATTGTCTAAATATTTCTTTGCCTTCTTTAGCCTATTCATTGCAACCTTAGTGGCTTTCTTGTATTTTACATAAGAAACATCGCTATTCTTTTTGATTGATTTGTTTTTGAAGATAATATATCCTATTGTAATGAGAGGAAGAGTAAGGAAAATAATAATTAAATAAGTATTGTTATAAACTGAAGAATTAATGGAGTTAAATTTTGAATGTTTTGTTATTATATGTTCAATGTCTCTATTTACATATTTTTCTCTTTCGCTCATTTGTTGTGCTAAACCGCTGAGTTCGTCTTTTCCTTTAGAAATCTTTAATGTAAAATCATTAGTTGAAACGGTTCTATAAGTTTTCGTCTTGACATCAAAATATGTAAAATTAACCTTAGGTATTTTAAACTCACCTTGAACTCTTGGGATTAATATGTATTCAAATGTTCTTTTCCCATTAACTCCATTCTGAGTTTTATTAATATTATCATCTATAGTTGGATTATAGGATTCAAAATCCTCTGGTATATTCAAATTTATCTTATCAATAAGACTTAAATTGCCTGAACCTGAAATAGTATATCTAAGAGTAATAGCTTCGTTGGTTTTACATTCAAGAGGATTTGCTGTTGCTGATATTTCGAAATTTCCAACAGCTCCAGAAAAGTCGAGGTTTGTTTTTGGAAGTTCTGTAACATCAACATTAATACTATGAGATTTTATACTTTTTTTGACCTTTTCGTATCCTGTTTGTCCCATGGATTGAAAAAACGAATCAAAGAATGGATCTCCCGTAGAAACTCTTCTTTGATTTCTAGATGCAATATGTGCAACAACATCAATATCCAGTGGAGCTATCGTTAATTTACCTGATTGTTGAGGATAAGCAATAACTTTTCTAAGAGTTGCTACTTGATATCTTTTCCCATCAATAGTTTCTGTGTTAATGGTTGGATCTTGTGACATGTCAATCTCCTCAATCCAAAACCCTTTATTTATTGGCATTCTTTTAACTTGATACTCTGAGATATTTACAAGGGTATATAGTTTGTAAGTAATTATTATTTCTTCTCCAATATATGCCTTAGATTTATTAGCACTTGCTCTAATAAATAATGCTTTATCATCCAAAACAGTAATAGGTTGTTGATAGGATTGGTTTTGAGAATATCCACTTTGAGTTTGTGCTCTTTGGGCTTGTGTTGGGTTTTTCTGCACTTTGATTGTGAGTGAATTGGAAGTATAAGTAGCATTATTGACGTTAATTTTTGCTCCACCAATATTAAATACACCTTCCTTATTCGCACTTAGTACAAAAGTAAAGCTTGTAGATGAAGTATTTGTTGTTCTTCCATTAACCATATTAAAAGAAGATCTTCTTGAAGTGCTTGGTCCAGCTAAGACATCAAAATTCCCAAAATTAGGAGCAACAAATTTTGAAATATTATCAGAATTAATAGTAAAAACAACTCTAAACTGCTCTCCTACACCAATTACCGAAGGACCTGATGCATTAAAACTAATGTCTTGGGCAAATGATTTTAATCCTAACAAACCTAGGGTTGAAAATATGAATAAAAATATAGTCCTTTTCATTATAAAACCTACCAATCTTTATTATTTCTGTTATTAATAATTTTTTTATCCTTTTCTTTTTTTAGCTTTTCCAAAGTGTTTCTTTCATTGTTTTTTAGAGCCTCTAACATCCTTTGATTATCTTGGTTTTGTTTTGGCTTGTTTTGTTCTTGATTTTTTGGCTTTTGTTCTTGCTTTTGGTCATCTTTCTTTTGTTTTTGCTTGTTTTGTTGTTGATTTTGCTTAAGCAATCTCATTGCCAAAGAAAGATTGTATTTTGCTGAACTATCCTGAGGATTAATTTTGAGGGTTTGTTTATAATCTTCAACTGCTTTTTTTAACCCATCATTAAACCTATCACCTTTTTCAATCGAGTCCAAGATAGCAATTTTGAAGTTTGTATTTCCTCTATTATAAAATGTGTTAGCTCTAATTGCTGTGTCAGAAATACTGTCTTTAGATAAGACCTTGTCATAATACAAAAGTGATTGATTAAATAGATCCTCTTTGTTTTGTTTGTATGTAGAGTTAGCCAGATTATACTGTGCTTTAACATAATTACTATCAACATTAAGGGATTTCCGATAATTATCTTCAGCTTCTGCATAATGTTTTTCTTCAAAGTCCTTATTGCCCTCTCGCAAATAATTCTTTTCTTTCTCACAAGAAGTAAGAACAAACACAATTAAAACTAAAAAAATATACTTTTTCATAAATTCATCTTATTCTTTTCCAAAGAAAAACTTCCTATTAATATATTTATTCTTCTTTTCAAAAACAAAAAACTCAATAACTAAAAACAATAGTGCAATAAATGCAAAGATATAAAATCTATTTTCATAATCTTTATATGCTATTGCTTGATATTCGTTTTTATCCATTTTATTAATTCTTGCAAGAATATTGTCTAATCCAATGGAGGCATTATTAGCTTTAATATAGACTCCATTACCAGAAGTAGCAATATCCTTAAGAATATCTTCATTGAGTTTGGTCATCACATATGAACCATTTGCATCTTTTTTATATTCTATCTTACTTGCACCTTTTTTATTAATTGGAATTAATGCTCCTTCAGCTAATCCTAAACCTATTGTATTTATTATAACCCCATCTTTAGCAATTTTCTTAGCAATGTTAACAGCTTCCTCTTCATTATCCTCTCCGTCAGAGATGAGAATTATGCTTCTTGATTTATTGTTATTTTTTTCTCCAAAACTTTCGTTTGCAATTTCCAAAGCTTCTCCAATTGCAGTTCCTTGATTAGAAATCATTGAAGGATCAATAATATCAATAAAGGTCTTTGCTGCACTATAATCATTGGTTATTGGAAGTTGAACATACGCACTACCTGCAAAAATAACTATTCCAATTCTATCATTGCTTAATTGATCAATCAAAGAATTTAAAGATTGCTTAGCCCTAGATATCCTATTTGGCTTAATATCCTCTGCTAACATACTATTTGAAATATCCAAACATATCATTAGGTCAGTTCCTTTTCTTTCGCTCTTTTCAATAGATGTTCCAATTTGAGGATTTGAAATGGCAATTACAAGAAACATAAAAGCTAAGTTTAAAAGAATAAATTTAGTCCAAAGCTTACCATAAGAAAGTTCTGGAACTATTGTATTTATTAATTCGTTATCTACAAATCGTTTTAATCTCTGTTTTTTTCTCCTAATATATATATAATGTATAACAAAAAATACAGGAATTAGTATTAAGAGATATAATGCTTCTGGAAATTCTGTTCTAATCATATCTATGGATTTGTTCTTAAAATGGTTCTTCTCAATAACACTTCAGCAATCAAAACTAAAAGAGCACCAATTAGAAAAGGGAGGGCTAAATCTTTTTTAAGTTTATAGTAAGATACATCAATAATTGATTTCTCCATGCTGTCAATTTCCTTAAAAATGGTTTGAAGAGAATTCTTATCTGTTGAGCGAAAGTACTTACCTCCAGTAATGTTTGAAATTTCCTTTAAAAGAGGTTCGTCAATATTTACTTCAACATTTTGATATTGTTTACCGAAAGGAGTTTGGAAAGGATATGGAGCCATTCCAATCTTCCCTATGCCTATTGTGTAAACTCTCATTTTATAATCTTTAGCAATCTCTGCTGCTGTTAATGGATCAATAGCTCCCATATTATTAACTCCATCAGTTAAGAGAATAATTGTTTTGCTTTTAGTCTTAGTATCTTTCATTCTGTTGATTGCAGTTGCCAAACCATCACCAATTGCAGTCCCATCTTCAATAATTCCACTTTCTACCTTAGAGGTTAGCTCTAAAAGCATTCTGTGGTCAGTAGTTGGTGGACACTGTGTAAAAGCTTCTCCAGAGAAAACAACTAATCCTATATTATCTGTTTGTCTTCCCTGCATAAAATCTTTGGCAACATCCTTTGCAGCTTCCAATCTGTTAGGCTTAAAATCTTCTGCAAGCATTGAACCAGAAATATCTAATGCAACAACAATATCAACTCCTTCAATATTCATTTCGTCCTTACTCAAGTATGATTGTGGTCTAGCTATTGCAATAATCAATAGAGCAAGAACCAAATATCTAAGATAATTAGGCAGAAGCCTTAATTTAACCCTCCATGATTTGGAATAACCTTCAAAGGGAGTAAGTTGAGAATAGTGAATATTTGAATATTGCTTTTTATCGTAAAATATCTGAAAAGCAATAAGCAAAGGTATTATTACTAATAAAAGTAAGAAATAAGGATACTCAAAACCATTAATCATTTTCTTCCTCCTTTTCTTTGTTCTCAATTATAAGTTTTGTGTTTTGAATAAACTCAATTGCATCTTGCATACATTTATCACTAATATGTAATGAAGGAATGTACTTTGCGAATTTAACCAAATCAGAATATTCCAAAACTTCTTTGATTAATTTAAAAGAATCTTCATTAATCTGCTCATTCATACTAATAATTGCAAGTATTTCTTGAGTAGTCATTTCAATTGCCATCATTGAAAATCTATTATTAAGATATATTCTTAAAATTTCAGATATTTCTGAGTAATACTCTTTTATTCTATTATTCTCAATAAGTCGTTTTAGCCTTAATTTTTCAAGAGAATCTAAGGCAATAACGTGAGCAGGGAGACTTGGTTTAGGCTTAACAAATACTTCCTTAATATTTGTTTTTCTGTATTTCTTCCAAAGCTTGAATAGGAAATAAACTAAAACAATAAAACCAATTGCTATAAGCAGCCAAATAATAATTGGCATTATTTCACTTATGTTAAACGGCTCCTTAAGATTTGCTTTAATGTCCTTTATCTCATAACTAGTAGTATCAATAGGGAAGGGAATAACTTCATATTCAAAGCTTCTGCCATTTTGATTAATTATCTTATGCTTACCCTCAACAAATGAAGTAAAATAATACTTTACATCCAGATACTTCTTCCCATTTCTTTGAACAGTGTCTATAGTTTGCTTAGCAATCTCCAAGCTATCCTTCTTTTCAACAAGCATATACACACTCATTTCATTTGTTTTCTCAACAGGAATAGAAAAAGAATAAACAACCTGATCCCCAATCTGAAACTTTGACTTGCTAATATTTGGAATTATTGGCTGAGAGAAAGAAGTATTGAAAATAATTAATGAGAATAATAGGGTAAAAAGCCTTTTCATAAACGTCCTCCTCTTTCAAATAATTTTATTAAAGACCTTATATAATCCTCTCCTGTATAAACCATTATACTGTCAATGCCAAGACGATTGAGCTTTTGTTTTAAGAAATAATCTTGTTTGTTTCTTTGTTCTGAAAAATGCTTCAATAGTTTCTTATCCGAAGTGTCGATCCACATTTTCTTTCCAGTTTCGTTGTCAAATAAACTAACTAGACCAATTGAAGGTATTATGTCTTCTTTCTTATCTCTTACAATTATTGTTGAAAAATCGTGTTTACGGGAAATTATCTCTAAAGAATCATCAAAATGCCCAAAAGCATCAGTTATTAGGAAGCAAGTTGAACGTTTCTTAATAACATTATTCATAAACTTAAGTGGAATATCGAATGAAGTTTTTGTATTACTCTGCTTATAGGTAATCAATTCTTTTATTATTCTTAATATGTGAGAAGAACCTTTTTTAGCAGGAATGTATTTTTCTACCTTATTACTAAAGAATATTACACCAACCTTGTCATTGTTTGCAATAGCAGAAAAACTTAAAACTGCAGCAATCTCTGTTATAATATCTGATTTCAAGTTTCCATTAGTTCCGAAGAAAGTACTTCCACTAACATCAATTAAAAGAATAACTGTAAGTTCTCTTTCTTCTTCAAAAACCTTAACATAAGGATGATTAAAACGTGCAGTAACATTCCAATCAATGCTTCTTACTTCATCTCCGTAATTATATTCCCTTACCTCGCTAAAAGACATACCTCTTCCTTTAAAGGCACTATGATACTGTCCAGAGAATATGTTTTTAGACAAACGTCTGGTCTTTATTTCAATCTTTCTAACTTTCTTTAATAAATCCTCTTCCATCTTTTAAGGAACGTCAACCTTGTTTATAATTTCATTAATTATATCTTCGGTAGTTATATTGTCAGCCTCTGCTTCGTAAGTTAAGCCAATCCTATGACGCATAACATCCAAACAGATTGCTCTAACATCTTCAGGAATAACATAGCCTCTTCTCTTAATAAAAGCATAAGCTCGAGAAGCTAATGCTAAATTTATTGTTGCTCTTGGAGAAGCTCCGTAACTAATGTAAGAGCTTAATTTTTCCAAATTATTTTCCTTAGGGAAACGAGTCGCAAAAACAATATCTGTAATATAATTTGCAATCTTCTCATCAATATA
>DHCV01000015.1:2809-3753 GCA_002399025.1 Bacteroidales bacterium UBA4893 | reverse complement strand
TCAATTGGATTTTGGGTTGCAAGCACCAAAAAAGGTTCTTCTAACTTGTAAGTATTTTCTCCGATCGTAACCTGACGTTCTTGCATAGCCTCCAAAAGAGCAGATTGAACCTTTGCAGGAGCACGATTAATTTCATCAGCCAAAACAAAATTAGAAAAAACAGGACCTTTCTTCACTGCAAACACTTCTTCTTTTGGACTATAAACCATTGTTCCAATAAGGTCGGCAGGCAAAAGGTCAGGAGTAAACTGAATCCTACTAAACTTAGCATCAATACTCTTTGCCAAAGAAGTTATAGCTAATGTTTTTGCTAATCCAGGAACACCCTCCAAAAGAATATGCCCATTAGCCAAAAGTCCAATGATTAATCTTTCAATCATTCCTTTTTGACCAATAATAGATTTGTGAATTTCGTTGTTAATCATATCAACAAAAGCACTTTCACGCTCAATCTTTGCATTTAATTCAATAATATCAACCATAATTTATTATGTTTTAACTCTAAAAATCACTACTTTTCGATAACAGAATTACTTTTTGTATGTATAGTTCAATCCCGTTATTGTAACCTCAAACGATAAACATCTAAAATTATTATTATCTTTTAGAAAAAAATTATACTCCTTGGGATAAAAATGGTTTTTTGAGTTTTTTATACCAAGAATTAAGCTTAAAAACAATAAATTAATATTTGAATAAAAATAGACTCCATCTTTTTCAATTTAAACGGGACTTAATTTGAAAAAGTCGGTGATTAAATAAAAAAAGTCGCCGACTTTTTTTATTTAGATAGGAGCCTGATTTATTTCAACAAAATATGAGTATTATTTTGTTTTGGAAAATAGAAAAAAGATTGAAGATGGTATAAAATATGTACTTTTGCACAAAATTTTGAATATGAAAGGAGCTTCAAAAGGACATATAGCAATACTTACTACCAATAT
>DHCV01000015.1:0-2479 GCA_002399025.1 Bacteroidales bacterium UBA4893 | reverse complement strand
TCTTTGTTTGGAATAGTAATCAATCAAACTTCATTTATTGTTGGACTTAAAACAACTTCTCCAATTGATGCCTCTCTAATAATTACCCTTACTCCAATCATAACAATGCTTATTTCTGCAGCATACCTTAAAGAACCAATTACGTATAAAAAAATTATTGGAGTTTTGATTGGATGTTTAGGTGCAGTAATTCTAATCTTTTCGAGCAAATATCTAAATGTAAGTGGTACTCGTTCTTGGTTAGGAAATTCACTTTGTTTCCTAAGTTCTCTTGCTTATGCTTGTTATTTGGTATTCTTTAGAGACTTTATTAAAACCAAGCATCCAGTAACTATTATGAAATGGATGTTTCTCTTTAGTGCCATTTTGCTCTTGCCTATAGGAATTCCTAAAATTACTGCAGTTGATTTACGTTCTATAAATAATCTTTTGGGAGTAGAAATTATATATGTTGTTTTAATGGCAACCTTCCTAACATATCTATTAATTCCAATAGGTCAGAAGCATTTAAGACCTACGACACTCACAATGTATAACTATCTTCAGCCAATCATTGCAGCTATTCTTGCAATATTTTTAGGTCAAGATAACTTTGGATTAGAGAAAGTCTTGGCAGCAATTTTGGTTTTTTTGGGAGTTTATGTTGTTACACAGTCAAAATCACGTCAGCAATTAGAAGCAGAAAATAAGACAAAATCAAATAGTTAAGGAAATACTTCAGTGAATGACAAAAAAATTGTTGCTAATTATTTGTTTTTAATTTTTTTAATTCATACCTTTGTCGCCATGAAATTTATAATCTTAAAAATAAATTTTATTAATTATTGTTTAACTAACACATTAAAAACATGAAAAAGATTTTTTACTTTCTCATAGCGATGATTTTCGCTATTCAGGGCTGGTCTCAAGTCATTAATACATTCCCCTGGAATGAAGGATTTGAATCAGGATTAACAAATTGGACTCAACAATTTGTCTCAGGAACTAACAGTTGGTCAGCTGCATCATCTGCTTCCCAGATAACATCTGCACAAGAAGGGACGCAGTTTGCAAGATACTCTCATTCCTCAACTGGAAATACAACAAAGCTTGTATCCCAAGTTTTTGATATCTCAGCATTAACAAATCCAACAATGTTTTTTTGGTACACACAATCTGCTTGGGGTACGGACCAAAATACAATAAAAGTATATTATCGAAATGATACAGTTTCCACTTCTACTTGGACGGAAATACTATACTTAAGTCAAAATACTCCATCTTGGACAATGGTAACCCTCCCTCTTACAAATGGATCATCAACTTATCAAATAGCATTTGAAGGATATGATGACTGGGGATATCCAGTAGGTTTAGATAATGTAACAATATTAGATTTAACCTGTCCTGCACCAACAAATATAATTGCATCAAATCCCACAGTAACAGGAGTTGATTTAGGATGGACAGATGCAACAGGAAGCTTATGGAACATTCAATATATGTTAGCAACAGAAACGGATTGGGCAAATGCAACAACAATTTCTGGAGTTACAAACCCATATATATTCACAACCCTTAATTCATCAACAGCATATAAAGCAAGAGTACAAACAGATTGTTCAACAGATCAAAGTTTATGGTCTAATCATATTACTTTTGCCACTGCTTGCGACGTAATAACTACATTTCCATGGAATGAAGGATTTGAAACAGATTGGTTATCTGCAAATTCTCCAGGGAATAAACCATCTCCAAATTGTTGGACTGTAATTGATAGAGGAGATGCAAGTGATGAATATTGGTGGAGACATAGTTCTGACCCAGATGTATGGGAGGGTAATAGTAACCACTCTGGAACTGGTCATGCTTTATGTTATACAGATTATGGGACATCCTCACATAACGATTGGTTGATAACACCTCAAATCTCATTAACTGGAAATGAAAGACTTCGTTTTTGGGCAATGAGAGCTTGGGATGCTACAACAGAGCCTGATGAGATTTCAATTTTTATTTCAGAAGAAAATACTATTTTGGATACTACTGGAATGGGTACAAATGATACTCTATCAGGATTTACACGAATTTTCAATCAATTACTTCCTTCAGCAAATTGGCAACAATACGAGCTTAACCTAAATCAATATTCAGGTAATAGATATATTGCATTTGTACGTCAAGGAACCCCAGATGGATATTATCTACGTTTAGACGATGTTGAAATATCAGAATTGCCTACATGTATGAGACCAACAAATGTTATTGTTTCAAGTATCACAACAACAGATGCCGAAGTTTCATGGACAAATGGAAATTCAGCTGATGCTGCATGGTGGATATATTATAAACAAACAACAGCTACAACTTATGATTCTGTTCAAGTTTTTTCTAATCCATACACATTAACAACATTAATTCCTTCAAGTGGTTATGATATCTATGTTGTTACTGATTGTTCAACAGAATTATCAGAAGCAAGTCCAATAGTTAATTTCCG
>DHCV01000010.1 GCA_002399025.1 Bacteroidales bacterium UBA4893 | reverse complement strand
ATTTGTATCTGGATAAACCCAAGTGCTAGGAGGGAGATCTTTATTTAAAGGAGGCTCTATTGGAGTAACAGGACGCTCATAAGGAAGTTCTGAGTAGTATTGTTCTCCTATCCCAATAACCATTCTTTCTCCTCTTCTATTATAATATGTTTTTATCTTATTGACAGTAGTTGTGGTTGGTATACGAGAATAATTACATTGTTTAGGTAATGTTGGGTCAATATATACTGATTGGGTAAATAATTCAGATATTCTTACATAAGCAATAAAACCTTGTGTGGTTTCATTAAAACCTTGATCAACTGTATTCATAGATCCGCAGAAATATAAAGAATCACCCATTATTGAAAAATCTTTCACTTTATATTCTTTACTAATATCTGCATAAGTTGATGTAATTTTACCTTTTTCAATTAAGTAGAATCTGCTTATTGAATTGCCATTTTCAAATATAGTAGTTAGAGCTATATGCGAGCTATCCTTACGCATTAAAATCTTTTGAGTATAATCTTCAGATAACCCATTATTATCAATTTCATATACTCCACTAATAACATTATATGGAGAGATAATTTGTGATTTTGAAGGCTTGCTTACTATTATTAGACTTACAGTCAATAATAGAATAATTAATGGTTTCTTTTTCATCTGCTTTTTTTAATTTGTTAATATTATGTTGAGAATTGAATGCAAAAGGAAACTTAGTTAGGATGTTATTGAATTGACATAGGAAAGGTAATGTTATAAGAATAACATAAAGAAGGAATAGGAAATTATAATTTAAAACTATCATAAAAATATGATTTATAATTTGCAACAAATATATAGTTTTTTTCTTTTACAGCCAAGAAAAAATTAAAATAAATGCTAAAAAGATTCTCTTTACAAAATATCTCTTTTCCTTTTTTGAGTTTAAAATAAAGAGTTGGTTTAAAAAAATAGCTTCTTTTTATCAACAAATTAATTTAAAGTATCTAATGCTTTGAGGATTTTCTCTATTGAAAGGTTTATTTCTTCATAAGTTATTGTTAAAGGGGGTTTAATGCTTAGACATCCTTCATTGAAAAGGTGTGTTCCTGTTATTATTCCCTCTTCAAAACAACTCTCTAAGGCTTTTTGCCAATTATCTTTATTTTTTAATTCTATACAGTTAAAAAGTCCTATTCCCCTAACCTCTTTAATTTGTGGGTGAATTAGTTTTGTGCGATACATCTCTCCTTTTTTGTCTGCCCCATCCATTAGATTTTCTTCTATAATTATATTTAGGGTTTCAAGGGCTGCAACACAACTTATTGGATGTCCTCCAAAGGTTGTTGCATGTCCAATCAGTGGATGATGATTATTGAGTTTATTCATTATTTCATCTGATGACACAAAGGCTCCAATTGGCATTCCACCTCCCATTCCTTTTGCAATGCAAAGTATATCTGGAACAAAATCATAGTTCATAAAACCAAATAGCTTTCCTATGCGACCAAATCCAGTTTGTATTTCATCCATAATTAATAATGCTCCCACTTCTTGGCATCTTGCTTTCAGTTTTTTAAGGAAGTTATTCTTTGGAAGTATTACTCCTGCTCCTGCTTGAATGGTTTCAGCAACAACACAGCAAGTTTTATCTGTTATCTTTTGAAGGTCTTCTTCATTGTTAAATTCTATCTGCCTGCAATCAGGAAGTAGAGGACGAAACTTTTGAGTATATCTTTCATCGCTCAAAAGGCTTACTGCTCCAATTGTTGAGCCATGATAGGAGTCTTTGAAAGATATTATTTCTGCTCTTTGATTATAAAGTCTGGCTGTTTTTATTGCTCCTTCAATTGCTTCAGAGCCTGAATTAACATAAAATATTTGGTTAAAGTTTGAAGGCAAAACACTCATCAATCGCTTTGCATATTCAAGTTGTGGACTTTGTACAAACTCTCCATAAACCATAATATGCATATATTTATCCAATTGTTCTTTAACCTTTTCAACAACTCTTTTATTTCTGTGTCCAATATTACCAACACAAATGCCTGAAAGCATATCTATATATTTCTTTCCACTTGTATCCCAAACCCAAATGCCTTCTGCCTTCTCAACATCAATCATAATTGGGTCAATCTCCCCTACTTGTGCCACATATTGGCGAAATTCCATTAAAGAAGTTTTCATATTGATAAAATATTATTGGTGCAAAAATAGTTATTCTTTATTAAATGTTTACTTTTTTCTCTTTTTAATTGTTATAAGAGTTGTATTTTTGTTGTTTAATTTAAAAATAGATTATTTTGTATATGAAGAAACTTATTTTTAGCTTGTTTGTACTTAGTAGTTTTTTTCTTAGCTTGTCGCTTAAGGCTCAATATTCTATTAGCCTCGAAGTTAAGGGAAGTAAGGATTCGATTTTGATTTTGGGGAATTACTATTTAGATAATACCTACGCATTAGACACTGCCATAAACAAAAAAGGGAAGTTTGTGTTTGAAAAGAAAGACAAGACTCTTGAGCCAGGTATTTACTTTTTCTCAAACACCACAGGTAAGTACATTGAGTTTATTGTTGATAAGGAGCAAAAAATGTCCTTTTCTACCCTTGAAGATGATTGGTTAAAGAACATGAATATAAGTAAATCGAAGGATAATGAAATTTACTTTGATTATATTCGCTCAACAACCAAGCTAAGCGTTGAGGCAAACGATTTGAATAAGAGGAAAAAGGAAATTGGAGAAGAGAATTTCAATAATATGCTTAAAGATATTACTAATAAGAACGATTCAATTAAGAAAGATTTTATGCAAAAACATCCTAATCATCTTCTTACTAAAGTTTTGAAAGCTACACAATATGTTGAAATTCCTCCAATTGATAATATATATAAAAAAGATGGCACTGTTGATTCTGCTGCAATGCAAAGCCAAAGATATGATTATTATGTAAGACATTATTTTGATAATTTTGATTTCCAATGTGATGGATTGTTAAGAACGCCAAAGGCTGTGTTTCATCAAACCTATAATTACTATTGGAACGAGCTTTTGAAGTACCAAACAAAGGATAGTATATTTAACTTGGCTGTTTATTGGATTGAAAAAGCAAGAGGAAGTCAGCTAATGTTTAAGTATTTGGTTCACGACATTACAGAAAGGTATTTGAAGAGTCCTTATATGGGACATGATGAGATTTATATTAAGATGATTAATCGTTACTATGCTTCAGGAGATGCAACTTGGATGCCACCTTCTGCAATTGATACTGAGGTTGCTCGTGCAAAGAAATGGGAGAACTCAATGTTATTGAAGAGGGTTCCAGAACTTGTTTGCCCTGATTCTAATGGGGTAGTGCATAGTCTTTATGAACTAAAGGCAAAATATAAGATTCTTATCTTCTGGTCTTATGATTGTGGGCATTGTCAAACTGAGATTCCAAAGGTTTATAATTTCTATAAGAACTTTAAGGACAAGTATAATGTTGAAGTAATGGCTGTTAATTCAGGAACTGACCTAAAGCTATGGAAGGATAAAATAAAATCGCTCAACCTTGCTTGGCTTAATGTTAATGGCTTGGTTGCAAATTATGACTGGCACGATTATTTTGATGTAGAGGCAACTCCTCTAATTCTTATCTTGGATAAGGATAATCGTATTATTGGGAAAAAGGTTCCTGCAAGCAATATTGAAAACTATATAAAGCTATATGATGAAGGTAAAATCAAACTCTAAGCTAAGCTTTCTATCGTTTTTCATTCTTGGAATACCCTTTCTTTCCTTTTCCCAAAAGAGTTATGATATTACATTTAAGATTGCTGAGATATATACGGATACTGTTGTGATTAAGTCTTACTTTGGAAACAAAACCATAGTTATTGATTCCCTAAAAAGAGAAAAAGACGGCTCTTTCAGGCTTAAGAAAGATAATATACATGAGGGGCTTGGAGCCTTTACGGTTGGGAATATGGAGATTTTCACCTTCGTTTTTGACAAAGAGAGCAAGTTTGAAATAAATTTGGATGACGATTGGAACTATTTGGTTAAGGGCTGTAAGGAGAATGACCTCTATTTTGAGTTCCAGAAAGCAAATAAGCAGGTCAGGTTTATGGAAAGCAGAATGAAGAGAGAGATAAATCAAAATCCTAAAGCCAATAGGGATAGCTTGAATAATGTTTATAGGTATGAAGTTAATAAATTTATGTCCTTCCAAGATGAATTCTATAAGAACTATCCCAATAACATAATGACAAAGATAGTTAAATCAATGGAAGACCCACAAATTCCTAAGGAGTATTTGAAGAATAATCAAATTGACACGTCAAAGAGATTGGAGTTTATTTACTATTTCCGCACACATTACTGGGATAATTTTGATTTTTCTGACAAGAGACTTATTGCAACCCCCTATTTCTTTACAAAACAAAAGACCTATATTAACGAACTTACCATGCAAAGTGCCGACTCTATTGGTGAATCTATTAAGGACTTTATTGAGAAAGCAAATAAATCGAAGGGATTTGAATATTCCCAATATATGCTTGACTACTATTTACAACTAAATGCCAAACTTCCTTTTGCCTATAATGAAGAAAGATTTGTAGAAATCGTTGACAGGGTTGTCTCTTTTGAAAGAACGCCTTGGGTTTCTCCTTCAGAAATATCGTCTCTTCAATCGGATGCTGATAAATTACGTCCTCTCCTACCTGGAAAGCAATTTGTCAATATTTCTGAGAAAACTCTTAGTGGGAAGACCTATAATCTTTACGATATAAAGAAGAAATATACCCTTGTTTACTTTTGGAGTGCGAGCTGTGAGTCGTGCAAAATCAACCTTGACCAATTAGAAACCTTCTATAAGAAATACAAGAATATCTATGATTTTGAGATATTCAGTATAGATTTGGATAATAGCTTGGAAGAAAGCATTGCCTTCCAGCAAAAACATCCTTTTGATTGGATAGTCCTTAAGAGCAATTCGAGTCTCTTAAAGGAAAAGTATAATTTAGATATTGAGATGACTCCCGACCTTTATTTATTAGATAAAGAAAAGAGAATAATCAATCACACCCCTCTATACAACCAAATAGAAGAAACTATTCGGAGCATTGAAGAAGAGGAGTAATCAGGTAAAAAATAGAAACTTTAATGACTCTAAAGACCTTAATGAAAAACATCAATCATAGTTAAAAATATGTCCTAGATAATTTGAAATATGTCCCTTATATTTTCAAATATGTCCTTTATATTTTTATTTATACGGGACTTATTTTTGATTATCATTGAGTTTTTTGAGAGTTTAGGTGTTTAGTTGTTCAAGGAACTTAAAGTCTTTAAGATCTCTTATATCCTTATTTTATTCTACTGAAATCAAGTAATAATTTATTAAAGTCAAGTAATAATTTTTTCATTCTTCGTTTTAATTTACTGAACAAGATTTATTTTTCTCACTCATTTAATTATACTTGGTGCATGGAACGCTTGGAACATTTACCTATAAATGCAACATGTTCCAAAGTTTAATAGTTAATGGGTACACCCCAAAATCAGAGATTTTTGGGGATGTACACTCAATAACTTAGCTATTAATTTTTATTTGCGAGTAGTTCATAACACTATATGAAATATTTAACTAACTTTGGGCATTGAAAACGATTAAAAATTAGTATTATGAAAAAGATTAAATTAGGATGGTTGTTGTTATTAATTATATCAATTAACCTTATTGGCTGTACAACTTATTATTTTAAGGAAGACCTTAACTCCGTTATGGGATTGGAAAACATTGAAATTGAAAAAAAGATAATCTATGATGAATGGGGAGGATTATATGGAGATAAATTATTATTAGAGGAATATAAGCTCTCTGACAAAACAATTGCAGACTTCATTAAGAATATTGAAACTCAAAAAGAATTCAAATATAAAGACAAAACAATAACTTGGCAAAAAGCGCCAATTGTAACAAGTCACAAAAAAGCCCTCTCAAGAATTATAGAACATAAACCAACAGACACAGAACTAAATATTAAGATTGAACAGATTAAAGCTTTAATTCAAACTCCCAATACCTATTATTCTTTGGCTTACGAAGAAAAAGATGACTATGTCCAACTATTTGTTGTTGACTTAAAAACAAAATCCCTATTCGCTATTGACCAACAAATGTAGTTATTAGCTTTAGGTGTAAAATAAAGAAAGTGGCTATCCATAATGGAGTAGCCACTTTTTGTTAGTTGTCTATTTACAATAAACAATTCTCTTAAGTTATTATTTTACTATTAACTTTTGAGTTCTGTTTATACTTTCATTTTGTAGTCTTACATAATATACTCCCTTTGCCAAAGAGCTTACATCTAAGGTTTCTTCTACCTTGTCATTATTTGCCTTTGAACTCATGGTGTTGATTATGCGTCCTTGTACGTCACTAATGGTTATCTTAACTTCGCCTTGTAAGCCGGTTACTACTAATTTAGTTTCTTGGCTGGCTGGGTTTGGATACATCATAATTGTAACTGGTGTTTGGTCTATAGTGTATAATGTAAGGGTTGAGAAGTTAAGTTCATTTCCATAATATGTGTCTGAACTTGTTCTTGCATATGCTCTTACATTGTAAGCTGTATTTTGAACTAAGTTTGTTGCCTCAGCAGAGATTTCGGTTGTTCCTGTTGCTGAAAGTATATCAGCATCAATCCATTCTTCAGTACTTAACTTAAATTCAAATCCTCTTGCATTAATTTCTTCAGAACCCTGTGTGATTGTTCCGTGCAAGGTTGCTGAAGTGCTAGTGATTGGATCTGGCATTATAGTTACTACTGTTGGTTCTTCAATTTCAAGGGTTGTGAATTCTAA
>DHCV01000027.1 GCA_002399025.1 Bacteroidales bacterium UBA4893 | reverse complement strand
TAAACTTAATAAACGACAAAGGAAAGATAAAAAAGAAACTGGTTGTGAAATAAGCTAATAAAGTCTTACTAACGGCTAATGTAGATAATCAAGACTGATATATCAGAAGGAGAAACTCCACTTATGCGAGAGGCTTGCCCTATGGTTTTTGGGCGGATTTTAGATAGCTTTTCTCTGGCTTCAAAACTTAGGGATTTAAGGGCTTGATAGTCGAAATCATCCTTAATTATTAAGTTCTCATATTTTGATAACTTATCGGCAATCTCCTGCTCCTTGTCTATATAGCTTTGATACTTTATAACTATTTCAGCTCCCTCAATTATCTCTTCCTTAATGTCCATTGGGATTGATTGAATGCTCTCATTTAGAGAAGGAACATTATTTGCCAAATCCTTTAAGGTTATTTGAGGTCGAAGAAGTAGTTGAGAAATCTTAGTTTTTTGGTTGATTTGAGGGGTTTCTTTTTCTTCAAACAAAGTATTAACCTCCTTAGGTTCTGCACTTGTTTTCTCAATAAAAGACACTAATTGATTGCAAGAAGTTTTCTTTCTCTCAACTCTTTCCATTCTTTCCTTTGAAGCTAAACCAAGAGCAAAGGACAAAGGGGTTAGTCGAAGGTCTGCATTATCTTGACGAAGAAGTATTCTGTATTCTGCCCTTGAAGTAAACATTCTATAAGGTTCATCAACTCCTTTTGTTATTAGGTCGTCAATTAATACTCCTATATAGCTTTCGGAACGTTTTAGAGTAAAGGCTGGTTTTTCATTAACTTTCAAATTAGCATTTATCCCTGCCATTAGTCCTTGAGATGCTGCTTCTTCGTAACCTGTTGTTCCGTTTATCTGTCCGGCAAAATAGAGGTTTTCAATTTGTTTTGTTTCTAAGGTGTCTTTAAGTTGAGTTGGTGGGAAATAGTCATACTCTATTGCATAGCCAGGCTTTTGTATTATGGCATTTTCAAAGCCTTCAATGTTTCTTAACGCTTCATATTGAATGCTAAGAGGCAAAGAAGATGAGAAACCATTAATATAGAAAAGACTTGAATAATTACTTTCTGGCTCAATGAAAAGTTGATGACGGTCTTTTGAAGAAAATCTTTCAATTTTATCTTCAATGGAAGGACAGTAACGAGGTCCAACTCCTTTTATTCTTCCTTGGAAAAGAGGAGATTTATCGAAACCTTCTCTAAGAATATTATGTACTTTAAGTGAAGTGTAGGCTAAAAAACAGCTTCTTTGCTCCAAAGCTTTTTCTCTTTGAACAATGAAAGAGAATTGTTTGGGGAGGGAGTCGCCTTTTTGCTCTTCCAATTTAGAAAAGTCAATGCTTCTTCCATCAACCCTCATTGGAGTTCCTGTTTTAAGGGTTTTTACTTCAAAACCATATTCTTTAAGATTTTCGGATAAGCCTTTAGATTGCTCCTCTCCTATTCTTCCTCCCAAAAAATTTGTTTCCCCAATATGAATTTTACCATTAAGGAAGGTTCCATTAGTTAACACTACCGACTTTCCTTCAATTTCCAATCCCATTTTGGTTCTTACTCCACAAACTTTTTGGTTCTCTATCTTTAAACCAATAACATCATCTTGCCAAAGGCTAAGATTAGGTATTTGTTCCAACACTTTTCTCCATGAAATAGAAAAAGTAATATTATCTACTTGAGCTCTTGGACTCCACATAGCTGGACCTTTGGAAAGATTAAGCATACGAAATTGGAGAGTGTTTTGGTCTGTTATTATTCCTGAATAGCCTCCTAAGGCATCAATCTCACGAACAATTTGTCCCTTTGCCACTCCTCCCATTGCTGGATTGCACGAAAGCTGAGCAATGGCATTTAGGTTTTGTGTGATAAGAAGTACTGAAGAACCTAAATTAGCTGCTGCACAAGCTGCTTCGCAACCTGCATGACCTGCACCAACAACAATTACATCAAAGTTTTTAAACATTCCTGCTCCTTAATTCTCATTTGTTTTGCTTCCTTATCTGTTTTATCTTTAAAACCCAAAAGATGTAAAACTCCATGTATAATTACTCTATGAAGTTCTTCTTCAAAACTTACATTTAATTCTTTAGCATTGTCCTCTACTCTGTCAATACTAATAAATAAATCACCTGCAATTTTATTTTCTGCAGTGTAATCAAAGGTTATAATATCGGTGTAATAATCGTGCTGAAGATAAGTTTTGTTAATCTCCAAAAGATAATCGTCTGAGCAAAAAATATAGGATATATCCCCTACTTTCATTCCTTTTTGCTCAACAATAGATTTAATCCACGATTTTAATTTATTCTTTTCTCTTAAAATGTCTTTTATTTCAACAAAATTAAAGCTAATAGCCATCTCTTTAGTTTAGTTCTCTATACTTTTAGTATTGATTGATTTTTGAGTAAACAAGACCTTAAACTTTTCCTGACGGTTCTTTAGCTCCTGCTCATCAATTCCGCTCACATAGAATATCAATTCCAATGTTTTTCCATCGTCTAAGATATTATATTCGTTGGTTAGCATCTGGATTAATTCTGTTACTGAAGTGAAAACTTGCTGGTTGGTTTTGAAAACAAAACAAACTCCGTTAACACATTGTTCGAAAGAAAAATCAGAATTAAAATTGGAGTCGAGCTGAGGGTTTGTGTATATTATGTCCAAAGCCTCATCGACCACAACAGAAAGTATTCCAAAATAATTGTGAAGATTAAATCTATCACATATTTCTTCAACCAAGGCTTGTGCCTTAATTCTTTGAGATTGGTTTGCGTTTAATTTTACTATATCGTAGTTTTGTTTCATAGCGTTAGTTTTATCTTTCAAACTTATTAAAAAACTCATTTACTTTCTCCTTATAATATGGAGAAAACACTGGAGGGACTTGCTTAAATAATTCCAACTCTCGATTCTTTAGCTTATTAAATTCTAAGAATTGATTATTGGTATTCTCAATTAAATCCCTTCCCTCAGTAGACTCTCTTCTTTGCTCTTGTTCTTGCTTTTGTTGAGCCTTCTCGTGTTGCAACATTCTTGTTATAATATTGTTTTGACGATTTATGGTCTGCTGATTTATGATTTTGTTTACGATATCCGTCTCGGTTTGTTCCATTTGTTTCATTAAATTATCCAATTCTCCTGCACTTTTTCCTCCTTCTTCCTTTAACTCATTGGAATACTGCTGCATCATTTTTCTTATCATTTCTTGTTGAGCTGCCATTTTTGCTAATTCTTCATTAATTTTTGCATTTTCTCCAATTCTTGGCTTTCCTTCCTGTCCTTTCTTTTGATTTTCCAATTCCTTTTTCAATCTCTCCATTTCTTTGTTCAAGGCTTCTTGGAGTTCTCGCATGGTTTTAGGATTTTTCTTCCCTGCCTTTGGGTTATTACATTGGTTCTTGGGTTGAGATTTTGAGTTACAGCTCTTATCTGATTTAGATTTCATTTCCTGCTGCATATTATTTAAACTCTCTGCCAAAAGCAAAGAAAGATTATTCATTGAAGTCATCGCATATTGTTGGGAAGTGGTTGCTTGAGTGTTTTTGTAGGAGCCATAGATTCCTTGATTGTATTGCAGTAGTTTCTCAATTGAAATCCCAATTTGATTATCTATTGAAGTAAGTTCCTTATTTATTATATTGCTTATTTGAGGCTGACGCTTACTCATCGCAAAAAGACTATCGGAAATCATCTCCATATCATTCTTAATCCTATTTTGAGTATTGATAAGGTTTTGATACAAAGGATCGGTTACGGAAGTTTCCCTTACTTTGAGGATTAAATCTTCTTGCATAAATGAAAGCTTGATTAGGTTCTTTATGATTTGTCTTACCTCTTGAATATCTTCTGCGAGCTGCTCCTCTTCATTGTCTTGTTGCTGTTTTTCCAAATCATCTGCCATCTCTTGCATTTGTTGAGCAGCTTGCTTTTGCTCCTTAGAAGCATCCCTATTCTTCCTTTGCTCCATTTTCTTTTGAGCATTTGACTGAGCCTGAGAAATGCTATCCTCCTTTTGCTTATCTCTCTTTATTTGGAATGGGTCTTCTAATTCTGATGCCTTTTTTTGAAGTTCTTGAATATCTTTCTTTATGTCTTCAAAGGATTTGTTTAACTGACTTTGCTTCTCTTGAATATCTTGATTGTTCTTTGGATTTTTTTCGGTTTGTTCCGATAATTCTTTTTGCTCTTGTGCTGCCTTATTTAGCTTGTCTATTGTTTCTTGCATCTTTTTATCAACCTCCAAACGCTTAAACATCTCAAGATTTCTGTCCAATTGTTTCTCTAAGTTCTCATTGCTCATCTTCATCTTGTCTAAGGCTTCCTTGAGCTCTTCCTTCTTAACATTATCCTTCATCAACTTGTTCAACTCCTCAAACATATCCTTTGCAACCTCCTCATAGAGCTTCTCAAGTTCTTTCTGTTTCCTTAAGATTTCTTCATTTTGTGGCTTATATCTTTGATCTAAATTATTATTTTCCTTTATCTTTTTGCTAATTTCCTCAAGCGACTGCTTAATTTGTTCCTGCTTTTTCTTTAATGCCTCCACCTGCTTTTTGTCCTGCCAATCCAATTCCTTTTTCTCAAGCATTTTCTTGTTCAATTCCCTAATTTCTTCCTGGATTTTCTTTAGTTCCATTAAGGATTGGTCTGTTTCTTTCTTTATTTGAGAACTTGTTTTCTCTTGTTTCTCTTCAATTTCATCTATGGTTGGGATTTCTATTGTAAAAATTCCAGAGCGAGTTGATTTTGCTCCATCAATTGCGTCATTATCCCAAACCTCAAAATAATAAACAACCCTTTCTCCTGCCTTCAGCTCCGAAAGGTCGTAACTATAATAGAACTCTTGTGTGTTTTCTTTGGTGTTAAGTGGCAGAGAAGAAGTAATATGGGTTGGTTCCTGCACATCCTTTTCATATTTCTCTATGTGAAACTCCAATTTGGAGAAACCATAATCATCTTTAATCTGTCCTCTAAAATAAACCCTATCGGCAATTAAACTATCCTTTTGTTCAATAACGGCTATCTGAGGACTTAAATCAGGTATTGCATTAATTCTAAATTCAAGAGAATCACTAAAGGTTGTGAAATTGTTTTTGGTAGATATTTGATAGCTAAAATCAGACATTATTCTCTTTGAAAAAGACAGTCTTCCATTCTTGTCGGGAGAATAGCTCTCTTCTTTTTGATTACTCTTAAAGATTAGGGTTCTTGTGTCCCTTGTTATTGCTCTCCAGTTAATTGTACTTCCCTTTGGAACTGAGAAATTGCTAACATTAGTAAGTGTTTCTTGAGGTTTTTGAGTGTAGGAAGGATAGGTAATAACTGCTTGAAGGTCTAAAAGAATCGGCTTAGGGTTTACTTCAATATTATAGTCTTTACTTGTTATTCCCGAAGATTCAAAATGGAAACTTGTTTTATTCTGAATTTGCTTTATGGAATAGGAAAAAACATCTTTCTTTTCCTTATTCATCTGGAAAATCTGTTTGTTTATTACTATGTTGACCTTATCTACATGAACCTCGCCCTCAATCCTAACCTTAATGTCAATATCTCCGTGCTGCAATACTTTTAGTTCTTTATTAAGAAGAGTGAAAGAGAATGGTGCTGGTTTTTGAAAATGCTTTGAGTGGTTAATGTAGCGATATGTTGGCTCACTAATAAAGCTTGGAAAGAAAATCCCACTTAAAATTATTATCAATACAGGTATTAATGTCCATTTAATATATTTCCTGTTCTTTGAAATATCAATTGCCTTAACAAAAGGTATGGGTGTTAGCTCGTTTGTTCTTTGCTTAATGCTTGCCTCCAAGAGTTCGGAATCTTCCTTTGAGGCTATGTCTTGAAGTTGAAGAAGGTTTAAAAGTTTATCTGAAACTTCTGGGAAATGAGTGCCTATTATGTTTGCTGCTTCCTTATAAGATATGGTTTTTGTTAGTCGGAATAACTTAAAAAGAGGAACAATAATAAAGAAATAGATTATTAAAAGTGAAACTGCAAGGAAGGAATAGTATAGAATGGAACGAGTGAGAGTGGAATAATAACCAAAGTATTCAAGGGTGTTAAGTATAAGGAAGAAACTTAAAAGAAGAAATACGCAATATAATATGCCTTTAATCAGCTTATTCTTATAGTACTTTCTTATAAACTTATCTAACTTCGATATAATTACTTCATTAGTCATTTCATTTATTTAACCTATTTCAACCACTTCTCTTGTTTATACCAGCAAATTGATTTCTCTACTCCTTTTTGCAAATCTACCTTAGGGTTATAACCTAAGTCTTTTTTCAAATCCTCTATCCCACAATTCCAGTTTCTCGCTTTAAGTATGTTGAATTTATCTTTGTTTAGGGTAAATGATTTTCCTATTAATTTGCCAATAAATTCCATAAGCGAACTAATCCACATTACTATAAACAAAGGGAATTTAAGTTTTATTGTCCAAGTATTTAATACTTTTTTGGTTATTTGAGCAAATTCAGTATCCAAATAGAGCTTGCCGTCACTAACAAAATAGGTTTTACCACTTATTTCTGAATTCATTGCCAATATGCTTACATCAACTAAATCATCAACATAAACAAAAGTCAGTCTTTGTGCAACAAATCCAAGATATGGCTCAAGGTGATTATTAATGGTTTGAAAGTATACAAAATAATCTGTTTCACGTGGACCATAAACTCCTGTTGGACGAAGGATAATGTATTTGCCCTCAAAATTATCTCTAATGTATTCTTCTGCTTGTAGTTTGGCTTTACCATATTCGGTGTTGGGCTTGTTTAGGTCCTCTACCCTGCACTCACAAAAAGTTGTTTCATCACCAGGACCATGTGCTGCAAAACTACTAAAGAATATTAATTTGGTTGATGTAGTTTGAAGTGCATCAACCAAATTCTTTACATAGCCAAAGTTTACTTTGTAAAAATCTTCTTTTTTCTTTGCTTTTGTAAGTCCTGCAAGATGAAAAATTGTATGAAAGTTCTCTTCCTTGAGAATTCTTTCTAACTCATCGGGATTATTATAAGGAAGGTCTAAGAAACTTATCCTTTGGTCTTGTAAATACTTTCTGCTACTTGATTTTCTAATGCCTGCCGTTACTTGATATCCTTCTTGAAGAAGTTTTTCAACCAAGGTGCTTCCAATAAATCCACTTGCTCCTGTTACTAAAACCTTCAACATTTCTTCTTAGATTTCTTTTATGTAAGCTCTACGACGAATTGCTATCCTACTCTTATATTTTTCCCAAATTTGTGATGCTTGATTAGTTTCAAGTTGAGGATTTGCAATTGCCATTTTAGAGTTTAATTCAATGTATCGACGATTCATTTCCACATAATAAAGAGAATGTACTCCCTTATTTTGCCAATCAGGGTCAACTCCATTCAAATATAAATCGATGTAATCGTAATTCTTTAAAGCCTTAAGGAAATAATACCATCCAAAAGGGAATAGCTTTCCTTTTGATTTTCTTAATGCTTCACAAAATGAAGGCATAGAAACTCCAAAAGCAACAACATCGTCTTTTTCATCAACAATAAAACATATTAGTTTGGGGTCAATAAAGCTAAAATACTGCCCTATATAGAACTTTATCTGTTTTTCATTCAAAGGAACATAGCCAAAAAGACAAGAAAAAGAACGATTGATTAGGTTAAAAATCTTCTGCCCATAGCGGTTAACTATTTTCTTCTTTGAAAGCCCATCAACAATCTTAAGATTATATTTATCCTTAATCAGGTTATTTATCTTTGCAACCTTTTCTGGAATTGGTTGGTTAGCCTTTATCTCATACTGTACCCAGTCCACTTCTTTTTTATAGCCCAATTTCTCAATTATTGGTGGATAGTATGAAGGGTTGTAGTAGCATGCCATTGGACAATTGGTATCAAAGCCCTCAACCATCATACCTTCTTTATCCATATCAGTAAAGCCCATAGGTCCAACAACCTCATTCATCCCCTTTTCTTTTGCCCAAGACTCAACTGCATTTAGAAGTGCTTGTGCAACACTTAAATCATCAATATAATCAAACCACCCAAAACGCATCCTTTTTTGTTCCCAAATCTCATTGGAGCTTTTGTTAAGTATCCCAACAATGCGTCCAACCAACTCATCATTCTTATAAGCTAAAAATATCTTTGATTCACAAAACTCAAAAGCTGGATTCTTCTTTTTGTTGAAAACAATCTTTTCATCCATCAAAAGCGAAGGCACCCACATCTTATCATCCTTAAAAAGCTTGTAGGGGATCTTCAAAAACTGATTAAAACCTTTTCTGTCCCTAACTTCCTCTATCCTTATTTCCTTATTCATTTATTGAGCTATTAAATTCAATTATTGTATAACACCGTACTTCTTAAAGACTTTTGTTAGCTTATCAATAGCTAAATCAACCTGCTCATGAGTATGGGTTGCCATCAACGAAAAACGAATTAATGTTGCATCAGGACTACATGCTGGTGGGATAACAGGGTTAATAAATATCCCCTCATCATATATTTCCTTAGTTATCATAAATGTCTTTTCGGTATCTCTAACATATAGAGGAATTATTGGCGATTGAGTCGGACCAATCTCAAAACCATTTGTTCTAAAAGCATTGATCGCATAGTTTGTAACCTCCCATAAATTTTCAATCCTTTGAGGCTCTTGTTTAATCACTTCCAATGCTGCAATAACACTCGCTGTTGCTGAAGGAGAAATGGATGCTGAGAAAATATATGGACGAGAAGTATGTCGCAAATAGTTGATTGTCTCTTTGTCTGTAGCAATAAAACCACCAATAGCAGCCAAACTCTTGCTAAATGTTCCCATAATCAAATCAACATCTTCACTAACTCCAAAATGATTACATATACCACTTCCACCCTTTCCAAAAATACCCAAGCTATGAGCCTCATCAACATAAACATCAGCATTATACTTTCGTGCCAAAGCCATAATCTCAGGCAGATTTGCAATATCTCCCTCCATAGAATAGACCCCATCAACAACAATAAGCTTTATTTCATCGTAAGGTATTTTCTGAAGAATAGCTTCCAAAGAAGACATATCATTATGTTTAAACTTATAGTTCTTAGCATAAGAAATTCTTCTTCCCTCAATGATTGAGGCATGATCCAATTCATCTAAAATTAAATGGTCTCCCTTTCCTACAATTGTTGGGATAACCCCTATGTTGGCATGAAAACCTGTTGAGTATACAATAGCTTTTTCTTTCCCAACAAAGGAAGCTAATTTCTCCTCAAGTTCAATGTGAATATCCAGCGTTCCATTCAAAAACGGAGAACCTGCACAACCAGAACCATATTTCTTAAAAGCAGCCACACCAGCCTCAATAATCTTTGGATGATTGGTCAATCCCAAATAGGAATTTGAACCAAACATCAAAACTCTCTTCCCATTCATCAATACTTCACAATCCTGATCGCTGCAAATCATACGAAAATAAGGATAAATCCCCATTTCTTTGACCCTTTGAGGTTCTGTGTAAGAGGCAAACCTGTTTTTTAATTGCTTCATATTTACCTAATTAAACTAAATGTAAATTAAATCAAGCTACAAAATTACTACATTTATTTGGAATTCTTAGTATTTAGATAACAAAATGCATTGTCTTAGCCCTTATAAACTCTTCAAACGCACTCTCACTTCCCTCTGACGTATTGGATAAGATTCTATCCTGCTGAATTACTTAACAGATTGCAGCTATACAAATCAAATTATCAACTTTTTTGTTATGCTACCAGCTAAACCCTCTCGAGTGAAAAATTTAACTAAATTATAATAGAAATAACCATATTTTAGGAAGAAAATAATGAGGCATAAATCTCTGTAAATAAGGCTTTAATCTAATTATATCAAGCTTTGAACTTTTTAAACTTCGTTTTGATGTAAAGATCATGCCATGATCTTGGGTAAATCATGCCATGATGTGGAGGAGATCATGGCATGATCTCGGTGATATCATGGCATGATTCTAAGATTAAAACGAAGTTTAATTAGATTGAAATAAGGTTTTGGGAGATTAAAGCTTTGTTTTTTGATATTAAAACCCTCTTTATCTCTGCCGTGAGTGGCTTTTAGAAATTTTGCAAAATGGAAAATTATATCAATAAATTAAATCTATTTCAGAATATACTCAACTAAATTATCTCTTAGTCGGCTCCCACCTATCCTAAAGTGTTTTGGATTAAGATTATCCTCTCCGAAATAATGAGAAAATAAAATACAGTAATCCAAAGCTTGTTCAGCAGTTGAAATTCCTCCTGCTGCCTTTATAGACTTAAGAATTCCAGTATTTTCATAATACTTTTTTAGAGCCTCCAACATAACTGAAAAGGAATAAATATCGGCTCCTTTTTCTGTTTTCCCAGTTGAAGTCTTTATGAAGTCGGCTCCAGCTTCAAGATTAATCATACTTGCCTTAAAAATATCATCCAAGTTTAGTAAATCTCCAACTTCCAAAATTACTTTCAAAATTTTATCTCCACAAACCTGCTTCATTAATGATGTTTCTCGTGAAACTTCTCTAAAATTCCCATCCAAAAATAATCCTCTATTCATTACTATATCTATCTCCTCAGCATTATTATCAATAGAGAATTTTACTTCATTTATCTTGAGTTCTAATGGCAATTGTCCATGAGGGAACCCTCCACTAACCACAACCTTTTTTACTTCTTTATTATGAAGATTCTTGCTTAAGGTTTTAAGAAAAGTAGGATAAACACATATTCCAGCAACATTGATTGAATCTAATTCCTCAATACTTGACTTCCCAATTAAGTTTATTATAGTTTTTTCATTATCTGTGGAATTTAATGAAGTAAGGTCGAGGCATTGAAGACATTTGATTGAAGCCTCTCTCTTATTTATAGAATTTCTTCCATTTCTAATTATTTCATCAATTCCTTCTTTGACAATTTTGGTATTCATTTTAGAGATTTTGATTTAGAAAAGCTAACCTTAGCAAATTTTGGTAATGGTCTTTTAATGGTGATTCTTCTTTTCACATAGAGCTTCAACGCTAATTCTTTCCTCCATGCACTCCTATTGAGTTTCTTTCTTTTTATTAGATTTTTTTTAAGAATTTTTATCCTATATCTATCAGAAAAATCTATGTATTTATTTTCATAAAATATGTTTCTATTTGCAATAATTAAGTCGGTTAATGGTATATTCATTGGGCAAACCTTGGTGCAATTACCACAAAGAATACAATTAAAACTCAAATGCATACATCCATTAACTGTTTCCAAAAAAGGCAAAACAACATTTGCAATTGGTCCTGTGAAAACGTTATTATAAGGCATATCACCTATCAAGGAATAAATCGGACAAACCTTTTTACATGCATCACAATCAATGCAAGTTAGAGCTTTTCTATGTTCCTTTGACTCTAAGAGATTTGTTCTTCCATTGTCAACTATAAATAGCTCTACATTATTTTCTTCATTTGGTTTTAGTGTATAAAAGGTGGTCAAAGGTAGGTTTTCTTCCTTATTTTTATTTATTGAATAGAGCTTGGACAATAGTTCAACATCTTCAATATTCTTTAAAATGCTATTAATTGGAAGGACAAAAATTTTAAGGTTTGCTGACAAAACCTGCTGCATTTCAATTGCAGAATTAAATACCAAATACATGCTTCCTGTTTGAGAAATTATATATCTTGGTTCAAAAATTATACAGTTATTTGATTGAAGATTAATACTTATTTCCTCATTTTTAAGAATTTTGGCTAATCCCAACTCCTCAACAAACCTGCTTTCGAAAAGATTTACTCCCTTAATTTTCCTATCAATTAATATCTTAATAATATCTTCAGAAAGTGAATCATAATCTATTGACCAATTAAGTTTTCCACCATTTTCGTTGTATTTCTTTTCGAAAGAAACCAGCAATTCATCAATATGATTTATATATTTTTGAGTTAGATTTGCAGCTTTTTTCCTTGCAGTACCATAATTACTAAAGGTTTTAAGACAAATATCGTCAATATCAAATTTAATATCAACTTCATTTCCTTTCTCTAAAGCCTTCTTACAGTCTGAAATAAAAAATTTATACTCCAATGTATTCATAGACTTGGTCTAATTACTTTAATATTTGTGAAATTTTTTCTACCCTTCTTTGATGTCTTCCACCTTCATATTGTGTTTCCAAGAATGTTTTTACAATCTTTAAACCCTCTTCCCTACTAACAAATCTTGCAGGTAATGAACAAATATTAGCATCATTATGTTGTCTTGCCAAAGAAGCAATTTCCACTTCCCAACATAGTGCACAGCGAACATTTATATATTTATTTGCAGTCATTTGAACCCCATTACCACTTCCACACATAATTATTCCTAATGGATAAACTCCATCATTAATATCCTTTGCCAAAGGATGAATAAAATCAGGATAATCGCAACTATCTAATGAAAAAGTTCCATAATCTTTAAGGTTATAGCCTAATTTTGAGAGTTCTTGCTTTAAATATTCCTTTAATTCATAGCCTGCATGGTCGGAGCCTATGGGAATAATTTTTGAATTATTTGTCATATGTTGATAACTTTAAATTTGTGTAAATACTCTATCTAACCTTTAATTCTTTGATAATAAAATCAAAATATACTTAGCAAAAATACTAATTATTTTGCAACTAATTATTTTTCAAACCATAAAATTATTACATATAATTGTTAGTATCTAATTATTTTTTGTTGAAAATTTGTTTATCAATTTTATATGATATAATTTTGTGGATAAATTGGTGGTTTATTAATAAGTTTTCAAATGAGTTTTCTACAAAAATCATATGAATTCAATAATATATTTATCAACAAAACTTATATTGTTATATTTGTTAATAACCAATTTATTTAGTTAATTAATAATGAAATAGGATATAAGAACTTTTTAAGAACTTGTTTGGTGAATTATCTTTTTGGATAAAACAAAAAAATCTAATATTAGTTTTCAACCATACTAACAAGCTATAATAATCATTATATTTATTATAAAAAGAAGTATTAATATATTTAAGCGAAAGAAAAATGACTACTGAAGAAAAAATAAAAAGAATTTTAAAGTTAAAAGAAGAGAAGAATGCTATTATTCTTGCTCACTATTATCAAATACCAGAAATACAAGATATTGCGGATTTTATAGGGGATAGTTTAAATTTAGCAAATAAGGCAAAGGATGCTGAAAGTGATTTAATTCTCTTTTGTGGTGTTCACTTTATGGGAGAAACAGCCAAAATTCTTAATCCAAAGAAGAAAGTAATAATTCCAGATTTAGAGGCAGGTTGTTCATTAGCAGATTCTTGTCCTGAGGATGAGTTTAGAAAATTCAAAGAAAAAAATCCTGATCATATAGTTATTTCCTATATTAACTGTAGTGCAAAGATAAAAACTTTATCCGATATAATTTGTACTTCTGGAAATGCAGTTCAGATAGTTAACTCAATACCAAAGGAACAAAAAATTATATTTGCACCTGATAAGAATTTAGGTGGATACATTAATAGAATAACTGGAAGAGATATGCTTCTTTGGGATGGAACTTGTGAGGTTCATGAATTATTGACAGCAGAATTTACATTAAAACAAAAATTAGAACATCCTGATGCTATCTTAATTGCTCATCCTGAATGTAATGATGCTGTATTGAAAATTGCTGACTATGTAGGTTCAACCTCAGCAATGATTAATTATGTTAAGAATAGTGATAATAAAAAATTCTTAGTTGCCACAGAATCAGGGATTGTACACCAACTTAAGAAGGATAATCCAAATAAGGAGTTTATTGTAGTTACTCAGGATGAAAGTTGTGCTTGTAATGATTGTCAATATATGAAACTTAATACTATTGATAAGGTTCTTGCTTCACTTGAGGAGGAAAAATTTGAAATTATTTTGAATGACGAATTAATTGAGAGTGCAAAAAAACCAATAATTAAGATGCTTGATATTTCAAAAGAATTAGGATTGATAAAATAGGTATTTTTTCTTCCAAAATTGAAAAATTGAAAGAAAATAATACAACAAATAATTATAGATTTTAACATTTAATTCATAGTTTAAACCCGTAGTAAACAGATAATTATTATAGTATATTTGAGGATAATTTTTTTGTTTTTTAACATTGAGAATTGAAAATTTTCTATTAGATTGACAAAGTATAAACTATAATAGTTAAGAATAGTTAAAATTTATTAGCAAATTTGAGTAAAGAAATTTGAAAAATAATTTTTGATAGAAAAAGTTCAGAAAAAAATCCCAATGAAGAATAAAATTTTTACTGTTATTATTTTTGTATTTTTTTTTCATAATAGTTTTTCTCAAAATTTTAATAAGATTTTTTGGAGTTTAGATTTTAAGGATAAAGTATGGATATTATCAAATCCAAATTCATCTCTGAAAGTAAAGAAAGTATCTAAACAGGTAAGTAGTTTTTCAAATAAACAATTAAATATAAGTTACTTAAATTCTAATTTTTCCGAAGGAGAACAAGATGCCTTTAGGCATATCTATCTAATGTACAAGCTTTCAAGTAAAATTGGAGTTGAGAAGGCAAGAAGATTTGGTAATATTTATGAGTCCTATAATAAAAAGGTCTTTTACAAGAAAAGAAATTCTGGATACGATAGAGCAGGGGAGTGGATGGATAAATTTAATAATGAGGTAGGGATTTTTGTGTTTTTGAAAATTGGAAATACTAATGATGAACATCTAATACAAGAGATTGGTTATCAGATAAAAGAAGGAAATGCAAGAAAGATTAAAAAAGACCTTAAGGGTAATAGCTTAAATACTGATAACATGATAATTAACAAGGAAATTTGGATGAAAAACTGGGTAAATGAACGTGTTTTAATACAAACAAATAACTAAATATATGAAAACTAAACTTTTAATACTATTTATTATAGTAACTAATTTTCTAAATGCACAATCATATAAGTATGCACATTATTGTTTAGACTCTCTAATTTCAAAAGAATTTAAGGGTAGGGGATATCAAGAAGATGGAGACAGAAAAGCTGCAAATTTCATTGAAAGAGAGCTTGTGAAGAGTGGACTTAAGTCTATAATGAATTATCCATATCAACAAAAGCTCCCAATAAATGTAAATAATATTCTTTCTTCAACTCTTAAGCTTCATTCAATCAATAGTTCATATTTGAAATTAGGAGAAGAGTTTTTAGTTTATGGCTCTTCACCAACTGTTGAGCTTAAAATAAAAAATGTAAAGCCAATAAAAATAGATTTTTCGAAAGAAAAAGATTTAGAAAATTTAGAAAAATACAATGGTAAAGTTCTTTTATTTGATGTGAAAGAAGTTGATTATGTGAAAGTTCATAGCTTAATAAGACTATTAAATGAAAAAGAAATTTCTCCTCAAATTTTTATTATTCAGAATTGTGATAAGATGCAATTCTTCTCCGGAAGATTAAAGTATAACTTTCCTATCATTATGCTCAAAGATAAAGAGTTTAGTAAGAAGATTGACTACTTGGAACTATCAATTAAATCTAATTGGGTAGAAGATTATGAAACTCAAAATGTATGGGGAATGGTTGAGGGTAAGGTACATAAAGATAGTTTTTATGTGTTTACTGCTCATTACGATCATCTTGGTAAAATTGGAGAAGATTGTTTTTTCCCAGGTGCTAACGATAATGCCTCAGGTGTTGCTGTGCTGCTCGACTTGGCTAAATACTACTCCCAAAACCCTTCCGATTATTCTATAGTTTTTATTTTCACAACTGCCGAAGAAATAGGACTTTTAGGCTCTAAATTCGCTGCTGAAAACCCTTTAATAGATTTGACAAAAGTTAAATTCCTATTCAATATGGATATGTGTGGAACAGGGTCGGGAGGTATTGCACTTATTAATGGTGAAAAGGAGTTTGATGCTTCTAAAACGATGAAAGAAATTAATGAAACGAAGAGATATTTTAATGAAATAAGGATTGGAGGGGAGAGTTGCAATTCCGATCATTGTCCTTTTGTTCAAAAAGGAGTTCCAGCCTTCTTTCTTTTTACTTTTGGATGCGAATATAATGAGTATCATACTATTTATGATAATGGAGAAGGACTTTCCTTTACAAAACATCTTGATTTCTGTAATATCATAAAGGATTTTATTGCTTCATATAAGAAGTAAATTTTCCCTTTTAGACTAATCTAAGTTTAAAGAAATATTTACATGACTTTTTGAAAATAAGCTTAAGTTAAAAAAAAATAGGAGTTTCTTCCAAACTTTCTTTCTATGAAGCATGAATAAACTTTGTGCAAATGGGATAAATTATGTACTTTTGTAGATTAATTATTAGAGATTTTTACTTAGAATGAGGGTTTAGATTAATATAAAATATAAATAAAATGGAATTCAAGCAAGCTATTTTGGAGGGTATTCCTGATTATCTTCCAGCTAAAAAAGAATATGATTTCACTGTAAATCACGCACCTAAAAGAAAAGATATACTTACAAAAGAGGAGAAGAAATTAGCATTAAAGAATGCATTAAGATATTTTGATTCCAAGTTTCATAAGGAATTGGCTAAGGAATTTAAGGAAGAATTGGATACCTATGGAAGAATTTATATGTATAGGTATCGTCCTGACTACAAGATGTATGCAAGAGATATTGAGGAGTATCCAGCAAAGACAAAACAAGCTGCAGCCATTATGTTAATGATTCAGAACAATCTTGATTATGCTGTTGCTCAACACCCTCACGAATTAATAACTTATGGAGGAAATGGGGCTGTATTCCAAAATTGGGCTCAATATCGTCTAACTATGAAATACTTAGCTGAAATGACTGAAGAGCAAACTCTTGTTATGTACTCTGGACACCCAATGGGCTTATACCCAAGCCATAAGGACGCTCCAAGAGTTGTTGTTACAAATGGAATGGTAATCCCTAACTATTCAAAGCCAGATGATTGGGAAAAATTTAATGCTTTAGGTGTTTCTCAATATGGACAGATGACTGCTGGAAGTTATATGTATATTGGACCTCAGGGAATCGTGCATGGAACCACCATAACTGTCTTGAATGCAGGAAGAAAGATTGATAATGATGGGCTTGGAGGTAAGTTATTTATTACTGCTGGCTTAGGTGGAATGAGTGGTGCTCAACCTAAGGCTGGAAATATTGCAGGATGCGTTTCAATAACAGCAGAAATTAATCCAAAGGCTACTCACACTCGTCATAATCAAAAATGGGTTGATGAGGTTTATGATAATTTAGAAGAACTTTGGGTAAGAGTAAGTGTAGCAAGAAAAAATAAAGAAGTAGTATCTTTTGCTTACCAGGGTAATGTGGTTGATTTATGGGAGTCTGCTGCAGAAAATGATATTAAAGTAGATTTGGGTTCCGACCAAACGTCGCTTCATAATCCTTGGGCAGGTGGCTATTATCCCGTAGGAGTTAGTTTTGAAGAGTCAAACATAATGATGGCAGACAAACCAGAAGAGTTTAAGATAAAGGTGCAAGAGAGTTTGAGACGTCATGTTGCCGCAATTAATAAATTAACTGCAAAGGGGATGTATTTCTTTGATTATGGAAATGCTTTTCTATTGGAAGCCTCTCGAGCAAAGGCTGATGTGATGAATCAAGATGGTTCTTTTCGTTATCCTTCCTATGTACAGGATATTATGGGACCTATGTGTTTTGATTATGGCTTTGGTCCATTCCGTTGGGTTTGTACTTCTGGGAAAAGTGAAGATTTAGATGTTAGTGATCATATTGCTATGGAGGTTTTAGAGGAAATTGCAAAAGAATCTCCTGCTGAAATTCAGCAACAAATGAGGGATAATATTCAATGGATTAAAGGTGCTAAGGAAAATAATTTGGTAGTTGGTTCTCAGGCACGCATACTCTATGCCGATAGTGAAGGAAGAACAAAAATAGCTGCAGAATTCAATAAAGCAATAAAGGATGGAAGAATATCAGCTCCTATTGTTTTGGGAAGAGATCATCACGATGTTTCAGGAACCGATAGTCCTTATAGAGAAACTTCCAATATTTATGATGGTTCTTCTTTTACTGCTGACATGGCTGTTCAAAACTGTATTGGAGATAGTTTCCGTGGAGCAACATGGGTTTCCTTGCACAATGGAGGTGGAGTAGGATGGGGAGAAGTTATAAATGGAGGCTTTGGAATGGTTATTGACGGTTCTGATGATGCTGAAAGAAGACTGAGAAATATGCTTTTCTGGGATGTTAATAATGGAATTTCAAGAAGAAGTTGGGCAAGAAATGAAGGTGCTATCTTTTCAATAAAGAGAGCTATGGAGGTTGAACCAAGATTAAAGGTTACTCTTCCTAATATTGCTGATGAGAATTTAATTGATAGTATTTTTTAATAATTCTATTTAGTCATAGTTACTTACATTATGAGTTTCATGTGAAACTAATGATGTGAATAGCGTAAAAATAATTATATGAAGAATTGGTTTGCTCTTTATGTTCAACCAAGAAAGGAAAAGATTGTCGAGAAAGAGTTGTTGAAAAGAGGATATGAGGTCTATTTACCTTTAAGAAAAGTGCTAAGGCAATGGAAGGATAGGAAAAAGTTAGTTGAAACACCATTGATACCTTCTTATATATTTACAAATATTGAAGAGAAAGATATTTGGGAAATAGTGAAAATTAATGGATGTGTAAAGTTTGTTTGGTTCAATGGTAAGGCTTGTCCTATTCCTGAATATCAAATTAATTCAATAAAGCTTTTGTTAGAAAAGGAGATTGAGATTGACATACAGTCTCAAACTACTCCGAAACTTGGCGATATGGTAAGGATTATTGATGGGGGATTTGCAGGATTAGTAGGTAGGGTTAAACATAAAAAGGCTAAGAATAATTTTACTGTTAGCATTGATTCCTTAGGTATTGATCTAACAATTACTTTAGACAAATCATTACTTCAATTAGTTGAAAAAGTAAACGATAATAATAAACAAAACAATTAAAACAAATAATCATTATGAAACAATTTTTCAAATTCATGTTTGCTTCCTGCTTGGGAGTGTTTTTATCAACCATACTAATAATTGTACTTCTTTTTGTTATTGGAACTTCAATCATTGCGTCTTCTACCAAGAGCGTTCCAACAATCAATGATAACTCTGTATTGGTAATTAAATTGGACAAACCTATTTATGATAGGGAAGTATCTGATTTTTCTTCATTATTAATGGCAGATAAGGATGATATTGATATTAGTTCATCTATTGGACTTACTGAATTTATTGCAGTTGTCAATAAAGCAAAAGCAGATCCGAAGATTAAAGCCATTATGCTGGATTTATCACTAATTCAAGCAAATGGTTGGGCAACTGTTCAAGAAATGAGAGATGCCTTAGTAGGCTTTAAGGAGTCAAAGAAAAAGATATATGCATTTAGCGATAGCTACACTCAGAACGCATATTACTTAGCAACAGTTGCCGATGAGATTGCGCTTAATCCAGTTGGTCACGTACAGCTTACTGGTCTTGGTGGTCAGGTGATGTTCGTTAAGGATCTTTTAAACAAATTTGATATTGATGTTGAACTTCTTCGTCCAGCAAATAATGACTTTAAGAGCGCTGGCGAAATGTTTGTTAATAACAAAATGAGTGAGGCAAGTAGAACTCAAATCAAAGCTTATATTTCTTCAATTTGGGGTTATATATCAAATAATATTTCAGAATCTAGAAAAATAGATATTTCAACATTAAATAAAAATGTATCAAATTTAGAAACTTTTATGGCAGAAGATGCATTAAAGAATAAATATGTTGATAATCTCACATTTAGAACAGATATTCAAGAAAAAATCAAGAAAGATTTGAAATTGAAGAAAGTTAATTGGGTTCAATATAGAAAGTATAGGAGTTCAATTGTTGATATTATGCCTAAAGGAAAGGATCAAATTGCTGTTATTTATGCTTATGGTGATGTTGGACAAGGAAAGAGTGGAGATTTGTCAATTGGAAGCGAGACAATAGTTAGAGAATTAAGAAGGGCAGTAGAGAATAGTAGGATTAAGGCAATTGTGCTTAGAATTAACTCAGGAGGCGGAGATGCAATTGCTTCAGAACAAATGACTAATGAGGTAATTAAAGCCAATAAGATAAAACCTGTTATAGTTTCTATGGGAGATGTGGCTGCATCAGCAGGATATGAAATGGCTTGTGGAGCTCAGAAGATAGTTGCTAATCCAATAACAATAACCGGTTCAATTGGAGTGTTTGGAGTTATTCCTAATTTTGGAAAAGCCTTAAAAAATAAGATTGGAATAGGTTTCGATACGGTTCAAACCCACAAAAATTCTGTTTTTATTTCAGGTGTAGCACCAATGTCAACCGATACAAGAGCAATTATGCAAAAGAGTATAGACGTATTTTATAATAACTTTGTGGATAGAGTGGCAACAGGAAGAAATAAATCATTCCAATATATCGATAGCATTGCAAAAGGTAGGGTATGGGTTGGAATGGATGCTAAGAATTTGGGCTTGGTTGATGAGTTCGGAGGTTTATACAAATCTATTGAAATAGCTGCTAAAGAGGCTAAGATACAAGACTATGGAGTTGTTACACTACCAAAGACTAAGGATATTGCTGAGCAAATTTTCAGTGCTATGGGTCAAGAAGTGGAGTTGAAACTATTTACAAAAGAGTTGGGTAAGCCTTATTCATTCTTCTTGGAGCTAAAAAGCATATCTGATATGAAAGGGGTTCAAGCAAGAATACCTTATTTGATTAGTTTCTAAAAGAAATAAATTGATTGAGAAATTATAAAAAATTTCCATTTAAATGTTTAGTTCTAAAATCCCCTGGTGTTGTGTTATATTTCTTCTTGAAAAAACGATTAAAAGTACTGTAAGAACGAAATCCAGACTCATATGCTATTGATTCTAAGTTTAATTTACAATTGGGATCTTTTAGTAAATTCTCAGCATGCTCAATTCGAAAATTATTTATATAATCGTAAAAATTGGTTTTTAACTCATTGTTTATAAAGCGAGATAGGTAGGTACGATTGGTGCCTATGTGACTTGCAAGTACATCAAGATTCAAATCTTCAGTTAAATAGTATTGCTTTTCTCGTATTATTTCTGAAATATCAAAATGGAAGTTATAATTAATTTCTTCTTTCTCAATTAAGTCTAACTCTTTTGAAAGTTCCTGATTGTAGATTCTTTTGCTTATATAAAGAATTGATGGTAGCATCAAGAGATTGTATATAAGGTCTATAATAGGCGTAAAATTGAAACTTAAAATAAGCCATAGAATTACTATAAGAAGGCAAATGCGAAGAATATTAACTGTCCATTGTAGGTGTATCTTCTCCAGATTAGAGTGGTAAGCTTTTATTTTTCGCCCATATTTTCTAACTTGAATTTCAATATATATATACATCACAAAACATAAAATACTTGTAAAGTACTGCAAAATATATAGTATATATTCCGATTTTGTAATATAAAAGCTAATTGTAAAAAGAAAAAATGGAAAAGAAACAATATATGTATGTTTTAGAGAACTAGATTTATAATGTAGAAGATGAAGTAAAGATATTATCATAAAGCCTACAATCCAAAAATCAAGAGTAAGGATTAAGGTGTTTGAAAAGCAGTTTATGTTGTGAAATTCTTTGTAATCATAGAAAAATATATTACAAAACGAAATGCCCCAATAAAAAAATGTAAGAGCAAAAAATTTCTGGAAGCTATACTTCCTTTTTTTGTAAAGTATTATTGAGCAAGTAAAGAGAGCTGCAAAGTTTATACCTGAGGTAAAATATAAAAATGATAATAAAATATTTAAATCTGTCATTATTCTTATTTATTTTCTTCTTTTTTGCTATGCAAAGTACGAGAAAAAAATCAGAATACTTACTATTAAAACTATTTTTTATAGATTTAACGATGTAAAATAAATCTTTTTCAGATTTTTAAATTAGTTTTCTCTCATGCATTTTCCATCTTTTCAAATAGTTAAATATTTTTTTACAGAATGACAGTTAAATTTTATTTAAAGCAAGTATTGAGAAATAGACTTCAATTAAATTTGCTTCCATTATTCAAAATCAATTACTAAAAATTAAAAACTTATGAACAAAAAAATTACAATACTGTTTTTAGCTGCAGTATTATTAGCTGTTTGTCCAATGTCATTAAAGGCTCAGGAACAAAAAGAGGGAAAAGCAGAGAAAAAAGAAAAAAAGAAATCAAAGTTCGGTTCCTTTGTTAAAAAAGTTGGAGAGCAGACAACTGGCATCAATATGACCGATGAACCATTTGCGGTAATACCTGCTTTGATCAAAAGAAACCTTGATGTTGAGTTTGTAGAATGCGTTGGAGATAGAGCATCGGAAACTGTAATGATTGCATTCACAGCCAAATCAAAGAGACTAAAAGCCGATTTCAGAGTTGGAGGGAGAGGAATGGATAAGGCTTATGACAAATCAGGCAACTCTTTTAATAACAAGTCTGCTTATACATCTGTAGATAAGGGGTGCCCAAATGGGATTGCTGTAAGGTATGAAGTTACTTTTAAAAGTGTTCCGGCAACTCTTGAAGCATTTGAATTGGTTTCTATTGCGTGGTGGTTAAATGTGGGAAATGACAAAGGTGCCAGCGGCAACGATAATGCTAATATGGAATTTCGAAATATTCCAATTGCATGGGAATAGACAGTGAAATGGAAAAAATGTATTTTAATAATTTAATAAACAAGATTTATGAAAAAAATTATAGGAGCGTTATCACTCATATTAATTGTGTCAGCCCTAATCATTGGCTGTAAAGGAGGAAAAATATCAACTCCAAAAAATACTGTAAATGAATATTATTCTTTTCTTAAAAGTGGAAAAGTAGAAAAGGCTTTGTCTCTTACTACTATGTCTGATGAGGAAATTAAAAAAGAAGTTGCAAAGTATGAGGGCTTTAAATTTGATTTGAAAGACTATGAAATCCTTTCAGAAGAGATTGTAGAAGATGGTAAAACAGCAACTGTTAAGGTCAAGTATTCTTTTACCTCCACAATGTCAGATAAGACTGAGAACAAAGAAGACAAGATCAAACTTGAACTGATTGAAGGAGTTTGGAAAATTAAAGATTAAACTAATAAAGGATTATGAGGCTTCTAAAACAAGCTTTTCAAGCCCTCATAATCTTGTTATAGTAGCCTCATAATCTTGTTTTAATAGTACTGAAAACTTATTATGAGGATAAAAGAGGGAATTTTAGTAACATTAAGAGATAGATATTTAATTACAAATTAAAAATATTTAAATTATGGCAATAGAGTATATCAGGGTATTAAGAAAGATCGTAACAGGACTTAATCCCGGAAATAAGTTTCTTGTAATAAAGAAAAAGACGAAAAAAGTCAAGATTAATCAGATTTATGATGATATGACTGACTTGTCCTCTCTTTCAAGAGGGGATATTAAGAATGCTATTGATAATTTCTTTTTTTGTAATGGGAAAGTATTTTAAAGATGGTAGAGGAGTTGATTTGGATGAGTTTGGAGAGTTTAGCGTAACATTGAATGCTCGAAGCGTTAATACTTTGGAAGAGGCAAATGCCGATACAATAAAGCGAGTTAATGTAACTTTCCGTTTAGGTAAAAAACTAAGAGAAGAACTTCGAAGTGAGCCTAAAACATTGGGTTCTTTAGAAGTTAATGGTTATCAGTCAGGAAAAATAATTGATGAAACAATTTAATATATAAATAAATTGTTTTTGATTAAACTAATGAAGAAGGTTATTTGCTTGTTTTGCTTTGTTTGTTTCTTATTTTTCTCATGTAAAGAAGATCATAATAACTGGCAAATTCCTTCTAATTTAGTTTTTCAAACGGGGGACATAGTCTTTCGTGAGGGAAAAAGTGTTGAAAGTGAAATTGTTAAAGGCATTGATAAAAAGAGTATCTATTCTCATGTAGGTCTTGTTATTTGGTTTGATTCAGCATGGAGAGTAGTTCATGCAGTTCCCAATGAAAGCAATAAGAATGAAAAGGACAAGATAAAAGTTGAGTTGATAGAAGAGTTTTTTGCAACTGATAAAGCATTGTCAGGAGGTATTTACAGAGCAGATTTACAACAGGAAGACACAATTCTTATTTATAGTAAAGTGAAAGAAATAATATATAGGAGTCCGTTATTTGATGTTTCAATGGATTTGCAAGACACAACTTCTTTTTATTGTACAGAGCTTGTATGGCACATCTTCCGAACGTCATTAAATATAGATTTAAGTCAAGGGAGAAGGCATAATCTTCCTTTATTCTCTGATTTGATATTTTGTTCAGATATAATTTCTTATTCTAATTTAAAGCTTGTTTATCAATTTTAGATAAGTAAATTAACTCAAAGAAGTACTTCTTTCCCATTATGATTGATATTATCAATTAATTTTGAAAACTTTATCCTTGAGAGAGAGGAGTTCTTATTGGCTTTATTAAAATCTGTTTTATCAGTTATTTTTTTGTTTATATTCTGTTCAAATATTTGCATATTAGGGTTTAGAGTTAATATTTTAGATATCTCTATTTCTTTTTTATTCCAAGGACAGGCTTTAAGGCATATGTCACAACCAAAAATATAATAGTTTAGATTTATATTTGGGGGGATATTATGCTTGTTTTCAATTGTATGATATGAATTGCAAAGCCTTGAATCTATGGTTTTATTATTAAGGATTGCTGAGTTTGGACATGAATTAATGCATATATTACATTCTTTGCATAAGTCTATTTCAATATCTTTATTATAATCAGTAGAGAAATTAGTAATTATTTCTCCTATTAATATCTTACTCCCAAAGGTTTTATTAATCAATAAAGAGTTTTTGCCAATCCATCCTAAGCCTGCTTCTTTTGCAATAACTTTTTCTAAAATTGGAGCAGAATCAACAAATGCAATAGCTTTAAAATTAGGATAAATATCTTGAATGCAATGAATTAATTCATATAATGCTTGTTTAATTGCTTTATGATAGTCATTAAAGAGGCTGTAAGAAGCAAATTTAAGCATATTATCATCTTTGTTATCAGGTAATTCAATGTTGTAAGAGACAATAAAACTAATTAAAGATTTTGAATTTTCAAGTAGGAGAGAAGGATTTTCTCTAATATCAATGTATCTTTCTAAATATTGCATATCAGCATTATATCCTCTGTCTATCCAATTTTTAAAGAAAGAGATATCAAATTTCTTTATCTCAATTGCTCCACAGTCTTGAAATCCAGCTTTTAATGCTAATGATTTAATTGTATCAAATGCAATATAATTTTCCATCGATTACATTGTGCTAACATCAACATCATATGAATAAATAGTTCTATTTTCAATATATTCTTTTATCTCTTCCAAAAACTTAGGGATTGAAACCATGTGTTTTCTTGCTTTTAGAGTAACTTCAACATCTGCTTCTGAATCAATAACAAAGAAAGAGACTAAAGAATTTCCTTTTGATTTTTTAGCTGCTTTCAAAACCTTTTCAACAAATTCATTATTTACATTTTCAATAGGCATAACTAATTTAATACCTTTTGCATACTTAACCAACACCTCATCTAATTCTTCAATTTGTAAAATCTTAAATTCTAATGCATCCTTACTATTTTCATCTCCCCATCCTTTTTTCTTAACTGTAGCTTTAAGTAAGACGAATAACCCATCAATCAAATATTTATGGAAGTTGATATAATCTTTACTAAAAAGAGTAATCTCTCTACTTGAAGTTTCGTCTTCAAAAACAAAGCTACCATAATTTTTGCCAGTTTTTGTCAATTTTTCCTGGCTGTTTGTTATCATCCCTACAAAGTATAATATCTTATTTTCAAATGGAGTAAGGCTTTCTGAAAGTTCTGAGAGTTTTGTGTTCTCAAATAGTTTTTGTTCTAAAGTAAACCTATCCAATGGGTGTCCAGATATATAGAAACCAATTGATTCTTTTTCCTGCTTAAGTATTTCGATCTTTGACCATTCAATACAATTAGGAATTTCAGGTTCAGCGTAAGTTTCTTCAATACTATCTTCAAATAAGGAAACTTGTGAAGAATTTTCATTATTCTTAATCTTGTTTCCATATATAACCAATTTCTCAATAATAGTTATTTCGTCGTTATTAGCTGTTTTTACCTTGTTAAAATATTGTGCTCTATGATACTTGGTAAAGCTATCAAATGAGCCAGCACTTACTAATGCCTCAATACATCTTTTATTAACATTTACCCTTCTTATGAAGTCAAATGGAGATAGAAAAGGTCCATTCTCATCTCTTTCCCTAATTATTTCTTGTGCTGCATTAACTCCAACACTCTTAATTGCAGCAAGTCCAAAACGGATTTCTCCCTTTTTGTTTACTGCAAAATTTATTTCTGATTCATTTATATCTGGTCCTTGAACAGAAATCTTTAGCCTTTGAGCCTCCTCAATATAATAGGTAATCTTCTTAATATCACTTAGGTTATGAGTTAACACTGAAGACATAAAATCTGCTGGATAATGTGCTTTTAACCATGCGGTTTGATAAGCAATGTAGGCATAGCAAGTGGAATGAGATTTATTAAAAGCATATTCGGCAAACTTTTCCCAATCATGCCAAATCTTTTCAATTAAATCTTTATCGTGTCCTCTTTCCTTACTGCCATCCAAAAACTTCTCTTTCAATACGTCCATGTCCTTTTTTTGCTTTTTCCCCATTGCCTTACGAAGGGTATCGGCCTGTCCTTTTGTAAATCCAGCAATTGCTTGTGAAAGCTGCATAACCTGTTCTTGATAAACTGTAATTCCATAGGTTTCACCTAAGTATTTCTCCATTATCTCTGGAATATCGTAGACTATCTTTTCTCTTTTATGTTTTCTTGCTATATAGTTAGGAATATATTGCATTGGACCAGGACGATATAGGGCATTCATTGCAATTAAATCCTCAAACCTATCGGGCTTTAGATTTTGCATATGCTGCCTCATCCCATCGCTTTCAAATTGGAAAGTCCCTATAGAATCTCCTCTTTGGAAAAGTTCAAAAGTTGGTTTGTCATCCAATGGAATTTCGCGAGGATTAATATGAATTTGATGAGATTTTTGAATATTGGCACAAGCATCTTTTATTATGGAAAGTGTTTTAAGTCCCAAAAAGTCCATCTTAATCATTCCTACATCCTCAACAATCTTTCCTTCAAATTGTGTTATTATGGATTGCTCATCCTTTGCAGTTGCTGTAGCCAAAGGAATATATTTTGAAAGATCATCAGGACCAATTATAACTCCACATGCATGAGTACCAATATTTCTTATTGAGCCTTCAAGCTCCTTTGCAAACTTTAAAGTCTTTTTAACCAATTCTGTTCCATTTTCAAGAGCATCTCTAAGCTCAGGAACGTCCTTATATGCTTCTTCTAAAGTTGTTCCAGGTTTATCAGGAACCAATTTAGCCAATCTGTCAGACTCTGGAAGAGGAAGTTCTAAAACTCTTGCAACGTCCCTAATTGAACTTTTAGCAGCCATAGCACCGAAAGTAATGATTTGAGCAACATGTGCAGAACCGTATTTCTCTTGAACATACTCCAAAACTCTTGCTCTTCCTTCATCATCAAAATCAACATCAACATCGGGCAATGAAACTCTATCAGGATTTAAGAATCTTTCAAAAAGAAGTCCATATTTAATAGGGTCAATTGCAGTGATTCCCAGACAATAAGCCACAACACTTCCAGCTGCAGAACCTCTACCCGGACCAACAATAACACCTAAATGGTCTTGTGAATAGTTGATAAAATCTTGAACAATTAGAAAATAGCCAGGGTAGCCCATATTATTTATGGTTGAGAGTTCAAAATCAATTCTTTCTATCAACTCATCAGATAATTCTTCTCCATATTTCTTCTTAGCTCCATTGAAAGTCAAATGTTTTAAATACTCAAACTCAAACCTTGTTCTTATTATCTTTTCATATCCTCCTTTTTTAGTTATTTCCTCTTCAGATAACTCTTTTTCAATTTCCTCCTTAGGATACTTTTTAATAAAATCTTCAATTAGTCCAAAGCTATTTGGTATATCAAAAACCGGTAAGATTGGGTCACGTTTCAGTGGATATTCCTCAACCTTGTCAACAATCTCTTGAGTGTTTGAAATAGCCTCAGGAATATCAGCAAACAATTCTTCCATCTCTTCTTGAGACTTAAAATACTCTAAGCCTGTATAATGCATTTTAGAATATTCGCTAAGCTTTTGACCAGTATTAAGACAAATCAAAATCTTATGAGCATCAAAATCAGTAGAATTAATATAATGAACATCATTAGTTGCAATAACCTTTACTTCATATTTCTTTGCAATTTCAATTATCTTTTCTTTGACCATAGCCTGCTCTTCTAAACCATGATTCTGAATTTCCAAATAGTAATCATCCCCAAAAACACTCTTGTATTCCTGAACAGTTTTTTCAGCATCCTCAATATTATTTGAAAGAATATACTGAGGGACAATACCTCCCAAACATGCAGAGGAACAAATCAACCCTTCGCTATATTCAAAGAGGAGTTCTTTGTCAATTCTCGAAGTACGATAAAATGATTTTGGGTCAAAAGAAAGTGAACTTAGCTTCATTAAATTCTGATAACCCTTTGCATTTTTGGCAATTAGTATTAGATGATCTCCACTAAAATTCCTTCCATCTTTCTTAAAACGACTTTCTCTTGCAACATAAACCTCACTCCCAATCAATGGCTTAATGCCATTCTTAAGAGCCATAGTATGAAAATCAAAAACACCATATAAATTACCATGATCTGTTATTGCCAAAGCATTCATTGAAAGCTCTTTTGCCCTATTAATCAAACCAGAAATACTTGCAGCCCCATCCAAGATAGAATATTGAGAGTGAACGTGAAGATGAGTAAATTTTGCCATAAAAATTAGAATTTATTATATAAAAGAATCAATTGCAAAGATAATGAACTTCCATTGCCAAATAAAGATAAAAAGAGGAAAAAGTTATTAACAATCCTCAAAAATAATCAAAGTACTTTATTACTAAATCTAAATATATTTAAATAAGGGGAATATTTATTCCTTTGCAAAATTATAAATACAATCAGAAAATTTTTAATCAAGTTTTAATTTTTTATCTCTTGATTCTAATTTACTAAAACTTGATTCTATTTCCGTATAACTTGATTTTAATTTTCTAAAACCTTATTCTGATAAATTGAAATAAGAAATAGGTTAAGCAAAGTTTCCTAATATTATTGTATTTTTGCAAAATGAAAATTGCGGCATTGGTTTCGGGAGGTGTGGATAGCTCGGTTGTGGTTCATCAGCTAAAAGAAATGGGCTACGACCCTACAATATTCTACATTAAGATAGGAATGGAGGACAAGGATGGTTATATTGACTGCCCTTCTGAAGAGGATATTGAGATAACTTCCTATATTGCAAAAAAATATGCATGCAAGTTTGAGATTGTTTCTCTTCAGGAGGATTATTGGCAAGAGGTTGTCTCCTACACAATTGAAGCTGTTCGTAGAGGACTTACCCCAAATCCGGATATGATGTGCAATAAGCTAATTAAGTTTGGAGCCTTTGAAAGAAAATGGGGGAAGGAGTTCGATAAGATTGCAACAGGACACTACTGCACAACGACTAAGGTAGGGGAGAAGGTGTATCTCTCCACTGCAAAGGACAAACAAAAAGACCAAACTTATTTTTTGGGTCAGATAAACTATATGCAGGTTTCAAGATTAATGTTCCCTATTGGCAATCTCCTAAAAGCTGAGGTTAGGAATATTGCAAAGGATAATCATCTCCCAAGTGCCTATCGTAAGGATAGCCAAGGGATTTGTTTTTTAGGAAAGATAAACTATAATGATTTTATTCGCAGGTATTTGGGCGAAAGAAAAGGGGATATTATTGAACTTGAAACGGGGAAAAAGATAGGTTCGCATAATGGATACTGGTTTCATACCATAGGCCAACGCAAAGGACTGGGTTTAAGTGGAGGTCCTTGGTTTGTTGTTGAAAAAGATATTGATAATAATATTCTATATGTTTCGCAAGGGTACGACCCTCAGACTCAATATGGGAAAATAGTTAATCTAAGCGGTTTTGAGTTTATTACAGAGGATGTTTGGGGTGAGTTTTCCGATGAAAAGGACATTCTGTTCAAAATACGCCATACTCCCGACTTTACTAATGGTAAGTTAAAGAAGATTAACAACATATACAGAATTGAATCTGAGGATAAGATTCAAGGAATTGCCTCTGGGCAGTTTGGTGTGATTTATGATTATGAGGGAAAGCTCTGTTTGGGAAGCGGAGTAATTATTTAGTATTCAGTTTCTCCTGCCTTTTGATTTTCTTCAAAATTTCTCTTTCCTGCTTTGCAATCTTTTCATCCCTATTTGCTTTTTGGGTAATTTTCTTTAGTGAGTTTAAATCCTCAATCCCCAAAACTTCCATCTCTCTCAACAATAATCTTGCACAAGCATAGGCGTCAGAATCAGCATTATGATGTTTAAACTCAATGTTTTCCTTCTCGCAAAGAAAGTCTAATGAATATTTTTTGTAGTCCTTCCATGCCAAACGTGCGATTTGATAGGTACAAAAATGACTAAACTTAGGGTGTTCAATCTCATAAAAATCTAAGGTTTTGCGTAAAATACTCATATCAAAGCTCGCATTATGAGCAACTAAGGTTTGATTTTCAATATATGGCTTTATCTCGTGCCAAAGTTCATCAAATTCAGGCTCAAACTTAACGTCCTCTTTATGAATTCCGTGAATTTTTTGTGCATAGAAGTGAAAATAGGGATAACATGAAGGTTTTATCAGCCATTGCTTAACTAAAACTATCTTCGAGTCCCTTACAACAGCAACACCCAAAGAGCAAGGACAATTTATGTCAGCAGTTTCGAAATCAATGGCAACAAAATCAATCATAGGAGTTATTTATTTAGTGTTCTTATGTATTTGAACTGCAAATTTACAAGTTTTTATCCTAATAGCTCTTAAATTGACATATATAAATAATAGGCTTCTGAAAAATGAAACCTTATTTTAATTTACTAACTCTTCGTTTTAATCTACTGAAACGAAGAGTTAATTTACTAAAACGAGGTTTTAATTTCCCTAATTCTCAATCCAAAAAAATAACCTTAGTTTAGTGAAAAATAAACTAAGGTTATTTGAAAATAAACTTGACTTACGCAAAAAAAGTCGGAGCTTATTTTTAATTAAATAGGGGTTTAATTCTTAAAGTTAGCCTTACCTTCTTCCAAAAACTTAACGAAATTTTCCACATTCCTATCATAACCCTTTGGAGTGTTGAGAATTGTTCCGTCTGCACTCATCAGAACGTATAAAGGCTGTGCATTAGCATTAAAATGCTCAATTTGATAGTTATGGTTCTTCTTCCCAAGTGTCTTAACCACTGTTCCATCCTTTAGGGTTACCCATTCGTTTTCAGGAAGTTTAATAAAATTGGCATCAGCATAAAGTGCAACCATAACATAGTCTTGAGTAAGGATTTTCTTCACTTGCTTGTCTTCCCAAACATAGTATTCCATCTCACGACAGTTTGCACATGTCTTTCCTGTGAAGTCAATAAATAGAGGTTTTCCAACCTGCTTTGCATAGGCTTTTGCTTCTTCAAGGTCAAAGAAACCATCAAATCCTGTTGGGAAATGTAATTGGTCGGCATATTTTCTATTTGCTGGAAGGGAATTAGGATTAGCCTCCCCAACACTAACCTTGTCTGCATTTTCAATGATTGAGCGTTCAATATTAAAGTCTTGTGTTGTCATTGGAGGAACATATCCCGAAATAGCTTTTAGAGGAGCTCCCCAAAGTCCTGGTAGCATATAAAGAGCAAATGAAAAAGTAATTATGGAAAGGAATAAACGTCCAACACCAATTTGTTGCAGGTCGCTGTCTCCCTTGAATTTTAGTTTGCCAAGAAGGTAGAATCCCAAAAGTGTAAATATTATTATCCAAAGTACTAAGTAAGTTTCTCTGTCCAAAAGTCCCCAATTGGCACTAAGGTCAGCCATTGAAAGGAATTTAAGCCCAAGTGCAATTTCCAAAAATCCAAATACAATCTTAGTAGTGTTTAGCCATGAGCCAGACTTCATTTTTGAAAGCATTTGAGGGAACATTGCCAATAGAGTGAAAGGAAGTGCAAATCCTAAGGAGAATCCTATCATGGAAATTAGAAAAACTAAACTATTTGTTGAGCTTGATGCAACTCCCATAAGGGCTGCTCCCAAGATTGGTCCTGTGCATGAGAAAGAAACCAAAACTGTTGTTAGTGCAATAAAGAAAGCTCCGAGATAACCTCCCTTGTCGGCGTTTTTATCCGATTTATTTATCCAAGAAGAAGGAAGAGTTATTTCAAACATTCCAAAGAATGAGAAAGCAAAAAGCATAAATATAACAAAGAAAAGGATGTTTGGAAGCCAATGCGTTGAAATAATATACATTGCATCCTTTCCAAGAAGAAGGGTTAGGGCTAATCCAAGAACGGCAAACATAAAAATAATTGAGCCTCCAAAGAAGAAAGCCTCCTTAAGTCCTTGTTTTCTGCTCTTTTTCCCCTTCATAAAGAAACTTATTGTCATTGGCACCATTGGAAAAACGCAAGGGGTTACCAATGTCAAAAGTCCTGCTCCAAGTGAAATTAGAAAAATCATTAACATAGAACTATCCTTATTTTCATCTCCATCTGCTTGAGTTGTTGTTGGAGTTTGTGTTAGTGTAGTTGCTTGAGCTTGGGTTGTAGTTTCAGTTTCTGGCTCTTGCTCCACTGCAACCTCTTCCATTTGAGCGGCTTTAGGATTTCCCTTAACATCAAAACTAAAGGCAACATCTTCAGGAGGAATACAAGAACCCTTTTCGCATAGCTGGAAATTAACATTTCCTTTTACCTTAAAATCTTTTTCCCCTCTAACCTTAATCTTTTGGCGAAAAACTACTGTTCCTTCAAAATGTCTTGTTGTGTCCTTTGCATATTTATCATATTCTGCAATTGATTTAGGTTCCACAACATTACCCATTCTTATATAGTCGTTGCTCTTCTCAAACTCAAACACAATTGGAAGCTCTGTCCCTTTTGTGTGTTGAGAATATATATGCCAGCCTTCTCCGAGTTTAACTCTTAATTGTAACTCAGAAATTGAGTCGTTGATTTTATTTGTTTTGAAATCCCATTTTGCTTGGGAAAAAACACTTCCAGCAAATAGGAGTATTGCTGCAAATGTTATTGTTATTCTTATTTGTTTCATTATTATTATTTTTATTTATCTAATATTATTTTATCCACGCAGAAGGATTTTGTTTACTATTCCCTTTCCAAACTTGGAAGTTGAACTCTGAAACGTTATCGCTGTTTGTATAAATTATCCCCAAAGTTTGTTTGGTTGAAACCTTAGAGCCAACTGAAACGCTTACAGAGGAAAGATTAGTATAAACGGTTAGATATTCTCCATGACGAATTATTATGTTTTGTTGTCCTGTTGGACCACGGAATATCCTTGATACCACTCCATCAAACACTGCCCTAATTGCACTTGCGCGAGGAGTTTGAATATCTATTCCGTTATTTTCAATCATAATTCCTTTTATATCAGGATGAGGATGTGTCCCAAACTGACTTGTAACAACTCCTTGTTCAACTGGCCAAGGCAATCTTCCTCTGTTTGAAGCAAAGCTATTAGAAAGTTTAACTTCTTCAGGTGTTGCACTCATAACATATTCAGTCTTTTTGCCAGGAGTTGCTTTTGGCTTGTCAGCATCCTTGCCCAAGGCTTCTTTTTGTTTCTTTGCAGCAATAGCAGCCTGACGTTTAACCTCTGCAGCAATGGCAGCGTTAATCTGATTTTGGAGTTTTTTTCTCTGGGCTTGTTTTTGTCTTATTTGTTGAGTGAGTTGTTTTTCTTTCTTGCTCAACTTATTAATATTTCTTTGCTTAACCTGTTGTTCTTGAGTAAGGCTTTTCTTGTTTTTCTCTTCTTGCTGAAGAAGGCTTTCTTGATTTTTCTTCTTCAAAGAGAGTTCATTAGTCTTCTTCTCCAGTTCGTCCGATTTTGCCTTAATGTTGCTAATCATATTCTTTTGCATATCGCCATATTGACGAAAGAAAACGTAACGCTGATAGGCTTGACGATAATTTTTTGACGAAAAGATGAATAGGAGCTTATCTGTTGAAGTTCTATTATACTGTGCGTAGCGAAGCATTTTAGCATAATCTTTTTTCAATACAGAAATTTCATTATTTATCTCAACAATAGATTTTTGAGTATTTAATATTTCTCCATTTATCATATTCATTTGCTTGGAGATATTGTCAATTAGCTTTTGACGGGAAGCAATTTTCCGTTTAAGAATAGAAAGCTCGGAAGCAGACATTCTCTTAGTGTTTTTAGTCTCTTTTAAAATTGCATTAATGGCATTGATTTCTCTTTCTATCTTTGCCTTCTGGTCTTCTAATTTTTTTCTGTCTTGAGACTGTGAGGGCAAAGAAATAATAAGCATAAAACAAATCAAAATGAGTGTTTTAAGAAGTGAATTTATCCTATTATTTTTTGTATGAATCATGGTTTTGCTAAAAATATAATTGACAAAAGTACAAATAATATATTAATTGAAAATAATTTAATTCAGAAATACGCATTTTCTTGTTCTTAATTTCATATTCCTAATTTATTATTTTGAAAAATCTTTCTTCCAAAATCTCGCTAAACTTTAACAAAAGGAAAAAATCTTCTTGTATAAATAAAATTATCTGCCGACCTTTTAAATTTTTGTCAGAGATAATTTATTTTTTGTCAGAGATAATTTTATTTTTCTCTGAGATAATTTCAAATAAGTCTCGTATATTTTTTTCTGAATTTCTTTTATCCCCCAAAAAGGGAATAATTTGAAAAAAATATGCACAGAGAGAGTTTATTTACATATTTCTAAAAAACTTTTATATCTTTGCAACATTAATTTAACATAAATTATTTGATATGAGTGGCAGTAATAAAGTTGTAAAAAGGTATTCTGACGAGGAATTGAACGAATTTAAGGAAATCATTGAGGACAAACTTGCTCAAGCTAAAGAAAATCTTGCAATGTTATTAGAGGCTTTTTCAAATGATGCAAATGATTTAGGCGACACTTCTCCAACATTTAAGGTATTGGAAGAAGGGAGTAGCGTTTATTCTAAAGAAGAAAATGCTAATATGGCTGCAAGACAACAAAAATTCATTAAGGATTTGGAAGCAGCACTAATTAGGATTGAGAACAAAACCTATGGTGTTTGTAGGGTTACAGGAGAATTAATCCCTAAGGAACGCCTTCGTTTAGTTCCTCACGCAACCCTTACGGTTGAAGCCAAAAATCAACAAGGCAAAAAGAAGTAGTATAAATGAAAAAACCTCTTATTCTTATCTTTTCTATTCTAATTATAGATCAAATAGTAAAGATTTGGGTTAAGCTAAATTTGTGCATTGGAGAGGAAATCTCTTTAATTGGGAACTGGTGTAAGATTCATTTCATTGAGAATGAAGGAATGGCTTTTGGGATGAGTTTTGGTGGAGATTGGGGAAAATTGCTTCTAACATTGTTTAGAGTAATTGCCTCAGTGCTTATCTTTATTTATTTAAAGAAGCTCATAGAAAGAAAAGAATCTAAATTAATAATATATAGTATGTCTTTGATTTTTGCAGGAGCTATCGGTAATATTATTGATTCACTTTTCTATGGATTAATCTTTTCAGAAAGTTCACTCTTCAACACAGCAACAATATTCCAAGGAGGCTACGGAACATTTCTTCACGGCAAGGTTGTAGATATGTTTTACTTTCCAATAATAAATACTACCTATCCTGAATGGATGCCATTTGTTGGTGGAGAATCATTTCGCTTTTTTAATGCAATCTTTAATGTAGCAGATATTTCAATAACAATAGGAGTTTTAATTTTACTTATTTCCTTACTTGTTTCCCCAACAAAAAAAGAAGGAACAAAGGAAAAGGTAATCCTAACTGATTCTCAGAATTCAGAATTAGACAATAGCATTCAATAAATAAGGTGGAAATAATAATTATTCTTATCTTAATACTTATCAATGGTCTTTTCTCTATGGCAGAGATAGCCGTTGTTTCTTCTCGAAAGTCAAAACTTGAGTCGTTAACCAGAAAGGGAGATTTAAAGGCTCAAAAGATTTTGAAAACTGCAGAAAAGCCTGAGTATTTTTTATCAACTGTTCAAATAGCCATAACAGCAATTGGATTAATAACTGGTTTGTATTCTGGCAAAAGTCTATCAATCCCTCTAAGTCATGTTTTAGAAAACTTGGGACTTGGATTATCTTCAATTTGGCTTGCTAATATTTTAGTAATAGTAATCGTAACATATTTTACATTAGTACTTGGAGAATTGCTCCCAAAAAAGATTGGATTAAATAATCCTGAGAAGATTGCAGGGGTAATAATTTCTCCAATGAATTTACTTACTAAGCTGACATATCCTTTTGTTGTTATTCTTTCCAAAAGTACTATTTTCTTATTGAAAGTCTTTAGGATAAAAAAGAATGAAGACTCAATAATTACGGAGGATGAAATCAAACAAATTATTAATGAAAGCACTGAAGACGGAGAGATTCAAGAAGTTGAGCAAGATATTGTTGAGAGGGTTTTTAGTTTGGGAGATAGAGATGTTTCTTCTCTTATGACGCATAGAATAGATTTTGAATGGTTTGATGTTGATGATGGGTATGAGCAAATAATAGAAAAGTTAAAATATAATATACATTATATATATCCAGTGGCTGATAAATCTCTTGATAATATTATTGGGGTTGTTTTTCTTAAAGATATGTTCAACAAGAAAGAGGGTACAATAAGAGACATTGTTAAGGAGCCACAATTCTTACCCGAAAGCTCAAGCGCTTATCATGCTTTAGAAGTATTTAAGGAGAAGAAAATAAGTTATTCTCTTTTAATTGATGAATTTGGATTGATTATTGGAATGGTAACGATGAATGATATTTTAGAGTCATTGATTGGCTCAGCAGAAGAGATAGGTGTCAGTGATGAATATCAAATGGTCAAAAGAGAGGATGGCACATGGCTCTTAGATGGTCAATATCCTTTTTTTGATTTCTTAAGCTATTTTGAGTTGGAAAATAAATATCAAGAATTAGATTATAATACAATAAGTGGACTTATTTTGGATTTAAGTGGAAAAATACCAAAAGAAGGCGATAAGATATATTGGGAATTATTTTGCTTTGAAATAGTTGATATGGATATTGCAAGAATAGATAAAATTCTTGTGTCAAAAAATATGGAGGATGAAATAAAAAAAATTCATAATAAGTTGGTCAAATAAAATATCTTTAATACTTTTGCACAATTGAAATCAAAATTTTAATAAAAAAATTTAATAACACAATAAGAAAAGCTATGAAAAAAGTATGTGCTTACTTGTCAATATTCGCAATATTGACTTTAGGTTTATCAAACACTGTTTTTGCACAAAATCAAGCAACCGAAACAGAAACAACCGAATCAGCAGTTGTAGAACCTGTAGCTCAGGCTCAAGAAGAAGTTCCAGCTGAAACTCAATCATTTCATCAAGTTCTAAAAACTAAATACATTGAGGGTGGAGTGCCATGGATGACTCCAATCTTAATTTGTATGATTTTAGGTCTTGCTTTAGTAATTGAAAGAATCCTTTACCTTAATTTAGCAACAACAAATGCTGAAAAACTTCTAAAACAAATTGAAGAAAAAGTTGAAGGAAATGACTATGAAGCAGCTAAAGAAGTTTGTCGTAATACTCGCGGACCTCTAGCATCAATATTTTTCCAAGGTCTTGACCGTGTTGGAAATGGATTGGAAGATGCAGAAAAGGCTCTAACCTCTTATGGAGGAGTTCAAATGGCAAGATTAGAAAGCAATATGAGCTGGATTTCATTATTCATTACAATTGCACCATCACTAGGGTTCTTAGGAACAGTTGTTGGTATGGTTCAAGCATTTGATGATATTGAAAAAGCAGGTGATATTTCTCCAACAGTTGTTGCAGGAGGTATGAAAGTAGCTCTTATCACAACAATCTTTGGTTTGATTGTTGCTTTAATTCTTCAAGTTTGTTACAACTACCTACTTTCAAAAATTGAAGGTATAGTTACAACAATGGAAGATTCTTCAATTACATTCATGGACATCTTGGTTAAAAACAGAAAATAGTATTTAATAGCAAGATTTCTTCATAAAGAAATATTAAACTATTTTATTTACTAAAGAATTAAACCAAGGAGGTAAAAATGAAAAATGATTTTAAGAAAATATATTGGATAATCGTAATAATTTGGGGTACATTAGCTTCTTTATGTAGCTTTTTGTATGCAGTATTTTTCAATAATACTAGCCTTGCTCAATTATTTTGGAATTTATCCTATTGGACAGTTGTAATATTTTTAGCTATAAGTATTATTTCTGCTTTGGGATTTGCATTAGGCTTTATTATCAAAGGCTTTATGGACAATCCAAAAAAACAAATGAAAATTATTATTGCATTTGCTGCAATGATAATCCTATTAGTAGGTACTTATTTATTTGCATCAGGAACAGATATCCCAGTGGAATTGTTTGAAAAGACAGGTTCTAGTTATGGAAATTCCAAACTAATTGGAGGTTCTCTATATGCTGTTTATGTACTTATGATAGGTGTTGTTATAGCTGCTTTATATTCAGAAATAGCAAAAAAATTAAAATAAAATGGCAAGAAAGAAAAAAGAGATTCCTCAGTTGAATAGTTCGTCATCAGCGGATATTTCGTTTCTTTTGCTTACTTTCTTCCTATTAACATCATCAATTAATACGGATTTAGGAATTCAAAGACGATTGCCACCGCCATCGGATGATAAAACTGAAAAACCTGAAATACACAAGAGGAATACATTTACTGTCAAGGTAAATCGTGCAGACCAGCTTTTATTTGATGGACAAGTTGGACAGATTACAGGATTAAAAGAAAGAGCTAAAGAGTTCTTGTCAAATCCTCAGAATCTTCAGAACTTGCCTGAGAAAACAACAACAGATATACCATTGATTGGTAGATTTGAGGTTTCTAAAGGTGTTATTTCTCTACAAAATGATAGAGGAACATCTTACGATATGTATTTCAAGGTTCAGAATGAGCTGACTGCTGCAATCAATGAGTTGAAAGATGAATTGTCAAGAGCAAGATTTGGCAGAGCATACACAGATTGCACAGAAGAGCAAAGAGATGCTATTGATAAGGCTATTCCAACTGCAATCTCTGAAGCTGAACCAAAAAATATAGGAGGAAATAAATAATGGGAAAGTTCAAATCAGAAGAAAAAAAATCTCTTCCAGGATTTAATGCAAGTTCAATGTCGGACATTATCTTTATGTTTCTATTCTTCTTTATGGTTATTTCAACCATGAGAGAAAGTACATTATTTGTAAAGATAACAGTTCCTCAAGGTTCAGAAATTCAAAAATTGGAAAAGAAATCTCTAACCAGCAATATTTTTGTTGGAGTGCCGATTGAAGAGAATAAATTTGGTTCTGCCCCTCGTATTCAGCTTAATGATCAATTTGCTGAAGTAAGTGATATTAGAGCATTTATTGAAGCAGAAAGAGCAGCAAGAGATGAGGTTGATGTTCCTTTCCTTACAACCACATTGAAATGTGATAAGGATGTAAAGATGGGTGATATCAGTGATATTAAACAAGAATTACGACAAGTTGGTGCATTAAGAATAATGTATGCAGCATCTCGTAGAGCAAAAGACACATACTAATTAAATAAAATTCTAATTCAACTGCCTAAATAAACTTTTGGTTATTTAGGCAGTTTTTCTTTTTATTAGATGAAGTATTTTTATGGAATTTCATTGTAAGGAATTTTCTCTAAACCACTCAAAAAGCTCAATGAAAATTGGGACAGATGCCATATTGCTTTCCTGCCTTAGTCCAAAAGCATTTCCGGAAAATATGATTGATATAGGGACAGGTTGTGGAATAATCTCTCTTTGTATGGCTCAAAAATATCCCAAGGCTAAAATAATTGCAATTGATATAGATAAGAATTCAGTATTGGAGGCAAGTGAGAATTTTAGAAATTCCAAATATTTTGAAAGATTAGTAGCAAAGGAAATAAGTCTTGAGGACTTTGTTCTAACTAATAATCAAAAATTTGACCTTATAATATCAAACCCTCCTTTCTTTATCTCAAGTTTGGAAAGCCCTAAAGAAAATCGCAACAATGCTCGTCATAATATTTCACTTAGCTATAATGAATTGATTTCATATTCCAGACGAATTATATCACCTAATGGGATTTTGTCCATAATTCTACCCTTCAAAGAATCAAAAATATTCGAACACTCTGCCAATGATGAAGGGTTTGAGGTTGTTTTTAGAACCAAAATATTTTCTAAACCAAACAAAGTCTGTGAAAGGGTTGTATTACATCTCAAATTAAAAGAGTCTATTATTAAAGAAGATTTTCAATTTGTTCTTATAGAAAAAGAAATAATACTTAGAGACGAGCAAAATAACTACACTGAAGACTATAAGAATTTAGTTAAAGAGTTTTTGTTATAGGTAATTTGATAATCTTTGCAATAAAGTTTACTACTGGAGTTACATTCTAAGCAAAAATTAAAACTTGATTTTAAATTTTTAAAACGAAGAAAGAATTTACTAACTCTTCGTTTTAATTTACTAACTCTTCGTTTTAATCAATCAATTTATACTTCTATCCTTACAACAAGTATTATTCATTTTTTATTAAGATTTTCGTTGTTTTTTTGTCAAAATAATAATTGGAGACAAGAAGATAATTGCATGAAAATCACATAACTTCATTTTAACTTTATGAGTGTACATAAGTTAAAAATTGATTATTGAAGAGTAAATATTTTGATTTTTATTGTTTTATTATTACTTTTGCGAGTTAGATAAATTGAATTTACATAGATGAAAAGAAATTTCATTATAATATTATTGCTGATTTTTGCTGTTTTAAAAACAACTAATTTAAGTGCAGTACCCGCATATCCATTCCAGATAACTGTTTTGCAGTCTGACAATACTGAGTTATATCTATTCCTAAAAGGAGATGAAAAAGTCAATTGGGCAAAAACTCTTGACAATTACACCCTAATGGTTTCAAAGAATGGTGATTATGTTTATGCAATTCCAGATTCTAAGGGTGGAATGAAACCATCAGAAATGATTGCTCATAACGAAGAGGATAGGAGTGCAAAAGAGATAGAATTTGTTTCGCGTTTAGACAAAAATTTGTTCTATTCTCCTGAGCAAATAGATTACCTCAAGCAGATTTGGGAATTTAAGGGCTCTGATAATTTCCTAAAAGCTTTTTATCAAGCCAAATCTACAAATAGGGAATTGAGGATATTAGTACTTTTAGCAGAATTTGCTGATGTCCAATTTACTCACGATGCAGATTATTTTGATGCTCTTTTTAATCAAGTGGGATATAATGTGAATGGGAACGAAGGCAGTGTAAGGGATTATTTTACTGCCTCAACCTTTGGACACGTAACAGTTATTGCAGATGTCTATGGTCCATACAGATCAAGTGCAGGACAAGCTGCCTATGGTTATAATACAGTTGGGATGATAGGTGCCAAGAATCTACTAACCGAAATGATTTCTTTAGCCGATCAGGATGTTAATTATTCAAACTATGCGAACTACGGTGGTAATTATGTGGATTGTGTTTATATGATTTATGCAGGCTGTTCGTATAGCAATGGAGAGCTAAATGCAATCTGGCCTCATAGAAGTGGTTTATATCCTGCAATTCAAAAAGATGGAGTTTATGTTCAAGATTATGCATGTTCTTCAGAGCTTGGTGGAACAACTCAATATGGCATAACTCCTCCAGTTGTAGGAACGGTTTGTCATGAATTTTCTCATGTTTTGGGATTGGCTGACGTATATGATACAGATTATGAAGACAATGGTCAAGCATTTGCATCAGATGGTTGGGATATTATGGCAAGTGGGAATTATAATAACGGAGGAAAAACACCTTGCTTGTGGAGTGCTTTTCAGCGAAGCTCAATGGGTTTTTTGGATTTAGTTGAACTAAGCTTCTCAACACCAGTAGGTAATAAAACTCTACATCCTTTAAACACAAATAATACTGCATATAAAATTGCACATAGCCCAACAGAATATTTTGTATTAGAAAACCGTCAAAAAGAAGGATGGGATAGATTTCTTTATGGTCACGGAATGATAATAACTCATATTGATATGAGTGTTCCAGGATGGAATAGTAATTGTGCGAATTGTAATTCAACATTAATGGGAATTGATATTGAAGAGGCAAATCCACAAACTAAATACAATCGACCAAGTAATACATTCCCAGGCACAAGTAATATTCAAAACTTTACAGACAATACCAATCCCAATAGCCTTTCAAATAACTATTCTCAACTTAATAAGCCAATCTTTAGAATAAAAGAAAACAGTATTACAAAGAATATTAGTTTTGATTATGGAGTTCTCCCTGCAGATGCTCCTCAAGCAACCACAAATTCAATAACAAAATACACATCTGATTCAATTTTTGTTAGCGTTACAGTTTCGCAAACCACTGACCAAATTACTGAAAAAGGAGTATTGTATTCAACTTCACCAATTCCAACTTCAAATAGTCAAAAAATAGTTAATACTGACAATGTAAATAGTTTTATATCAATAATACCTGGGCTCCAACCTTCAACAACATACTATGTAAGAGCATATGTTAAAAATTCTGCATCAGCTTTTTTCTATGGCGAAATCATACAAGTAAAAACAACATGTAGTCCTATTAATCTTTTCCCTTATATAAATAGTTTTGAAACTGTTTCATCTCTTAATTGTTGGTCGCAAGAAGGAAGCGCATTCCAATCAAATATTTGGCAAACGAAAGACACATCACAAATAGATGGTATTTCAGATGCACAAGATGGTTTAAAATTTGCACATATTTCTTCACAATCACCAACTGCACAAACGAGAAAACTAATAACTCCTCCATTAAATATTTCAGTCCTTTCCCAACCCTACTTAAAATTTTATTTTGCTGCAGAACCACAAGGCGATTTTCAGGATGGTATAAAAGTGTACTACAAGACATCTCCAACAAATAATTGGCAAGTATTGAAATCCTATAACTTCACTAGTTATCCACAATGGACAAAAGATTCAATTGCCCTACCTTCTAAATCCAATACCTACTATATTGCCTTTGAAAGTGAGTTATATTCTGGATATGGAATTTGCATTGATAATGTTGAGATTGGAGAAGCAAATTTGGCTGCCTATCCTTCTGTTCAAACATTAGCTTTAGATAATATTACAGATGTGTCAATAAGGGTATCTTCAAATCTCCTTTCACAAGGATACACATCTATATCAGAAAAGGGCATTGTCTATAGCACAAACCCTAATCCTACAATTGAGGATAATCATCTTTCAACCGGAAATACTTTAGGGCAGTATTATCTAACTGCAAGTAATTTATTATCTAACACTAAGTACTATTTTAGGGCATACGCAATCAATCAAGGGTTGATTTCTTATGGAGAACAACTCGAAGCATACACAAAATGTCAAAGGATAAATTCATTCCCATATCAATTCATTACTGAAAGCTCTGACAGCAATTGTTTTGTGAGAGAAAATTATTGGGAATTAGTAGCGCAGGACGGAACAGTTAATCCACAGGATGGTACTAATTTCTTTAGGTTTGCTCCAAATATAAATGCCAAATCAAAACTTATTGTTCCTCTTCTTAATCTTGAAAATCATACAAACACAAAGATAGGATTTTGGTATCAAAAGCCAAATTCAAATGATACATTAATAGTTTATTATAAAATAGGAATTGATGGAACTTGGAACAGTCTAAGAACATATTTGTCCTCAACATCTGATTGGACATTGGACTCAATTGATCTACCAACTCCAACAGATAATTATTATTTGGCATTTGAAGCAGTTTCGCAAAATGGAAGTGCAATTTATATTGACAACATAGAAATCAATGCAATTTTGCAAACTCCTTTAGTTCAAACCTTATCAGCAACTCTTGCTTCGCATAATAGCATTCAATTAGAAGGAGAGGTTGTTTATGTAGGATTAAGTCCTGTTACGGACAGAGGTGTTTGCTGGACCATTGATAGTTCTATGCCAGAAATAACCGATTCGAAACTTCAAGTAGGGAGTGGAATTGGACAGTTTTCAACAACCCTAACTAATCTTTCTCCTGAAACGACTTATAGGGTAAGAACCTATGCAACCAATAGCTTTGGAACAAGTTATGGATCAGATTATTTAATTATTACTCCCCCAACGCCTATTTTTAATAATACAATAACTGGCAATCAGAATGTTTGTTATTATTCTGTAACTCAAAGTCTTCAAGGGTCATCGCCAACAGGAGGCAATGGTACTTACTCATATCTTTGGTTGCAAAGTCCAGATAGTATCAATTGGGAATTAGCCTCAGATCCAGATTTAAGAATCTTACCATCATATTTATCATTTAGAGCAGTACAAACCAATTACTATAAAAGAATTGTATTTTCAAGATTAGTTTCAGATACAAGTAACGCAGTCAAAATTGATGTTTCTCCTCGAACAAGAGCAGGAAATGTCTTTAGGGTTCAAGATACAATAAACTTAAATGACACCCTTAATATGGAATTAAGGGCTTATGTAGGAGATAGATTCATTTGGGAAAGGAAGAAACTAAACTTCTCATGGGAAGAGCTTACTTCAGCACCAAACAGCAATTGGATAGAGGATTCTCCAAGAGAAATTGGGAAGTATTTTTATAGAGTTAGAGTAACAAGTGGAGTTTGTGCTGAAGAAATTTCAGGAGAGGACTGGACCTATGTAAAAAAAGATATAGGTTTAGATGAGGTTATTGATCAAGGCAATAGTATTACCATATCTCCAAACCCTTCTTCAGGAGAAATTAATATTCACTATACAAGCAATGAAGTATTTGTTGGGAAGCTTAGTCTTTATGACATTAATGGAAAGGAGATTAAAACCATAGATAACCAAGTTCTCAATATTGGAGATAATAGAGTTAACCTTAATCCTATTCGAATAGGATCATATCTTTTAGTTCTAAAGAATAAAGACATGATTATGACAAAAATTATAATAATTAATAAATAGATAGATAGATTATGAAAAAAGTGTTTACACAATTGCTCTTTATAGCAATTTTGCTAATTTCACAAATTAGCGTAGCTGTTCCTGCCTATAGAGGATTGGTTCAGCTTTCTCAACCAAATGGAACAGAGGTTTCTGCTTATCTTTTTGGAGATGAGAGAATAAGTTGGGTTGAGTCAGAAGATAACTATACTTTAATGTATAACAAACAGGGGTATCTTGAATATGCGATGAAAAATCAAGAAGGAGATTTGATTCCTTCTGGAATTATGGCTAAATCTCAAAATGAACGTTCAATATCTGACGTTAATTTCTTATTAACCATTCAAAAGAAATTAAGATATTCTAAATCTCAAATAGACCTAATGCTTCAAATGACAGAGATGTTAGATAACACAAAAGCACAAGGAACAGAAGGTTTAACCATTGGGATTAGAAAACTCTTAGTAATTTTAGTTGGATTTTCTGATTTCCCATTTACATTTTCAAGACAGGATTTCGAGAATCTTTTTAATCAAATTAATTATTCAGCCAATCAAAGTACAGGAAGTGTTAGAGATTATTTTTTAGCTAATTCTTATGGTAAATTAGATCTTCAATGTACTGTTGTTGGACCTTTTGTTTTACAAAACACAAGAGCATTTTATGGGGCTGAAACAACTACTCAAAACGATGTTAATGCAAGACAGATGATTATTGATGGTTGTCGTGCTGCTGATTCAATTATAGATTTTAGTGTTTTTGATAATGACGCAAATCTTATTGTTGACGGTATTCATGTTGTTTATGCAGGTAAGGGTCAACATAATGGAGGTGGTGCTAATGCAATTTGGGCTCATCGTTCAAAACTAAATCCTCCTTTGATTTTAGATGAAGTAAGAATTATTGACTATTCATGTGCTTCTGAAAAAAATTCATCTAACTCAATTTCAGGAGTTGGAGTACATATTCACGAGTTTGGTCATGTTTTGGGCTTATTGGACTATTATGATACTGACTATAATCTAAATGGAATTTCAAAAACCTTTTCAACATTTGAAGTAATGGATGAAGGTGCATATAATAATAGTGAGAAAACTCCTCCATTATATAATGCTTATTCTAAAGTATTCTTGGGTTGGGCATCTCCTTATGTTATTGATTCAACAATGCTAATGGATATTACTTCAATTCCTTCATCAGATTCAGGGATAGTTTATAGAATTAATACTCCTAATGAAGGTGAATACTTCTTATTAGAAAATCTAAGTTATTTGGGATGGAACGATTATTTGCATTATTCAATAAGAAACTATAGAAATTGGGAAGGCGGAGGCAATAGTGGAATGATTGCAATTCATGTAGATGAGTCTGCAAATGGATTAGGATGGGCTGACAATTGTCTAAATTGTTTCTCAAGCAGGAATTCCGTTAGATTATTATCAGCAGATGGTCTATATGTAGGTAATGAATCCTCAATGTCTTGGAACTATACAAGCATGAAAAATATGGTTTACCCAGGTTCAAGTTCAATCACCTCACTAACAGATCAGACTACAACAAATCTAAAATCATGGGATAATCTAAATTCTAATGTAGCAATAACAGAGATTACAAAAATTACAAATAGTGATAATATCTCTTTCAAAGTAAATGGTGGAGCTGAGCTTGGTGTTCAAATTCAAACCTTTGCTCCAACTCAAATCACACACACATCAGCCAAAATATCAGGCTTATCTCAAACCTCACTTCAAGGAGATGCAACAGTAATTGAGAGAGGATTTGTATATAATACTGAACCTTACCCACTATTATCAAATAATAAGATAATTGTTGCTGGAACAACAGGTAATTTTGATTCAACAGTAGCAGGACTTAATCCAGGAACAACTTATTACTACCGTGCTTATGGAATAAATGCTAATGGAGTTGCCTATGGGGAACAATTCTCATTCTTAACAACTTCAGATCCGATAACAAATAATATTATTGTTGATAGTAATTTTGCAGCATGCGAAACAGGAGAAATGCCAACAATTCTTGGTTCTGAGCCTCAAGGGGGTAGCGGAGAATATACTTATCGTTGGTTTGAAAGTATAGATAATGTAAATTGGGAAATTACTTCAAATGCAGGGATAAAGAAAGACTACACCCCTTCAACCCTAACCGTTCCAACTTATTATAAAAGAGTTGTAATTTCTGCTGATAAATCAGACACTACAGATTCAAAACTTGTTCCAATAGTTCCCGTAACTGTAGCTGGAACCATTATAGTTGAATTCGATACCATTAATGAAACAGAAACCACTGGACAGATTTCTCTCACAGGCCAGGTTGGAGATGTTGTTGTTTGGCAAAGAAAATATCAAGCTCAACAATGGGCTCCAGTTGAAAATTCTGGACAACAAACAACTATTTCTGAAATCCTAAATGAAGATGGAGAATACCAATATAGAGTTAGGGTAAGAAATGGAGCATGTCCTTCCAAAACCACATCGCCAGTAACTATTTATGTTAAAGATATTGGGTTATTTGATATTAATGCTGAGTTGATAAACTTCAATGTTTATCCAAACCCTTCTAAAGGAGAATTTACTTTAGATCTAAATTTAGAGAGTGGAAAAACAGCTGATGTACAAATTGTTAATCTATTAGGTAAGACAGTTTTCATCAAAGAAAATCTAAACTCTAAAACCCAAATCAATATTGCGACTCTTGAAAATGGAACCTATATTCTTCTTTTGAAAGAAGGGGATAAGATTATTGGTAAGAAACAAATTGTGATAACAAAATAAGGTTTCAATAAAATAGAATAAGGTTTTAAAAAAATAAACCGTGATTTAAATTTATAAAGTCGGGAGATAATCTGATTTATCTCCCGACTTTTTTCAATTATATCCCATCTTTTTGGGCAGAAGAAACCAATTATTATTTTGTAACAATCCTATTAAGTTCTGAAGAAATGATTTGTTTTAATGTTCTAAGGATTTTTTGTTCAGAAATAAGAATTAACTGATCCTCATACTCAACCTCATCTTTTAATTTCTCCTCTATAGCAATAATTTTTCGTTCTAACTTGTTAAGTTTGAAACTCAAAAGACTTTCTTTAACATTTAGATTAAGCTTTTCCTCGCTTTCAGGGTCTGGAATAATTATTTTCCATTTCTTTTCCCATAAGTCGCTGACAATATAATTATTGATTAGAAGAGAGGTAGCAAGTTTTTGAACTTCCGAATCTTGATTATTTGTAAAAATGCTTAGTTCAGGCAAGCCTCCTTTTTCAAAAATATAATCCTTATAGATTTGGAAAATGGTTTGATAGAGCCTATTATCAAAACTAAGATTATCATTTGCAATTTCACCAACCAAATATGCTGCAACCAAATAACTTGCCTCTTCCTTTTCTCCACTTTCCCCAATAATGGTTTGAGTTGTTTGCTTGTCGCCATAGTTTAGAAGAAGGGAAATTATCTTTCGTTCTTGATACTCATCAGGAAATGATTCTTCAATAACCTGCTTCTTAGCTTTTTCATTGGTAATATAGCTCGAACCATCATCCTCATCAAGAAACAAATCATCGGGAGGAGTTTGGGTTGAAGATGAGGTTTCTTCCTTTCTTCCTTCCTTTTTCTTCCTAAAATACTTATCCCTTAGTACTTTGGTCAACTCGTTATTCAGAATTTCTTCCTTCATATTTAGAATTGAGGAGCATTGTTGGATATAGGCAGCCTTCTCAATATTATCGTGAATAAGGCTAATAGTATTTATTATCTCCTTAATTAAAGCACTTCTTTTGAAAGGGTCATCTTTTGCATCACTAAGCAAAAGATTTGTTTTGAAGAGTATAAAGTTTTCGGCTTTATCTGTAATATATGCCTTAAAATCATCTTGAGGGAGTTTTCTGCAATAAGAATCAGGGTCTTCACCATCAGGGAAAAGGACAATCTTTACGTTAAGCCCATTCTCAACAAATAAATCAATCGCCCTAAATGCAGCCTTAATCCCAGCCGAATCGCCATCATAAAGAATAGTAACATTCTTTGTATATCTTTTTATAAGTCTTATTTGTTCAATAGTTAGAGCCGTTCCAGAAGTTGCAACAACATTTTCAACATTGTTTTGGCTTAACATAATGGCATCAATATTCCCTTCAACCAAATAGCAAAGGTCTTGCTTGACAATTTCATTCTTAGCCAAATGGAGTCCGAACAAAACCTTGCTCTTAGAATAAATTTCGCTTTCCGGAGAGTTAACATACTTAGCCTTACTCTTTTCAGAACTTAAAACCCTTCCTGTAAAACCCAAAGGACGACCTCCAATATTATATATAGGGAACATTACTCTTGCCCTAAACCTATCATATTGAACGTGGCTTTCTTCTTTGGCAATTGTAAGCCCCGATTTAATCAAAATCTCATCGGTGTATCCATTCTTTTTTGCATGTTCAGTAAAGTCAGCCCAATTATCCTTGCAATAACCAAGTCCCCAACGCTTAATTGTCTCTTCCTTAATCTCTCTTTCAATAAAATAACTTAATCCAATCTTCCTTCCCTCATTATCATTAAAAAGATTATCAGCAAAATACCTTTGAGCAAATTCTGTAACATGAAATAAAGCATCTTTCTCATCCTGAAGAGTTTTCGCCTCATTTGACAACTCCTCTTCCTTTATCTCTATTCCATATTTATTTGCAAGAAAACGCAAAGCCTCCGGATAGGAATAATGTTCGTGCTTCATAATGAAATTAACAGCATTGCCTGACTCTCCACAACCAAAACACTTAAAAATTCCTTTTGAGGGACTAACAGTAAAGGATGGAGTTTTTTCATTATGAAAAGGACAATTACCAAGATAGTTAACCCCTCGTTTCCTTAGCGGAACAAAAGAATTAATAACATCAACTATCTCAGTTGCATCAAGTATTTTTGAAATATCTTCTTGCTTTATCATCTTTGCAAAATTACATTTTTATTTTATTATTATTCTATAAAAAAGAATAACCATAATTCAAACTCCAAAACTTAATACTTAAGTGTGTGAAATTAAGTGAATTTGAAAGGTAATAAACTTATAGGTAATTGAATATAAGAAATGTTTTTCTTGTTGTCGTTCGTCATAGGGTATCCCTCACAACTATTGATATAAATCTAAGTACAAAAATAGGAGCGTAACCAAGTTTCTATTTTATTTTATTACCTTTGCTGATTCAAAACATAAGATAATATTATGATAAGGTATTTAAAAAAGAACTACTCTTGGATAATAATTATATCCTTTGGATTATTATACTTTCTTTTTCTTTCCAATAACCCAACATCAGATTCCTATTCCAATGCTTTCTCCTCCATAACTAAAGAAGAGCTTTTTCGTCCTCATCATCTTCTCTATTCTGCTTTTGGATACCTAATCTATTTGCCTTTCCAATCAACTTCCATCGAACCAATCAGAATACTACAAACCGTAAATGTGATTTTTGCAATGGCTTGTTTTGTTGTCGTAAGAGTAATCTTGCAGAGAATTCATATTAAAGAATCTCTAATTGCTTCAGCTATCTTCTTCTTAGGTTCTTGTTTTGGTTTCCAGCGTTTTGCAATAGATAATGAGTGCTACATAATTCCTCTTTTCTTTACTTTATTGGCGATAAATTTTATTCAAAGCTTCCTAATAAACAATAAAACCTACAAGGTTGTCCTTTGTGCTTTGGCTTGTGTGATTGGATGTTTATTTCATCAAATAGTAGTTTTTGCATGGCTATGTTGTTTTATTGTTATTATCTTTAACAGAAGGAGAAAGTATTTTTTGTATTTTTTCTTTATAAGTCTGATTATTCCCCTAACATATTCATTGGTAGTATACCTTCAAGAGGGTTACTTATCAATAGATTCGCTAATGAGATTTGTCCTTCACGATTATATAAATTCAAATGCAGAAATGCCAATTCTTAAGAATGTTCTTCTACTTTCTTCAATAAGTTTTGTCAGAACATTCTTCCAAGTACACGGGTATATTGGAAGTCTAATCTCAATCCACCCAGTAATTGGATATTTGATAATAGCTGTAAGTTCAATATTCTTTATTCTTGGAGTGATTTTCCTATTTAAGCTAATAAAAAGGCAGCTTACCTTATTCAACGAAAGGCGATTTGTTAGATTTACTTGGTGGCTCTTAATCTATAATCTTGCCTTTGCAATATTTTCAAATGGGAATGCTGAGTTTATGGTGATTATCCCATTCCTTTTAGTCCTATTGGCAGCCTACTACTTTGAAAACCTTCGTTGGTCATTATTTGGATTTGGCTTTGCAATGTATGCTTGGAACATTTTCTTTGCACTAACCCCAATAGGTCTCCTTAACCTCAACAACAACGAAGAAATAGCTAATCTTGTTCAAAAGGAGGACGCTGTTTTTGTCTTAAAGGATAAGGTTGCGGTTGATAATATTGTAGCTTATAGGCGAAGAAACCAAAACATAAGTAATACCTTTAAGATTTCGGAAGTAAGTCCAGAGCAATTTGATAATTGGATAAAAGAAAACAAAACAATATATACCGATTATTTTGGAGGCAAGGAAGTTCTTTCAAGGGCCAATATTGCAGAAACCAAGAATAATCAAATCCCTTCCAATAGTCCAATAATAAAGAATAAGTATAGGTTTGCTCCAAAATACAAATTCAATTCCTTAGGACAGGAACAAGAGATTTGGATATATGATTTCAAAAAATAGAATATCTTTGCAGAGATAAATATAAACCATAAAATAAAACATCATGAAAAAGATTATTGCATTATTTATAATTACGTTTAGTTTAATCAATTTTAATTCTTGTAAAGAAGATAATGATACTTCTTCAAACACTCCTTCTTACACAAATATTTCTTTAAAAGACGCACAAATGTATGTTGGTTTAGATTATAATGAAGTTAAAACAAAATTGGAAGACAAAGGTTATGTATTTGATGAACACGAAAGCGCTCCAAACTTTATTGTCTTTAAAAATTCCGTCAACACATTATGGTATGAATTAAGGCTTAATGTAGAAACAAATATTATTTACCAAGCAAATGTTTTCATGAAAAGTAAAATAAGAGATAACTCAATTAGTAATTATGAGTATTGTCAGAGAGAATGTTTGTCTGCAACAAATAATAATAATGATTATCAATATATGGGGGCGATTAATTCTCTTTCTGCAGATTATGATTCTCAGTCTGAATTCCAAAACGCTTTTAATGAAAATAAGTATATTTTAGCATTTTGTGCAGAAGCATGGCAATCAACAAATAAATTATATGGAGTAGCCTTTATGGAAATTAATGAGGAAATTCATGATGTTACAGAAACAAGTACTATTATTCAATACGATAAATTTTGTTTGTTTCAAGTAGTGTATTCAGACCTTACTTATAGCCCTGAAGATATAGAAGAATCTCCAATAAAGGATATCCTTAATAAAATGAAGAAGTAGAATCATTTTGGAGTTTTATTAGTAATTTTGCTACTTAATTTAATTTTTAGATGAAAGAATATATTATAGCAACCAATAATAAACATAAGGTTGAAGAAATACAAGATGCATTAGGTAAAAACATTAGGTTAATCACCCTTAAGGAACTTGGTCTTAGGGAGGATATTCCCGAAACTGCCGATACTTTGAAAGGAAATGCCCTTGAGAAAGCTAAATACATATATGAAAAATTTAATAAACCATGCTTTGCAGATGATACAGGTCTTGAAGTAGAAGCATTGGACAATCGTCCTGGTGTTTATTCGGCTCGTTATGCTGGAGAAGGATGTAGCTTTGATGATAATATTGATAAGCTTCTTGATGAAATGGAAGGCAAAACCAATAGAAAAGCATGCTTTAAAACTGTAATATGTCTTATTGAAAACAATAAAGAATATTATTTTGAAGGAAAGTGTGAAGGCTCCATACTAACAGAACGTTATGGTAAAGGAGGATTTGGATATGACCCAATCTTTATTCCAAAAGGCTATGGAGAAAGTTTTGCAGAAATGTCTTTGGAAGAAAAGAATAAAATTAGCCATAGAGGACTTGCAGTAAATAAATTAGTTAAGTATATTTTAAATAATTAAAGGATGATATTTACCGAAGAAAGTATTAGGGATAATCGCATTATGGAAGTAGCTAAAGCCATGATGTGTGCAGCCAGAACGGCTCCTAAAGCAAGAGGAATTGACAACTTGGTTATTGCAACAATAACTAATGAAGATATAATTAAGCTTTCTAATCATACTAAAAAGATGTATGAAGAGAATAATCAACAATTCTTTCTTCGTGATTCGGAAAATATTTTAAAAGCAGGAGCAATAGTATTGATAGGGACAAAGATTTCAGTGGTAGGATTAAACTGTGGATTATGTGGATTTGCAACCTGCGAAGAAAAACTATCTAATCAAAAAGTTCCATGTATGTTTAATTCTAATGATTTAGGAATTGCAATTGGAAGTGCTGTTTCTATAGCTTCAGACAATAGAATTGACTCCAGAGTTATGTATTCTGTAGGAGCTGCAGCTAAAGAATTAGGTCTTTATGGAGAAGAGGTTGCTTATGGTTTTGCAATCCCTCTTTCTGTATCGGGAAAGAGCCCTTTCTTTGATAGACCAACACTATAAAAATTATTAAGAGATAAAAGACGAAAAAGATATACTTATGTTAGAAATTAATAAGATAAGACTCAATAAAGAAAACGTAATTGAACTTTTAGGAGTAAAGAATTTTAAAGATGCTGACCAAAAAATCAATACTTTAATTGATTTGGACGAAAAGAAACGCCAAGTTCAAAAACAATTAGAAGACATTAAGGCTGACCTAAATGTTAAGGCAAAAGAAATAGGCAAGTTTATGATGCAAGGTGAAAAAGACTTGGCAGAAAAAACTAAGCAAGAAGTAGCAGCCCTTAAAGAGAATTCAAAAGATTTGGAAAAAGAACTTTCTGAAAAAGAAAAAGAGATTGAAGAATTGCTTCTTTCAATACCTAATCTTCCTCACTCATCAGTTCCAAAAGGAAAAACAGCAGAAGATAATATTGTTGAATTAATGGAAGGGGAAATACCAAAACTTTGGGAAGGAGCAACACCTCATTGGGACTTATGTGCAAAATATGATATTGTTGATTTTGAATTGGGAAATAAAATAACTGGTTCTGGTTTCCCTGTCTATAAAGGCAAAGGAGCAAAACTACAAAGAGCCTTAATTAATTTCTTTTTAGATGAAGCAACAAAGAATGGATTTGATGAAGTTCAGCCACCTCTAATGGTTAATGAAGCTTCAGCAATGGCAACAGGACAACTTCCCGACAAAGAAGGACAAATGTATGCAATTCCTTTGGATGGTTTCTATATGATTCCAACTGCTGAAGTGCCTTTAACCAATATTTACCGTGATACAATTCTTCAAGAAAAAGATTTCCCAATAAAAAAATGTGGCTATTCTCAATGTTTCCGTCGTGAAGCTGGTTCTTATGGAAAAGATGTTAGAGGATTAAATAGATTGCACCAATTCGATAAGGTGGAAATTGTTTGTATTGCTCATCCAGACAAGAGCTACGAGCAATTGGAGAAGATGAAACAACACGTTATGGGAATACTTTCCAAATTGGAGCTTCCTTACAGAATTCTTCGTCTTTGTGGAGGAGATATGAGTTTTACTTCAGCTCTAACCTTTGACTTTGAAACTTACTCTGCTGCTCAAGAACGTTGGTTGGAGGTAAGTTCTGTTTCAAACTTCGAAACCTTCCAGTCAAACCGCTTAAAGCTTAGATTCAAAAATCAAGAAGGCAAAACACAATTAGCACATACTCTTAACGGTTCTGCACTTGCTCTTCCTCGTATAGTAGCTTCTTTATTAGAAAATAACCAAACTCCTCAAGGAATAAGAATTCCTAAAGCTCTTGTTCCATACACAGGATTTGAAATTATAGATTAATATTTATAAGGGCAGAAATATAGTTCTGCCCTGAAATAAAAACAATTAATATGGAAAGAATGCCTTTGCTTTTTCTTGGTCATGGAAGTCCAATGAATGCAATTGAGGAAAATCAATTCGTTGAAGGATTTCGCAATATTGTAAAACAAATTCATATCCCTAAAGCCATATTATGTGTTTCTGCCCATTGGTTTATTGACCAAACAATGGTAACCTATATGGATAATCCCAAAACAATACACGACTTTTATGGATTTCCACAGGAGCTTTATGAAGTGCAATATCCTGCAAAAGGAGATAAAGAATTGGCAAAAGAGGTTCAAAAACTCCTTTCTCCAACAGAAGTAGGATTAGATTTGAATTGGGGCTTAGACCATGGGGCTTGGTCAGTTATAAAACATTTATATCCAAAAGCAGATATTCCAGTTGTTCAACTAAGTATTAATTATTCCAATGAGTCTTATTATCATTTTCTTTGTGGAACAAATCTCCAATCATTAAGAGAGAAAGGTGTTTTGATAATTGGAAGTGGTAACATAATCCATAACCTTAGAATGGTTGATTATAACAACTTTGATAAAGACAACTACGGATATGATTGGGCAAAAGAGATAAGGGAAGACATTAATACAAAGCTAATGGAGGGCGATTTTCAACCATTAATAAACTATAAAGAAGAAATTCCACACTCCAATAAAGCAATCCCTTCTCCAGATCACTATTTGCCACTTCTCTATGTTTTGGGAGCAAAGCATAAAGAAGAAAAAATTAGCTTTTTCAACGATAAATTAGTAGGAGGAAGCCTAAGCATGACAAGCCTCTTTATTCAATAATTCTATATCTTTTTTCCCTAAAAAATAACCCTTTTTTTAGAGTAAAAATTCCCTGTTTTTTCAAGTTTTTTCTTGACTTTTTTCTCGTTATACTTCGTTTAAAAACAGTTTATTACTACATCAAACTTTTTAATCTTCGTTTTAATGTTGGAATCATGGCATGATTTCGGTCAAATCATGGCATGATTTCATCCATTTCATGGCATGATTCCGAGTAAATCATGGCATGATTCCGACATCAACTCCCTATAAAAAAAGTTCTAATCCCTGTTTTAAAAGTTCTAAACTTCGTTTTTTTACATTTAAGTCTTGTTTATTTTCCCCTAATTAAACAATTTTTTTATCCGTTGTGTAACTTTTTCTTATCTTCGCTTGTCTTATTTATAGAAAACAAATTAAAGAGTAAAGATTAATTTTTGTTTGGGAGGCTAAATCAAGCCTCCCATTTCTAAAAAAACTATTAATGACTGAGAAAGAATACAACCTTTGTATTGATAATTATTCCGATTCTGCGTTTTTATTCCTTGTGAAAAACATCAAGGATAGTGATGCTGCAAAGGATATTCTTCAAGAAGCCTTTACTAAACTTTGGGAAAAAAGAGAAGATGTTGATTTTTTAAAAGCTAAAAGCTACATATTTACATCGGCTTACCATATAATGATAAATAATATAAAATATAACTCTTTGAAATATAATCTTCCAGAGGCTCAAACCATCACTTCCAACTCCTACAACGACATTAACGAAGTGCTTAATGAAGCCTTAGAACAGCTACCACAAATACAAAAGGCATCAATCCTTTTGAGAGACTACGAAGGATATTCCTATAATGAAATTGGAGATATTCTTAATTTGAGCCAGGAGCAAGTGAAAATTAATATTTTTAGAGCAAGAGTAAAGTTAAAAGAGTATATAGTTACAATAGATAATGTAATTTAGTTATGATAACAAAAGAAAACATTGAAGCATATTTATTAGATCTTCTTGAAGGCAATCTAAGTCCTGATGAGGTTAAGGAGTTGGAGGCTTTCCTTATGGATAATCCTCAATATAAGGAGATGATTGTTGGTTATGATTCTTCCTTAGTCCTTATGGCTGATAAGAATATTAAGTTTGAGTACAAAGATTCCCTAAGAAGAAAAAATAAAACAAAGGCTTTCTATCCATATATCAAATATTCTTTTGTTGCAGTGGCAGCATGTTTTATTCTCTTTGTGTTTGTATCTAAGTTATTTATTAACCCTTTAGATAATACAAACATTAAGACTTTTGATAAAGTAATGGTTCAAAACACAAATAGCACTCCTTCCATTTCTCCTTCAACTTCTGTAAAAAATGATAAAGAAGAAATTGGAAAAACACAAACCAGAGTATCTACAAACAAGATAAGGACAATTGCAAAAGCAGAAAAACCACAAGAAGAGGAAATTCAAAAGGAAGTAATAGAGGAAATAAAGCCAGAGCCTAAGATATTGCGTTCAAATAGTATGGTTGTATATGAAGTAGATAACTTAATAGCCTATATAGATGAGCAAGAGATTAAGGAAAATAAAATTATTGAGGTAGACAATTTAGTTGCTTATAATGATAGTCAAACTACTAATCCATTTTTAAGTAATCCACTGCTAAACCCTTTAATTAATAATAAATATGTAGACCAGTTAAGGAATAATTTTGAAAACAAGATAGAAAAAACAAAAAATGAATTTAATAATGCCTTAATCTATATACAAGACAATGTTAAGTTTAACCAATTAGAATTAGTATTAGCAAAAAAATAGTATAAACAATAAAAAATAAAGAATATGAAAACCAAGAATTTATTATTTCTAATCCTTATTTTAGGATTATCATTTAATTCTTTCTCTCAAGAGGAAGTTACAATCAAGCAGGTGATAAAAAACAGTGCAACAAATGCAGAATCTTATGGAGACGCAATAAAAGTTATCAAAATATGGGCAAAAATTCCTGTAACCATTAGATCAGGGAAAGAAAATGCTATCTATTTAACTGGAGACATGAAAGAAAATGAAAAAGATAAATTATCCAGTTTTTGTGTCTTAAAGAACAATGTTTTTGAAATAAGTTCCCCTTATCTATTTTTAGATGAGGAATCAAAACCAAAAGATTTTAGCAAATTCAGAATTACATTAGAATTAGCAGATGATGTTTACACATACTATTTTAGAGGTAATGGTAATGTAACTATAAGTAAAGATATTATTACAGAAGGTGCTGGAACATTTAATATATGGGACAACTCACAAATTATAATAGAAGGAAAAGCAAAATTTGATTTATTAAACATTTTTGCACAAGAAAATTCAATGATAAGATTTAATTCTATTAATGCAAATGCAGCTATTTTGAATATGGAAAAAGGCTCAATAATAGATTTGAATGGCAAAGTAAAAGAAATTGAGGTAATGAATCAAGGAGAAGGAGCTAAGATTATAGGAGACTATAATGCTACTTCTTTTATGGCTCATAATTTAGCTGTTCAAGATGATGAGTATTTTTCAAAGAATTTTGTAGGCAGACCAAAGCATAAAAGAGACCCTTTAAAAATAGATAAAGATGAGGATTCAAAATTTATTAAGGATACCTTTTCATATTCTTCTTTATATGAAGCTATAAAATTAATAGAAGGAGATACAATTACAAAAGCAGAAGCATTAGAAGAAGCAGAATATAATAGATTATCAAATTCAGTTTCCCATGAAGAAAATGTTATTATTGGGAAAAATGCAAGAGTAAATATTACCTTTGTAGATAAGGATAAAATTGGCACAGACTATGTTTCTAACTATCCTATTAAGGGTTATGAGAAAGGTCAGTGGGTTGTTCAGGATGATTATCCTTTAGATTTAGAACTAACAATAAGGAAAGACATAGGTGATATAACAATAATGGATGGAGCAGAAGTTAATATTAATTCTAAGATAGATGAAAAAGAACGTTCCTATTTTTTATTCAAGGATGCAAAGCTAAACTTTAATCAGGAAACCAAAATAGAGGATATTCTTCTAAAAATGGATAATGGTTCTAAGGTAAGTTTCAAAGACCTTAAAGCAGATAATCTTTCCTTGCAGGGAGATGGAACTTCAGATTTGGAGATAAATGGAAGGGTAGGCATATTAGATCGATATAAGTATGATGATATTAATCTTAAAGGAGACTATAAGATAGATTCAATTAAAGAAAGAAAAATAAAATTGCTTGCGATAGGAACTCACATCCCTTTTAAAACTGATAAAACAAATAAAACTGAGGCAGAAGAAGTCAAAAGCGAAAAGATAAAGGCTCAAGACCTTGGGAGAGATAAAATGAGTTTTGTCTTAGCTCTTTCTTATGGAATATTAAATTGGTCTGATAGGGTAACTATGATAGATGATTTATTTTCTTCTCCGACCAATGAATATGATTTAAGATGGGGAAACTCTTGGAATTTTGGCATTAAGTATAGATATAAACCTAATAAGAAGTTATGTCTATTGATAGGGTTAGGGATGGAGTTTAACACTTTTAAGTTTCAAAATAATGTAATGATGACTGATATTAATGGAGTGAAAAGACTTGCCTACGAAACCAATCCTTTGATAAAAGCTGAAAGCAATTTGAATGCTTACTATGTTACAATCCCATTACATTTTCAATACTTCTTTTATAAGGATTTCTCCGTTCACGCAGGAGGAGTATTTGGAATTAACTTTAGAAATTCTTCAACAGGTTTCCAAAGAGAATATGATATTCCAAATGCAGAGATAACAGAAAAATGGGGAACAAATTATAATAATTTCAAACCAATTAAGCTTGAGGTTCAGGCAGGGGTTGGCTGGTCAACAATGAATCTTTATGTTAAGTATGCCCTTACTCCACTCTTTAAGGATAATAGGGAAAGAGATATCTATCCATTCAGTGTTGGGCTTTCATTAGGAATCTAATCACAAATATTTGATAAACAGAAGAAAGCTTCGCTTAGTTATTAAGCGAAGCTTTTTTTATTTTAATACCCCATGAAGAAATAGGAACTGAAATATTATAATTAGAAATAATATACTACCTTTGCAGGGTTAATAATTATAAAACTAATAATCAAATTACGAATTAAAAATTATTTGATATGAAAAAATTAACCTTATTTATCGTTGTCCTTTTTCTTGGACTTAATGTTTTCGCACAAGACATAATCGTTAGAAAAAACCCTAAGGGTGAATTGAATTGTAAGATTGTTGAGATAGATAATAATACAGTTAAATACAAAATGATTGTTAATGGAGAAGAAGGCTCTTTTTCTATTGATAAAAGCAATGTTGAGTATGTGAAATATGAAAATGGTGATGTTTTTGATTTTGAACAAAAGGCACCAAAGAAAACAGATTTTAGCAAGGATGAAAAGAATGCAATTAAATTTAATTTCATTGCACCTCTATTTGGCTACACCTATTTCTCCTACGAAAGAGCTGTAAAGCCAGGCATTAGTTTTGAGTTTGGTTTAGGTGCAATTGGACTTGGAGGAGATCCAGAAAATATTGAAGCTTTTGGAGGAGTTGCAAAGATGGGTATTAAGCTTCGTCAAACACCAAAATATCATATTCTAACAGGTGGATATTTTATGCCTGAAATTATTTTTGGAATGTATGAATTCGATAAAGACGAAGTGTATTATTATCCTGGATATTACGAAGATAATACAAGAGAAAGAACAGTTTCTTTAGGAATATTGGCAACCTTTGGATATACTGTTGTTTTGAAGGGTGCCTTTATGATTGAATGGTATGGAAGTGTTGGCTATGGTTTTACTAAACACCCTGGACTTAACTTTGGTTTCTTGGGAGCTGGAAATGAATTCCCGATAGCTGTGTCAACAGGCTTTAAGTTTGGTTTTGTTTTCTAAGAACAGGTAATGAAGCAATAAAAAAATCTTAGTTTCTATTATTTTACTTTTAAGTTGTTTTTTTTGTATTTTTGCACTTTGTTGAAACTTGTGCTTAAATAGTGATATGCTTATTTTTGTGCCTTTTCAAAAGAACAAATAATACTGAATTGATGATTAATCTAAACGAAATACAAGATATTCTTTTTAATAATTCAAAGCTTGAATTATCTCAAAATGAGAAAAAGGCAATTGAAGAGAGCTATGATTTTCTTTTTTCTTTTTCGAGAGATAAAGTTATTTATGGAATAAACACTGGCTTTGGACCAATGGCTCAGTATCGCATTTGCGATGAAGACCTCAATGCTCTTCAATATAACATTATCCGTTCTCATTCCACAGGTGCAGGAAAGGATTTGGAAGAGCTTTATGTTAGGGCAGCAATGCTGGCACGCTACAAAACCTTTACTTTAGGGAAGTCGGGTGTGCATATTGATTTGGTTAATCAGCTAAAAGAATTTATTAATAAAGGAATCTATCCTTCTATTCCAGAGCATGGAAGTGTTGGGGCAAGTGGTGATTTGGTTCAATTGTCCCATTTGGCTTTAGCCCTGATTGGGGAAGGGAATGTTTACTATAAAGGGCAAAAGAGATTAGCCGAAGAAGTATTGCAAGAATTAGGTTTATCTCCCCTAAAACTTTATTTGAGGGATGGGCTTTCTGCAGTAAATGGAACAGCATTTATGACAGGCATTGGCTTGGTTAATTTGATTTATGCAAAAAGACTAACTTCGTGGTCAGTAATTTTCTCAGTCTTAATGAATGAGATAGCTTCTTCCTACGATGATTTCTTCGCAAAGGAGCTAAATGAAGTAAAGCTACATTTTGGTCAGAGAAGAATTGCTGAGCTTATGCGTCAAACTGCAAAAGACTCTAAGTCTATGCTCAAACGTCAGGAGCAACTCTATAATCAAAAGCATCAAGAAATGTTCTTTGGCAATGAAAAGAAGGTTCAGCCATATTATTCTTTGCGATGTGTTCCTCAAATTTTAGGACCTGTTTTAGATGAGCTTGTTGATTGTGAGAAGGTATTGATAAATGAGATTAACTCTGTGGATGATAATCCAATTGTTGATAAGGATTCAAAGAATGTTTATCATGGAGGGAATTTTCATGGAGATTATATTTCTTTTGAAATGGATAAGCTTAAGATAGCCATAACTAAGATGACCATGCTTTCAGAAAGACAGCTTAACTATTTGCTTCACGACAGAATAAATGGAATACTTCCTCCTTTTGTAAACTTAGGAACATTAGGACTTAACTATGGATTGCAGGCTTCTCAATTTACTGCAACCTCAACAACTGCCGAATCTCAAACCCTATCCAATCCTATGTATGTTCACAGCATACCAAACAATAACGACAACCAAGATATTGTTTCAATGGGAACAAATTCAGCTCTTTTGGCAAGGAAGATAATTGATAATGCCTATCAGGTTTTTGCAATTCAGTCCTTAGCACTTGTTCAAGCAGTGGAGTATTTGAAATTTCAAGATAAATTATCTTCAATAACCCTACAATTCTACAAGGATATTAGAAATCTTGTTCCTGTTTTCATTGAAGATACTCCAAAATATGAGGAAATTGAAAAGGTAATTGATTTCCTAAGAAGCAAAGAAGAAAAAATAAAACTATACTAACAATAAAATAAAGGGAGCAATGGAATATGCATTAGTTACAGGTGGCTCACGAGGAATTGGTAAAGAGGTGAGTTTGGCTTTGGCAAGAAAGGGTTATTGTGTTTTGATAAATTATCTCTCAAATCAAGCTGCTGCCAAGGAAACAAAGGAACTTATTGAGAAGGAAGGCAACAAGGCAGAACTTCTTCCTTTTGATGTTTCAAACAAAGAATCAATTGATGAGGTTTTGATGAAATGGTCGGAGCAGCACCCAAATGATTATATTTCTATCTTAGTCAATAATGCAGGGATAAGAAAAGATGCTGTTATGATATTTATGCAGGATGAGCAGTGGGAAGATGTAATCAACACCAATTTAAACTCCTATTTCTATGTAACAAGACGAGTTTTGAAGGATATGCTAACAAAGCGTTTTGGTAGAATAATAAATATTGTGTCCCTTTCAGGAATTAAAGGACTTCCTGGTCAAACCAACTATTCAGCAGCAAAGGCAGGAGTGATTGGTGCAACAAAAGCATTAGCTCAAGAGGTAGCCGCAAGAAAAGTTACAGTAAATGCTGTTGCACCAGGATTTATTTCAACAGATATGACTAAGGATATGGACGAAGCTTCATTAAAAAAACTTATTCCAACAGGAAGATTTGGAAAACCGGAAGAGGTTGCAAGCTTGGTTTGTTTCTTAGCTTCAGAGCAGGCATCCTACATAACAGGAGAAGTGATTTCAATCAATGGCGGGCTTTATACTTAAAATTAATACATAATTCAACAAGACAAGAGCATTATGAAAAGAGTAGTAATAACAGGAATGGGAATTTATTCTTGCATTGGAACAAACTTAGATGAGGTCGCAAAATCTTTGTATGAAGGGAAGTCAGGGATAGGAATTGACCCAATGAGAATAGAGTACGGCTATCGTTCACCCCTAACGGGAATTGTTGAAAGACCTCTTCAAATAAAGGAATTATTAAATCGCCGACTGCGTATTTGCTTAGCAGAACAAGGAGAATATGCCTATATTGCAACCTTAGAGGCGATGAAGAATGCAGGAATTGATATGGATTATTTTGAGAATAATGAGGTAGGAATATTCTATGGAAATGATTCTTCAGCAAAGGCTGTTATTGATGCACACACGATTGCTATGGAGAAGAAAGACACAACCCTGATTGGTTCTGGTGCAATCTTTCAATCAATGAATTCCACCGTAACCATGAACCTTTCAACCATATTAAAACTAAAAGGAGTAAATATGACAATTAGTGCAGCCTGTGCAAGTGGTTCTCATGCGGTAGGTTTAGGAATGATGTTTATTCGTAATGGTATGCAGGATATGGTTATTTGTGGAGGAGCCCAAGAAACAAACTATCTTTCAATGGGGAGTTTTGACGGAATAAGTGCTTTTTCAACCAGAATTGATGAACCAACTAAGGCTTCTCGTCCTTTTGATGCAAATAGAGATGGATTGGTACCAAGCGGAGGAGCAGCAACCCTAATTTTAGAAGAATATGAGCATGCAGTCAAAAGAGGAGCAAATATTATTGCCGAAGTGATTGGATATGGCTTTTCATCCAATGGGGCGAACATTTCTCAACCAAGTGATAGTGGTTCAATGATTGCAATGGAAAGAGCTTTGAAGGATTCCAACCTAATGGCAAAAGATATTGACTATATTAATGCTCATGCAACCTCAACCCCACAGGGAGATACCTTTGAGGCAATAGCATTGGATAAACTGTTCGGATCTTCCTTCCCAATGATTAGTTCCACAAAATCAATGACAGGTCATGAGTGTTGGATGGCAGGAGCAAGCGAGGTTATTTACTCAGTTCTAATGATGCAAAATTCATTCGTTGCTCCAAACATTAACTTTGAAACACCTGATGAAGTATCAAAAAACCTAAACATTGTAGCACAAACAAAAGAAAAGAATATTGATATCTTTCTTTCCAACTCTTTTGGATTTGGAGGAACAAACAGCGCATTAGTTATTAAGAAAATTAAATAATATATAGTTTTATGACAAGAAATGAAATCATAGAAATAGTAAATGAATTTCTGATTGAAGAAATAGAAATTGAAGCCTCTTCCTTATCCGAAGAAGCCCTTCTAAACGAAGATTTAGGAATAGATAGTTTGGATTTTGTTGATATTGTGGTTATTGTTGAAAGAAACTTTGGTTTTAAGATTAAGCCGGAAGAAATGGCGAATGTTAAAACTCTTGGACAATTCTACGATTACATTGAAGAAAAGCTAAAATAGAGAGTGTCTAAGTTAAATAAAAAGTGGGAAGGCAAAACAGGAGGAGGACTCTTTGGTCAAGTTTTTTTATTCTTACTTCTGAAAAGAGTAAAGGTGAGTCTGGTTTATCCAATTCTGTTTTTTGTTATTCCATTTTATTTAATCTTCGGAAGAAAGGGATATAAAGCAATCTTTTCTTATTTTAACCTTAACTTAGGCTTCAATAAGTTTAGGTCTTTCTTGTCAACATATAGAAATCATTATATTTTTGGGGAGGTTGTTTTAGATAAATTTGCTCTTTTGGCAGGAAATTCCAAACAATTTCAGGTTGAGGTTGAGGGAATTGAACATTTTAATAAGCTGATAGAAGAAGAAAAGGGGTTTATTATTGCAAGTGCACATATAGGAAATTTTGAATTGGTAGGTCATTGTTTGAGGCAAGACAAAAAGAAGATAAATGGGATTATCTACGGAGGAGAAACAAAGAACTATCAGAAACAAAGAATAGAGGCATTGGAAAAATCAAGTATAAATCTTATTGAAGTAAGTGATGATATGTCGCATTTGTTCGCAATAAAGGGAGCTCTTGATAATGGAGAAGTAGTTTCTTTGCCTTGCGATAGGGTTTTGGGAAGCAACAAAATAATAGCAAAAGACTTCTTAGGCAAAAAGGCATTATTCCCAATAGGAACATTTAAATTAGCAGCCCAGCTAAATGTTCCAGTGATTGCAATATTCATAATGAAAGAAAAAAAACTAAGGTATAAAGGATATGCCTATTTGCTAAATTCCCTTGAAGAAGAAAAATCTTCAACCAAAAAGGCTGAATTTATAGCAGAACAATATATAAATACCTTAGAAAAAACAATAAAGAAATATCCTTACCAATGGTTTAACTACTATAAGTTTTGGGAATAAGAATAAAGTAATAAATAAATAGATAATGAAATTAGACTCTCCTCAAAAAGAAATATATTCAAAAGAAAGGTTTTCTGCCTTAGAGGCACAGCGTTTGGCTCAGGAAATAGTTTTTGGTCCAATTGTTTTTCAGGTTTCAAGACTTATGGTTAAGTTTGGAATTTTCCAATTGTTAGATGATAACAAGAATGGTTTAACGATGAAGGAAATCTCAGTGAAAACTTCTATTAGTGAATATGGAGTGAAGGTTTTACTTGAGTCTTCGCTTACTATTGGGACAATAATATTCAGGGAAGATAGATTTCTTTTGGCAAAAGCTGGTTGGTTCTTGCTAAATGACAAGATGGCAAAAGTAAATATGGACTTTAACCATGATGTAAACTATTTAGGGATGTTTGATTTGGAGGGAGCAATAATTAATGGCAAACCGGAAGGATTAAAGGTTTTTGGCAATTGGGCAACCATTTACGAAGGCTTATCAGAATTGCCTGAGCAGGTTCAGAAGAGCTGGTTTGGTTTTGATCATTTCTATTCCGATTGTTCCTTTGAACAGGCTTTAGATATTGTTTTTAAAAATCCAGTTAAAACAATTTTAGATGTTGGTGGCAACACAGGACGTTTTGCAATGAAATGTGTGGAATATGATAATGAAGTGAATGTTACTATTATGGATTTGCCTCAGCAATTGGAGATGATGAGAAAAAATGTTTCAAACACAATTGGCAAAGAAAGAATTCATGGACATGGAGCCAACCTTTTAGACAATACTACTGCATTTCCAAAGGGATTTGACATTATTTGGATGAGTCAGTTTTTGGATTGTTTTTCTGAACAAGAGGTAACAAGCATATTAAGCCGTGCCTCCAATTCAATGGGAAAAGACTCTAAGCTCTACATAATGGAAACCTTTTGGGATAGACAAAGGTTCGAAACAGCTTCCTATTGTTTAGCCCAAATAAGTCTATATTTTACTGCATTAGCAAATGGAAATAGCAAGATGTATTATTCCTATGATATGGAAAGATGCGTAAGAGATGCAAATTTGGAAGTTGAAGAAATTGTTGATGGCTTGGGCTTAGGTCATAGCATAATGATTTGCAAGAAGAAATAAATACAATACAAGTTAATTATGCAAAAAGAAAAAGCTCATATTTATATTCCTCAAAAGCCTCCCTTTGTAATGGTTGACGACTTATTGTTTTGCGATGATAAGATTTGCAAAACGAATTTTGTTATTGAAGAAGATAATATCTTTGTGAGGGAAGGGAAGTTTATTGAGGCTGGAATTGTAGAAAATATTGCTCAAACCTGTGCCACAAGGATAGGTTATATAAATACTCATTTCCAAAAAGAAAAGGTAAAGATAGGGATGATAGCCTCTATAAAGAATCTTAGCATTAATAAACTGCTTAATGTTGGAGATGTTTTGGATACAACTGTTGAGGAAACAATGAGTGGATATTTTAATATGACTATCCTCAATGCAAAGGTTGAGTGTAAGGGAGAACTAATTGCAGAATGTGAAATGAAGGTGGCATTGACAGATATTGAAACAAATTAAAATAAAAATGGAGAATCAAGAAATAGTATTGCAGACAGAGAAAGAGATTGAAATTCGTTTTAGCGAAGTAGATTCAATGAATATTGTTTGGCATGGTTCCTATGCTCTTTACTTGGAAGATGCTCGTGAAGCCTTTGGGAGAAAATATAATTTGGAATATCTCTATATGTTTGGAAAGGGATTCTATGCTCCATTGGTTGAGATGAAACTAAATTATAAACGTCCATTAAAGTATAAGGATAAAGCTAAAATCCAAATCACCTACCGAAACATCGAAGCTGCCAAAATCATTTTTGACTATAAGATTCTTGACTTGGAAACCGAAGAGGTTTTGGCAACAGCACATACAATTCAAGTCTTTCTTGATAAGGATTATAATTTGGTTTGGTCAATTCCGGATTTCTTTTTGGAATGGAAAAAGATGAATAATCTAATATGATTTACAGATTAAGCGACAATATTATCTCTACTTTGGGATTTAATTCCAAGGATAACTATTCTCAAATAAAGAATGGTAATTCAGGATTAAAACTATACGAAAATAGGTTTAATCTTCCGGAGCCTTTCTTTGCATCACTTATTGATGAAGAAGAGATAAACGATAGGTTTTCCTCACTTCCCAAAACCACAAATGAGAAATACACTAAGTTAGAAAAGCTTTCCATACTCTCTTGCTCCGATGCAATAAACCTTTCCAATATTAATCCTTCCTCAAATGATGTAATTTTTGTATTCTCAACAACCAAAGGAAACGTAGAACTCTTGGAAGAGAATAAAGAATTTGAGAAAGAAAGGGTATACCTTTGGAAATCTGCACAGGTCATAAAGAACTATTTCCATAATCCAAACCAACCAATAGTTGTAACCAATGCCTGCATATCGGGAGTGGCAGCACAATTGACCGCTTTCAACCTTCTTAATAATCATAATTTCAAATATGCTATAGTTGTTGGAGCAGAAGTATTGTCAAAGTTCATAATCTCGGGCTTCCAGTCCTTTAAGGCTCTTTCAATGCAGATGTGCAAACCATTTGACAGGGATAGGGATGGGCTAAATCTTGGAGAAGGAGCATCATCAATAGTATATAAGCTTGCCGATAATGATGAGGTTTTGCCAAAGGAGAGAATAGAATTTATTAGTGGTACAGTACGTAATGACGCAAACCATATTTCAGGACCCTCACGAACAGGAGAAGGACTTTTCAATGCAATAAGTGAAACAATAAAAGGATACGATACAAGTAAACTATCCTTTATTAATGCCCATGCAACCTCCACTCCATACAACGATAGTATGGAATCCTTCGCAATTGAAAGAGGAGGAATAAATAATATTCCAGTAAATAGCCTTAAGCCATATCTTGGACACACATTAGGAGCTGCAGGAATATTAGAAACCATAATCTCATTCCATAGCCTTATTGATAACACCATAATCAAGACCCTAAACCACCAAAACTATGGAGTTGAGAAATCAATAATTGTAAATGTTTCAAATAAGGAAAGTAAAAAGCCAGCCTTCATAAAACTAATCTCAGGATTTGGAGGAAGCAATGCAGCAATTATGTTTGAAAAATCGGGATATGATAAATATTGAAATAAAATCGTGGTGCAGGATAACCAATACAAAGGTTTTGCTTAATGGAGAAGAGTTGGAAATACCATTAAGAGAAAACACATCTTGGCTAACCAACATATACAAAAGCCAAAAGATAGACTATCCGAAGTATTTTAAGATGGACACACTCTCAAAGGCAGGATTTCTTGCCTCCGAAATAATAATGCGAAGCCTTAATATTGACCCTTTGGAACCAAAACCCAAATGGTCAATCATATCTATGAACAGCTCTTCCTCATTGGAAACCGACAAGAACTATCAACAAACCATACAAGACACCAATAACTATTTTCCTTCCCCATCAGTCTTTGTTTACACCTTGGCAAACATAGTTACAGGCGAAATAGCCATAAGAAACAAGATAATGGGCGAAACACTTTTCTTTGTCCACAAAGATTTCTCACCACACCACCTCTATCAATATTCCATAGATGCACTTTCCAACGATTCCATAGAGAATTTGCTATGTGGTTGGGTTGAAGACGGAGATAATAATATTGATGTATTGATGTTTGCCCTTAAGAAGAACACTAAGGTTAATAATTTCAATATAGAGAATATAAAGACCATTTATTAGAATCAAATTCTAATAAATTAAAACTTGATTCTAATAAATTAAAACTTGATTCTAATAAATTAAAACTTGATTCTAATAAATTAAAACTTGATTCTAAAAAAATAAACTAAGCTTAGACAAAAATAAACGGGACTTATTTCAAATTATCTCAGAGAAAAAAATAACTATCTCAGAGAAAAATAAATTTATATAGGGGATAATTTCAAATACCTTATACAATGATTTATTATTTGAGTGAAAAATCCTTGCTTAATGTATGAATAATCTGTGTTTGACTTAACAAAAAAACTCTTTATTTAGGTTATTGAGAATTATTTTGTAATTTTGTAATTGAGAATTAGGTAGTAATTACTATCGGTTCGGACATATTATCAAGTTATACAAATAAAAAACTTATTTAATTATATGGAAGATTTAATATTAGAGCTTAAAAAAGAGATTATTGAAGTTTTAAATCTTGAAGAAATAACTCCTGAGGATATTGACAGCAATGCTCCTTTGTTTGGTGAAGGTTTGGGCTTGGATTCTATTGATGCCTTAGAGCTTATTGTTTTGCTCGAAAAGAACTACGGCATTAAATTAGAAAATGCTGCTCAGGGAAAGGAGATTTTCAAGAGTGTTAGCGTAATGGCAGAGTACATTAAGAACAACAGAAAGAAATAGGTTTTGGCTTTGAACGATATTCTTGTTACGGCAATGGGTATTCTCACTGGTTTGGGATTGGGAAAGGATGAAACTCTTCAATCCTTGATTAATCAGAACTCAGCCATTGGGGAATTGAAACACTTGAACACCATTCATTCTTCGCTTCCGGTCAGCGAAGTAAGATTGAGCGACAAAGATATGCTTTCTTTGTTAAATTATAATCCCCAAAATCCTCTAACCAGAACAACCCTTCTTGGAATGCTTGCCCTAAGAGAGGCTTTGGAGCAAGCCAAGATAGATAAGGATACTCCCAAAAGGATTGCTTTCATAAGTGGGACAACTGTTGGTGGAATGGAGAAGAACGAGGAGTTCTATTTGGAGTTTTTCCAGAATAATTCTAAGGATGAGTATATTTCTCTTCACGATTGTGCTGCCTCAACTCAGGATATTGCGGATTATTTTGGAGGGTTTGATTTCATAACAACAATTTCCACAGCTTGTTCTTCGGCTGCCAATGCAATTATTCTTGGTGCAAACCTAATTAAGGCAGGATATGTTGATATTGCAGTGGTGGGAGGAACTGAATGTTTGAGTAAGTTTCATCTCAATGGGTTCAACACTCTTATGATTTTGGATAAGGAGGCTTGCAAACCTTTTGACAAGAACCGTCAAGGGCTGAACTTGGGTGAGGGTGCTGCATATATTGTTTTGGAGGGAATGGAATCGGCAAAGGAAAGGGGAGTTGAGCCAATTTGTAAGCTTAGCGGATATGCAAATACTTGTGATGCTTTTCATCAAACGGCTTCTTCACCCGATGGTCAGGGTGCTTTTCTGTCAATGAAAAGAGCATTGGAAGATAGTGGGCTTTCAGCAGAAGATATTGACTATATTAATGCTCATGGGACAGGAACAGATAATAATGATTCGAGTGAAGCCTCAGCGATTAAGAGGGTCTTTGGAGAAAATCCACCCTATGTTTCCTCAACCAAATCCTTCACAGGACACACAACAAGTGCTGCTGGTTCAGTTGAGTCAGTAATATCCATTCTTGCACTTAAGAATAATTTTATTCCTGCCAACCTCAATTTCAAAACTCCAATGGAAGATGTTGATTTGGTCCCTGCTCAAAGAACAATTCAATTGCCAAACATCAAACATATAATGACAAACTCCTTTGGCTTTGGCGGAAACGACTCTTCTTGCATATTCTCAAAGATAATCTAAGATGGCTATATATATTCAATCCATATCTCAAATTTCCATTCAAGAGCCTCTTTGTGATAATTGGTTTGAGAGCCCTATTTATCATAGACAGAGATATGTTTCCTCAATAGAACCAAACTATAAGCAATACATTAACCCAATGTCTTCAAGACGTATGGGCAGGATATTAAAGCGTGCAGTAACAACCTCACTTAATGTTTTGCAAGGAAGAAAGGGAAACGAGATTGACGCAATAATAACTGCAACTGGTTTGGGATGTATTGAAAACACAGAAAAGTTTCTTTATTCAATGCTGGAAAACAACGAAACCCTTCTCACTCCAACCTATTTTATACAATCAACTCACAACACAATTAGCTCTCAAATAGCTTTGGAACTAAAATGTAATAACTATAATTCAACCTATGTTCATCGCGGAATTTCGTTTGAGAGTGCTTTGTTTGATGCCTTTTTACAATTTAAGCTGAATAAGATAACTAATGCCTTGGTTGGAGCTCACGACGAAATGACTAAGGATATGTTTACCTTGTATGATAAGATAGGCTATTGGAAAAAAGGCGATATTTGTGTGGAAACCCTAAGGAAATCTGAAACTTTGGGGTCGTTCTCTGGAGAGGTTGCTGTAAGTTCTTTCCTTAGCAATGAAAAGAATGAGGATTCAATATGTTCATTGGCTGGGATGAATATTCTGCATAAGCCAACAAAAGAAAAGTTGGAAGAAACCCTCAAAAGACTTTTGGAAGAGAATAATCTAACCTTGTCGGATATTGATGCTGTTCTTGTTGGTCATAGTGGAGATAAGGAAAATGATGAGGTTTATTCCAAGACTAAGGAAAATCTCTTTAATGATATTCCTTTTGTCTGGTATAAGCATTTGTTTGGAGAGAGTTTCTCAATGAGTGGGTTAGGGTTTTATATTGGAGCAACATGCTTAAAGAAAAATATTATCCCTAAACATTTGGTATTTGATTCCCCAAAGGAAATCCTAAATCCCAAACATATATTGATCTATAATCATTTCCAAAACAGCGAACATTCATTCATACTCTTATCAAAATGCTAAAACTTGCAGGTTTAATCTTAGGACAAAGTGTGCTTTTAGTAGCCGCTCAAGCTTTCTTGAAATTATCGGTTCAAAGCTTCGGTAAATTCTCATGGAGTCTAAGCTATTTCAAAACAGTATTCACAACATGGCAGTTCGCAGCATCGGGAATTTGTGCTTTGGGAGCAATGCTAACTTGGATGTATGTCCTGAAAAACTATCAGTTTAGCTTGGCATATCCTCTTTTGAGCGTAAGTTATATAATTGGACTTGCGGCAGCATACTTTATTTTCCACGAACCTATTCCCCTAACAAGATGGATTGGAGTTTTGATAATAATGATTGGCGTGTTTTTTGTAGTAAAGTAGATTATGATGATGAAAAGAATAATACTATTAAGCATATTTATCTTTGGCTCTCTTGTTTCTTTCTCACAGGAAGCAGGATTGAAGAAACTATCAGCCAAAGAAAAGGAAACCTATATTAAGAAACTATCTTCCGAAGTTAAATCGCTCCAATGCAACTATAAGCAGGAAAAGAAAAGCTCCCTATTAAGTGGAGTTAGTGTTTCAAAAGGGGTGATGTATTTTGAAAGTCCCAATCTTTTGAGATGGGAAAACACTCATCCAACCCAATATATGTTTGTTGTAAACAACGATAAGATAAAAGTCAAGAACTCGCAGGGAGAATATTCCAATTCCAATAAGATGTTCCAAGAGATAAGCAAGATTATCATTGGCATTATTAGTGGAAAGGAACTTCAGGAAGGCAAAAACTTCAATTCCGATTTCTACACCAACGACAAAGGATTGCTAATTGTTAAGATGATGCCTCTTAACAGAAGATTAAAATCGATGTTTAATACCATAACCATAACCATCGACACCAAAACCAACCTTGCCGACATAATCCAAATGGACGAAAAGAACGGAGACATAACCACAATTACATTTTCCGACAAGAAAAAGAATAGCCCAATCCCCAAACAAATCTTCACCATAAAATAAACATGTTAAAGGACAATTTTTACTCAATAAACAAGGTAGAAATCAAAGATGATATGAATATAAAATATTATCTTTCATTTAACCAAAAGCATAGAATATTCCTATCTCACTTCCCCAATAACCCAATCGTCCCAGGAGCCTGCATAATAGAAATCATTAGAGAATTAGCATCCAAAACACTCAAAACAAACCTCAATATCAAATTCATTAAGAGCGTAAAATTCCTGAATGTTATAATTCCAGACTCAAACCAAGAAATAATATTTGATATTTCCTTATCCCCAAAAGAAAAAGAATACAGCGCCACAACAACTATTTATGCAAATCAAACCACCTATTCAAAACTAAACTTAGAACTAACCACCCAACTCTAATGACCAAAGAAACACCTGCACATATTAAGGAAGAAATGCAAAAAACAAAGATTTGCATCCTTATCCCAACATATAACAATGAAAAAACCATTGAGCAGGTAGTTAGTTCAACAATGAATTACTGCAAAGATATAATTGTGGTCAATGACGGCTCAACAGATAATACCAAAAACATATTAGAAGGAATAAGAGACAAGATAACCCTTATCACCTATCCCAAAAACAAAGGCAAGGGCTACGCCATAAAGCAAGGATTTCAAAAAGCAAGAGAAAAAGGCTTTGACGCAACCATAACAATGGATTCAGACGGACAACACTTGGCAGAAGACATCCCCCTTTTACTAAATGCCTATTCCAATAATCCCAACTCACTCATCATAGGGCAACGAAGCTTCAATAACCCCAATATGCCCAATAAGAACAGCTTTGCCAATAGGTTTTCCAATTTCTGGTTCAAGCTCCAAACAGGCAAAAAACTAAACGACACACAAACAGGCTTCAGGCTCTACCCCCTAAAAAAGATGAAGAGGATGAAACCCCTCAACAACAGATACGAAGCCGAATACGAACTCTTAGTACGAATTGCATGGAGAAACATCAAACTCATAGAGCAACCCATCAATGTTTACTACCCACCCCTTGAAGAAAGAGTATCACATTTTCGCCCCACAAAAGATTTCGTCAGAATAAGCCTACTAAACACCTTCCTAACCATAGCCGCCCTATTCTACGGCTATTTCTCTATGCTTATTAGAAAGAAATGATTAGTTTTTAAAAGAATTTTAATCTATCATTTTCAGAGTGATAGAAATATTTTTGTATTTTTCGCTTAAATAATTTGGTAGTTTGGAAATTATCTATTAGATTTGCCACGTTGTTTAACATGAAATAAAATACAAACAAGAATGCTTAGTGCCCACTTACATACATGGCAAAAAGGCTTCCCCCTGAAGAGCAATCACCCCTCATGTGTAGCAAATTCCCTATTTAACAAATACAACTCTTCACAACCTCCATTTCTTTTTAATATTACAGAAAAACATATAACGCAGAATTTTTGCAATTCTGCATTTTTTATATTGATAAGATTTTTTAGCTTAACCAAATAATAATATTGTGCAAGTCTAACTTGCTGTAAAAGAGTAATAGGAACAAAAATCTGGATTTCTAAGCAGTAAAATTCATAAAAAGTGATGGAAATCGTAATTTTTAGTCCAAAAATAGAGAAAAAGTGATAAAAATCGTGATTTATATGTCCAAAAATGAATAAAAAGTGGTGGAAATCGTGATTTTTGGTTCAAAAATGAATAAAAAGTGATAGAAATCGTGATTTATATGTCCAAAAATGAATAAAAAGCGATAGAAATCTAAAAAGATAAGTAGGAAATAAAATTTATAATCACAAAAATACCAAACGATATGGAAAAAATAAAGAAACACAAGATGAATTCCCTGCAAAATTTGGAATTTTATCAGTTCGTAAAGGATGTTATCAATGTTTTGAAGTCTCACGAATTGGAAAGTTTGAAAATTGTAGAAGATTTTGAAAAGCTAAACCATAGCTTTGACCTATTTGACCAATGTCTTAAAAAGGAAAATGCCTTTGTCTCTCCAGAAGGTATGCAAAAGGCAGATGAAGACAGAGATTTCTTTATGAGAAAGCTCTATGCCGTTGTTTCAGTGTTCTATGACTATCCAAATGCAGATAAGTCAGATGCAGCAAAGGCATTAGCAAAGGTTTTGGAGCTTTATGGAGGTAGCGAGATTGCATTTTTGCCACAAAACAAAGAAAGTGCCGCAATCACCAATTTATTGCAGGACTTGAACGTTGAGCCTTCAAAGAAAAACCTTGTTACTTTGGGACTAACCGATGTTAAGGATATGTTGGAAAACGCCAATAATCTCTTCGTTGATTTCAAGCAAAATAAGTCCAATACCCAAGCCCTGACTTTGCGTGGAGAAACCAAGCAGGCACGTCAAAGAGTGGTTCAAGTATGGGTTTATATCTGTGAGAAAATCAACGCCCTTATGGTTCTTGAGCCAAATGAGAAATATGTTGATATTATAGTAAAGGTAAATAATTATATTGACAAATATCTTTCAGCAGTTGAAATACGTAGAAACACACAGGAAAAAGTATAGATTTATTTTATTAAATTATAGTATATAACCCCTTAACGCAAAAATTAGGAGGATTTGCAAAAAACATATAGAATAGTTTTTGCTATGTAAAATAAAGGAAAGCTCATCTTGGTTGCAGATGGTATTTTGTAGAAAATATGAAGCAATAGAGAAAAAATTGTTTAATTAAAATCGTTTTAGAAATGAAAACCAAAAATTTATTAAGAGTATTTGCAATAGTTGTGATTACTGCTTTAAGTCTT
>DHCV01000041.1 GCA_002399025.1 Bacteroidales bacterium UBA4893 | reverse complement strand
CCATTAAAAATGTCCATTACTCCAATTTTTTGATTAGTTGTTTCTTCCGCTTCTATCTACATAATATGTATGTAAATACTCATGAGATTTGTAGCAACCAGGTGAACCCCAAAGATCATAGAATTTTTGAATAGAAGGATTTTCATGTGATTGACGCAAATGTTTATTTTCGTCTTCAGCATATAAAATACTCATTCTTTTTTCTTTAACTTTTGGATCATGACTTCTTGGTTGACCTCCTCCAGTTATACAACCTCCTGGACATCCCATTACTTCAATAAAATGATATGGAGAAGTGCCATTTTTGATTTGTTCCATCAAAAGTTTAGCACCTGCCAATCCACTTGTAACGGCAATTTTCACTACTAAACCTTCAAATTGTTTGTATTGAGGAAGTACCCCTTCTAATTTAATAGATGCTTCTTTAACTTGGCTAAGACCAACAATAGGAGTAACGTGAAGATTTTCGAAAGGAAGGTTTTTGCCCATTAGTAAAGCATAAACAGTTCTAAGAGCAGCTTCCATAACTCCACCAGTTAATCCAAATATATCAGCAGCACCAGTTGAGAATCCCATTGGTTCATCAAATTTTTCATCCGGGAGATTTTCAAAATCAATACCTGCTTGTTTAATCATTGAACCTAATTCACGAGTTGTTATAACTGCATCAACATTCTTCAAACCATCATTCTGCATTTCTGACCTAGTGCATTCAAATTTCTTTGCAGTGCAAGGCATAACAGAAACAACAAACATTTTCTTAGCATCCAAACCTTTTTGTTCTGCATAGAATGATTTTGCTAAAGCTCCCAACATCATGTGAGGAGACTTACAAGAAGAGAGATTAGGAATTTGTTCAGGATAATAGCTTTCAACATATTTTATCCAACCTGGAGAACAACTTGTTATCATTGGCAAGGTTGCTTTTTTACCAGCAAGAACATCTGTAACTCTATGCAAAAATTCCATCCCTTCTTCCATAATGGTAAGGTCTGCAGCCCAATCGGTATCAAAAACATCATCAACACCTAAAGCTCTTATTGCTGCAGCCATTTTACCTGTAACTGACGTTCCAACAGGGTATCCAAACATTTCTCCAAGGGCAACTCTAACTGCAGGTGCAGTTTGAAAAACAACTCTTTGATTAGGATTATTAATAGCTTCCCAAACTATTTCTGTTGAATCAGTTTCTTTTAATGCTCCAGTTGGACAAACAACAGTGCATTGACCACAGAAAGCACATTTAACATCCCCAATTGGTAAATCCATTGAAGGTGAAATTGTAGTATCAAACCCTCTGTTTTGAGCGTTAAGAATTCCAACTCCTTGCACTTGATTACAAGCTGTTACACATCTTCTACAAAGAATACATTTAGATAGATCTCTTGTGATTGAAATTGACTTATCTATTTCATTTCTACAAGAAGTCGTTTCAAATCTATTTTCTCCAACTCCAAGAGTTTCTCCAAGTTTCTGAAGCTCACAAGTCAAATTACGGTTGCAACTTAAACAAGCTTTGGAGTGATCAGAAAGCATAAGCTCATAAAGAACTTTTCTCGCTTTAATAACCTTTGATGAATTAGTGTGTACAACCATTCCATCTTTAACCTTTGTCATGCAAGCAACCATTAGGGTTTTTGCTCCAACAACTTCAACGGAGCAAATCCTGCATGAGCCAAACTCATGAATTCCTTCCAAATAGCAAAGATTTGGAATGATAATGCCATTTTCTTTTGCAGCTTGTAAGATTGTAGTATCTTCTGAAGCTGTAATAACCTTATTGTTAATTGTTAATTTTGCCATTTCTTTATCTCCTTTCACAATGTAAGCAACGCATAGATTCTGCAATTGCATTTAATTTATGGAAACCTAAAACTACTTCTTCAAATGTTTTCTTCCTTTGATTAGGAGGCAACATATCTTTTTCAAATTGTTTATGATAAACAATTTCATCTTCATCATAAACTTTAGGAATTTCAATTTTTTGTCCTTTGTTTAATAATCCATTTCCTCCCAAATACAAATCAATTGTGCTTGCAGCCTTTTTGCCATCAGCAATTGCATTGATTACATCTTCAGGACCTCTAACAATATCTCCTCCGGCAAAAACTCCTTCCATTGTAGTCATCATATTCTCTGGATTAGTAACAAATGTTCCCCATTTTGTTTGACCAATTTCGTTTTTACCAATGAAAGGTAAATCGGCATATTGACTAACTGCAGGAATAACATAATCAACATCTAACATAAAATTAGAGCCTTTAACTTCAACAGATTTTCTTCTGCCTGTTGAATCAAAGTCAGATAATTCCATTCTAATGCATTCAATTGCTTTAACTCTTCCATTGCCATCATCAACAAATTGAACAGGAGCAACCAATTCCATAATTTCAATACCTTCTTCTTGAGCTTCAACAATTTCTTCATAGTAAGCAGGCATTTGGTCAATTGTTCTACGATAAACAACTATAACCTTTTCTGCACCAATTCTCAAAGCTGTTCTTGCAGAGTCAATGGCTGTATTTCCTCCACCAATAATTGCAACAGTTCCACTAAGTCTGAAATTAGGTTCAAAATGGATTTGTTTAAGGAAAGTAATGCCATGAATAACTCCATTTAGGTTTTCGCCTTTAATATTAATTTTTTGAGGGAATTGAGTTCCTGTTGAAATATAAATTGCTTGATAATCTTCTCTTAATTGTTTAAAAGAAATATCTTTTCCAATTTCAGTATTTAGAATAATATTAACTCCTTGCTCTTCAATTAATGAAATTTCATGTTGAAGAATATCTTTTGGTAAACGATATTCAGGAATACCATAGGCCAATACTCCACCTGCTTTTGGTTCTGATTCATAAACATCAACATCATAACCAATATTTACCAAATAGTGAGCACAAGTTAATCCTGATGCACCAGCACCAATAACTGCAACCTTCATGTCTTTCTTTTTAGGGAATGTCATTTGAACCTTCCAAGGCATTTCGTTCTTGAAAGCATAATCAACGACAAAACGTTTTAAATCCCTAATTGCAATTGCTTCATCAACAGTTCTTCTTCTACATTTAGACTCACAAGGACGAGTACAAATTCTTCCGCAAACAGCTGGGAATGGATTTTCTTGCATAATTAAATTATAAGCATCTTGGAATCTTCCTGCAGCAATCAATGAAACATATCCAGAAATATTGATATTTGCAGGACAAGTGTTTTCGCAAGGAGAAGTAAACATTGCAGAACAAACACCCGCACGACAATATTTTTTATTAATATGTTCTTCATATTCATTTCTAAAGAAACGAATTGTAGAAAGAATTGGATTAGGAGCAGTTTGACCTAAGCCACACATGGCAGTTAGTTTAATTGTTTCTCCAATTTCTTCCAGTAGTTCAATATCTCCTTTTTTGCCTTCCCCTTGAGTTATTCTTTCAAGAATTTCAAGCATTCTCTTTGTTCCAACCCTACATGCAACACATTTACCACAAGACTCATCACGAATAAAATCCATAAAGAAACGAGCAGTATCAACCATGCAAGTATCTTCATTCATAACAATAAGACCTCCAGAACCCATAATGGCTCCAATCTTATTTAATGAATCATAATCGGCTGGAGTATTTAGGTTTTCTTTTGTTACGCAACCTCCAGAAGGACCTCCAATTTGAGCAGCCTTAAATTGTTTCTTGTTTGGAATACCTCCACCAATACTATAAATAATACTTCCAATGGTAGTACCAATTGGAACTTCAATAATTCCAGTATTTACAACATCTCCTGCCAAAGCAAAAACTTTTGTTCCAGTTGCATTTGGCAATCCAAATCCTGCATACCATTGACCTCCATTACGAACAATCTTTGGAATATTGGCTAAGGTTTCAACATTATTAATAATGGTAGGGCGTTTAAAAAGTCCTTGTTGGAATGGGAATGGAGGTTTTTGTTTTGGTTCACCTCTCTTACCTTCAATTGAAGCAAGAAGTGCAGTTTCTTCTCCACAAACAAAAGCACCTGCTCCAATTCTTATATCCAAATCAAAACAATAATCTGTTCCAAAAAGATTTTCTCCCAATAAACCATATTCTCTGGCTTGGTTGAGGGCTTCTTTCAAACGATCAATGGCAATTGGGTACTCAGCACGAATATAAACATAACCTTGAGAAGCTCCAATGCCAAAAGCACTCAAAATCATACCTTCAATTACTGAATGAGGATCACCTTCAATAACGCTTCTGTCCATAAAAGCACCAGGGTCTCCTTCATCGGCATTACAAACCATGTATTTTATATCGCTCTTTTGCATGTATCCACTTCTTAACTTAACTCCCGTTAAGAAACCAGCACCACCTCTACCTCTAAGACCTGATTTTTCAACCTCAACAATAACTTTTTCAGGGTCCTTACTTAATATTGCATTAGCTGCAGCAACATAACCATCTTTAGCAATGTAAGCATCAATATTTCCAAATTCAATTGCTCCACAGTTTTCCAAAACAAGTTTTGTTTGAAGCTTAAAGAATTCAATGTCGTCAATGCATGGAACATAACGTTGTAAAGACTTGTCAAAGAAGGTATATTCCTCACAAACCTCTCCATTAACAATATGGCGATTAACAATATCTTTCGCCTTTTTTGGAGTTAGTTGAGTGTAGAATATTCTTTGAGGAAGAATTAACACAACTGGTCCTACAGCACAAATGCCCATACAACCAGTTTGAATTACATTTACTTTATCATTAAGACCTAAAATACTTAGTTCGCTTCTAATGGCATCATCCACTTCCTGACAATTGGAAGACACACATCCACCACCTCCACAAACCAATACATTAAATTTATATTTTTCATTTTCAGCCAAATACTTTTCCTTAATATCATTTAGCTGTTTGAGTGTAGTAATTTTTTTCATATCCTATTCCTCCTTTTTTAATATTTAGCTAAAATGGACTTAAGTTTGTTTGGGTTGACTGACTTGTAAACTGTTTTGTCAATCATCATTGCAGGAGCTAAGCCACATGCTCCAATACATCTTGCTATCTCTAAAGTGAATTTTCCATCTTCAGTAGTGTCTCCAATTTCAATTGCAAGTTGTTTTTGCAACTCGTCAACCAATTTTTTACCTCCCCTAACATAGCAAGCCGTTCCCATACAAACTAAAATTGTATGTTCGCCCCTTGGTTTAGTGGAGAAAAAAGAATAGAAAGAAACAACACCTGAAATTTCGCTTACTGGCATTTTCATTTTTGAAGCAATGAATTCTTGAATTTCAAGAGGCAAGTAGCCATAAATTTGTTGAGAAGCATGAAGGATTTGGATTAAATTGCTTGGTTTAGCCTTATACAAATCAATCACACTCTCAATCTGCTCTAATTTGCTGAGATTATTATTTTCGCAGCAATTACTTGATTGGATTTCGTTCATAGATGAACCTCCTTTTTTAAAAGAACTTTAAGAAAAAAGCTTAAAGTTCAGGGTTAATTATTATGTTAATTGTTTTATTGTTCTATATTTTTCCTAACATCTATGCTTATCAGAGTATTATAATTGAGGGTTCAATAATACATTATTTTATTGATTTATGCAAGAAAATTAATAAAAAAAATAGTAAGTATCAATGTATATTAGCTGAAAGACAATGATTTAATAATTAAATAAATTCTTTATTTAATAGTAGGTATTAATGTAAATAAGAATCTAAGGAAAGATGCAGCAAAAAAATACTTAAATTGATTCTGTTGTGCGTTGATATGTATCTGTTATGCTAGATGTATTAACCCGCACTCCTCAAATTGATGATACTAAACAAGTTTTTTCTTACTAAACGAAGTATAAATCTATTCAAACAATGATTGTAAAATATTTATATAAGGATTTTTTCTCAAGACAATGCCATAGTGCTGTTGGAAGAATAAAAAATCTTTAGTTAACTTTTTGCTCAATAGGTCTTTTTTTTGTTATTTTTTACTCCAACCACAATCTCCAAAATAAAAGCTTTACGTAAGTACAAGAAAATTCCATATGTTTTCAATTTATTTCAAAGACAGAAAAATTAAATAAGACTTAATAAAAATTATCTCTGAAATAAATTAATTTATGTCAGAGAAAATTTTATAAAGATAGGACTTATTTTTTGCCAAACTTTGTTTGCAGATTTATTGAGTTAAAAAACTGATGGAAATATCTATAAATAGATAATTTAGGCTATGTAAAGTACCTTTTTGAAGCAAAAATTTACTGATATTGTTTTTTTATCGTACTTTTGTAGGTTGTAATTTTAAAGAAAACTAAGTTTAAATTATTATGTCAATTATTATTTACTCTGTTTTGGTCTTAGTATTAACAGGTGGTATAGCTGCTGTTATCCTCTATTTTGTAGCTCAAAAATTTAAGGTTGTGGAAGATCCTCGAATTGATTTAATTGCTGACAAACTTCCTGGTGCAAATTGTGGTGGTTGTGGTTATACGGGATGCCGTGCACTTGCAGAGGGTATTGTAAATGCAGGCTCGCTTGATGGGCTTCGTTGTCCGGTTGGAGGAGATAAGGTTGCTGCTGAAATTGCTGAAATATTAGGATTGGAAGCAAGCAAAGCTGATCCATTAATTGCGGTTGTTCGTTGTAATGGAGGGAAGGTAAATACAACTTCAAAGGTGGTTTATGATGGAGTTCAGGACTGCCTCTACGCACATCTTAATATGTCTTCTCAAGGAGGTTGCCCTAATGGTTGCTTAGGTTTAGGTAATTGTGTTGGAGTTTGTGCTTTCGATGCCATTAAGATAGATACCAAAACAGGATTACCAGTGGTTGATGAAGAAAAATGTGTTGCTTGTGGACTTTGCGTTAAGGAATGCCCAAGACATATTATTGAACTGAGGAAAAAAGGAATTAAGAATAGGAGAATTTTTGTTAGCTGTGTAAATACTGAAAAAGGCGGACCAGCAAAGAAGAATTGTAATGTAGCTTGTATTGGTTGTGGCAAATGCGAAAAGGTATGTGAGTTTGATGCAATTAAGATCGAGAATAATCTTGCATATATAGATTTCAAGAAATGTAGGCTTTGTCGCAAATGTGCTCCAGAATGTCCAACAGGAGCCATTCATGAGATTAATTTTCCTACAAGAAAGGAAAAACAAGTGGTAGAACAAGCAGAAGCTATTCAAAATTAATTCAGAAACAATAAATAACCATGAAAACATTCAAAAAAGGTGGAGTTCACCCTCAAGAAAATAAGTTAACCAATGATTCTACAATAGAAGTTTTCCCATTGCCAAAGCAAGCAGTTGTTTTTGTTTCACAGCATTTGGGAGCTCCTTCAACCTTAGTTGTTCAAAAAGGAGACAAGGTTAAGGCAGGACAGCTTATTGCAAAGGCAGAGCAGTTTATTTGTGCCAACACTCATTCACCATATTCAGGAACAATAACCAAGATAGATTTTGCAACAGATTTTACAGGATATAAGAAGCAAGCACTATATATAGATGTTGATGGAGATGAATGGTTGGAAGGGATAGATACTTCAACAGAAATAATAAGAGAAATCAAGCTTGACTCCAATCAAATTATTGATAAGATTAAGGAAATGGGAGTTGTAGGCTTAGGAGGTGCAGCCTTTCCAACACATATAAAATATATGCTTCCTCAAGGCAAGAAGGCAGACTATTTAATAATTAATGCAGTTGAGTGTGAACCTTATCTAACATCCGATTATAGATTAATGAAAGAAAAGGCAGAGGAATGTTTGATAGGGATAGAGATATTGAAAAAGGCATTAAACGTTGAAAAAGCATTGGTTGGAGTTGAATCAAACAAACCAGAGGCGATTAAGAATTTAACTAATTTAGCAAAGAATTATAAGGGTATTGAGATTGTTCCATTAAAGACAAAATATCCTCAAGGAGCAGAAAAGCAACTTATTTATGCACTTACCAAACGTGAGGTACCAAGTGGAAAACTCCCAATAGAGGTAGGTTGTGTTGTAAATAATATTGGAACTACCCAAGCTGTTTACTATGCAGTTCAAAAAAATATGCCATTAGTTCAGAATATTCTAACCCTTACAGGGAAGAATGTTAAGGAAAGAAAGAACTTATTGGTTAGGGTTGGAACACCCATTCAATCTGTAATAGATTATTGTGGAGGGTTGCCTCAAGATACTGGAAAGGTTATTAGTGGAGGACCAATGATGGGAAAAGCCATTTCTGATTTGTCTGCACCAACTGTTAAGACAACCTCTGCCCTTCTTCTAATGTCAGAAAAAGAATCTTTAAGGAAGGAAGAAACAAACTGTTTGCGTTGCGGAAAATGTATTACTGTTTGTCCAATGGGCTTAGAACCAATTAAGATTGCTCAATTAGCTGAAAATCGACTTTGGGAAGACACTGAGAAAACCTATGCAATGGATTGTATTGAGTGTGGTTCATGTCTTTACACTTGTCCAGCAGGAAGACCTTTGTTGGATTTGATTAGGGTATCAAAGAATCATATAGGAGATTTGCGCCGTCAAAGAGCTCAAAAATAATATTCAAAATAATTTAATAATGAAGTCATTCAAACTTATATTAATTTCTTTGTTTTTTTGTTCTGCAAATGTTTTTGCTCAACAAGAAGAGAAAGAAATATATACTGATAAGCTAAATGATTTTGTTATAACTTTCCCTGACCAATGGGATTTGGAACAAGGGCAAGACGGAGAGATTACTTTATATCCTCCATTTCCCAAAGAAATAATAGTTGATAATTATTCAGATGAGGATATTGAGTCAGATTTAGATGAAGAAGCAGAGCATGTTTTTGAAGAAAAGATACAATTTACTCCAAGTCGTTGGGATGAAGGGGATTTGGAAGAATTTGTTGAGAAAAACTTTCTTTCTGCTGATTTAACAGAATACTTTGATGGTTTTTCAATAATCAAGGAGGGCAAAGAGAAGATAAATGGAAATGATGCAATTTGGTTTATTGCGAATTTTAATGTTGGACAGGAAGAGGCAACAAGTTTTTTCTACTTTATTAAGATGTTTAATCGGGTTATTTCCATAACTACTTTTTGTATGACAGAAGATTTTGAATTAAAATATAAAATTAAATACTTAGAAATTATTCGTTCCACCAAGTCTTATTTAGATTCCAAAGGAAAGAATAGAAGATAAATAATAAAAAATATTGAAAATGGCATTACTAACTGTTTCAGGTTCACCTCATGTGCAAAGCAATCAAACCACAAAGAAAATTATGTGGACTGTAATAATTGCACTTTTACCAGCCCTATTGGTAAGTATATATTATTTTGGCTTTGATGCTTTAGTTGTAACCTTAGCCTCGGTTGTTTTTTGTGTTGGTTTTGAGTGGTTAATTCAAAAATACATTTTAAAAACCAAAACAACAATTTCTGATGGCTCAGCAATCATTACTGGTGTCCTACTTGCATTCAATCTCCCATCAAATGTCCCTTTATGGATAGTTGGGATTGGAGCATTGGTAGCAATTGGAGTTGCAAAGATGTCTTATGGAGGATTAGGGAAAAATCCATTTAACCCAGCCTTGGTTGGTAGGGTATTTCTTTTTATTTCTTTCCCTTCAAAGGTTGCAATGAGCGATTGGCCAATTCCAAAACCTATGTTTGGTTCTTCAATAACTGATGCTCTTTCTGGTCCAACTCCTCTATTGGCTTTGAAAAATGGTGAGGCAGTTAATTTATGGAATATGTTTATTGGTGCAACAGGAGGAAGTTTGGGTGAGGTTTCGGCAATTGCATTGATAATTGGAGGATTAATCATGTTATTCAGAAAGGTTATAACCTGGCATATTCCTGTTTCATATCTGACAACAGCTGGAGTATTTGCACTTATACTTTGGTTGGTTGACCCTTCAGAATTTATTCATCCAACCTACCAACTATTAGCAGGAGGTATGCTACTTGGAGCAATATTTATGGCAACCGATATGGTAACCTCGCCAATAACCTACAAGGGTCAATTGATTTTTGGTTTTGGATGTGGAGTCCTTACAATTGTTTTCAGAAGTTTTGGACCAATGCCTGAAGGGGTCTCGTTCGCAATTCTAATTATGAATGCGGTAACACCTCTTATTGATAAAATATCTTCTCCAAAACGTTTTGGATATTAGTACTTAATTTAATAAAAGAAAAATATACAAATATGGCAAAGTTAGATTCTTCATTAAAAAATATGTTATTATCTTTAAGCCTTATTTCCTTTGTAGCTTCAGCAGTGTTGGCAGTAAGTTTCTCATTGACAAAAGAACCAATTCTAAAAGCTCAATTGAAAAAACAACAGGATGCAATTCAAGAAGTTTTGCCAATTAAGGATGCAGAGATAGGAAAGGAAGTTGAAATCAAACTTGATGGTAAACCAGATGCATTTATTATTTATCCTGCTCAAAAAGGTGATGAATTAGTTGGAGCTGCCGTTAAGACCTATTCTTATGATGGGTATGCAGGCAAAATTGAGGTTATGGTAGGGTTAGATAAAGAAGGAACCATCTCTAACTATACTGTTTTGGCTGCCTCCGAAACTCCTGGCTTAGGTTCAAAAATCAATGATTGGTTCAAAACTTCAAAAGGAAGTCAAGACATTAGAGGAAAGAATCCAACCAAAGATAATTTTATTGTTAAGAAAGACGGAGGAGATTTTGATGCAATTACTGCCTCAACAATTTCTTCAAGAGCATTCCTATCTTCAGTAAAATCTGCTTTTGACGCATTTAAGAAATATCAAGAACAAAAATAATCCCCCAATAACCATGAATAGATTTAAAATATTATTTAACGGAATATTAAAGGAAAATCCAATATTTGTCCTTTTAATTGGAATGTGTCCAACTCTTGCAACAACAACATCCGCAATCAATGGTTTGGGAATGGGCTTATCAACAACATTTGTTCTAATTTGTTCTAATGTTGTTATTGCAGCATTGAAGAATGTTATCCCAGATAATGTTCGTATTCCAGCTTTCGTAATCATTATTGCTTCGTTCGTAACAATTGTACAACTACTAATGGAAGCCTATGTTCCTGCACTTTATGCAAGTTTAGGTATATATATTCCTCTAATTGTTGTAAACTGTTTGATTTTGGCAAGAGCGGAAGCATTTGCAAATAAGAATACTGTTTTAAACTCAATGTTTGATGGAATTGGAATGGGTTTAGGCTTCACCTTAGCCCTAACCATATTGGGTGGGGTTAGAGAAATGTTAGGGTCTGGTTCAATATTTAATTTAAAATTCATTGGCGATAACGACGGAATACTAATCTTTGTTTTAGCTCCAGGTGCATTCATAACTCTTGGTTATCTAATTGCACTAATAAACCGACTAAGCAAGAAAAAAAGTTAATCGCTTGAGACAGTATATTAAGAAATGGATGTAGAAGTTTTTATTCCTTGTTGCATTGATCAGTTTACTCCTCAAACCGGAGAAAACCTAATCCTATTGCTTGAAAGACTTGGTCATAAAATCATTTACAATAGCGAACAAACCTGTTGTGGAAGACTTCTATATGATAACGGAAACTGGTCGGAGGCAAAAGAAATTGGGGAGAAATTTATTAATAATTTTGGGATAAGAAACTATATTGTTGGCTGCTCCACTTCTTGTATTGGTTTTGTTAAGAATAATATGGGAAAGCTTTTTCATAATACTTCAAACCATAATCTCTACAAACATATAAACGAGAAAATTGTTGATATAACAGAGTTTTTGGTTGACATTACCCAAACCTTAGGTGTTGGAGCTTATTTTCCTCACAAGGTTTCCATTCATCATAACTGCCATTCTCTCAACGAATATAATTTGGTTGAGGAAACTAAACTTCTTCTTCAAAATGTTAAGGGCTTAGAAATAGTTAGTCATAACACAAATAATTTTTGCTGTGGCTATGGAGGAATGTTCACCTTGTTTAATGAACCTGTCTCTATGGCTTTGGCTCAAAAAAAGGTAGAGCAGGCTCTTTCAGAAGGTGCAGAATATATTGTTAGCACTGACCAGTCGTGCCTACTACACATGCAATCATACATTGATTTGAATAAAATCAATATTAAGACAATTCATATTGTCGATTTGCTTTCTCAAAAAGAGAATTAATCTTAAAACCAAGTCTGATTGATTTAGACTTTTGTATTAAAAAACAGAGGAAAAATATAAGTGAGCAAGGAAAAGACAGAATATATTTGGGGAACACATCGTCCGTATAATGCTTATTCAAACTATTTTAAAAAGATATTTGGCTCAAGAATACAGAAACTTTCCATTGATGCAGGCTTTACATGTCCAAACAGAGATGGAACCTTAGGTATTGGAGGTTGCTCTTTCTGTGATAATGATGCCTTTAATCCTTCCTACTGCCAACCGCATAAGTCCATAACCCAACAAATTGAAGAAGGGGTGGAGTTTCATCGCCAAAGATATCCCAAAGCAAATCAGTACTTAGCATATTTTCAACCACACTCCAATACCTATGCAAGCCTCGATAAACTTAAGAAAATATATTCTCAAGCCCTGAGCAATGAAAACATTATTGGATTAGTAATTGGGACAAGACCCGACTGTGTTGATGAAGAAAAGTTGGATTATATCGCAGAACTCTCAAAGAACCACTACATTATGTTGGAGTTTGGGATAGAAAGTTGCTACGACAAAACCCTTGAAAGAATTAATCGAGGGCATAGTTTTTCCCAAACCAAATGGGCAATTACTCAAAGTGTTGAAAGAGGAATCAAAACGGGAGGACATATAATCTTTGGATTACCTGGCGAAACCACAACAATGATGCTGGAACAGTCAAACATCCTTTCCTCACTTGGACTAACCTCCTTGAAGTTTCATCAGCTACAACTCTTCAAAAACACTTCAATATTAAAGGATTATGAGCAAAACCCACTGGACTTTAAGCTCTTTCCCTTTGAAGAATACAAAGAATTTATTATTGATTTCTTGGAAAAATTAGACCCTAATATTGTTATAGAACGTTTCTCCGGAGAGGTTCCTCCTCGCTATAGGGCACATGAAGGATGGGGAAATATCCGAAATGAAGAAGTGGTTGCTCTAATTGAAAAAAGAATGATTGAAAGAAACACCTATCAAGGAAGGCTATACAAATGAAAGAAAAACTGTTAGGAAAGACTCTAAAAGAGTTGGAAGAGGTTTGTTTGGGGCTCAAATTGCCGAAATTTACCGCAAAACAAGTTGCCGATTGGATATATAATAAGGGGGTTTTGGACATTGATTCAATGACAAATCTCTCCCTAAAGGCTCGTCAATCACTTTCAGAAACCTATATAGTAGGAATAGAAAAGCCTATTAAGGAAGCAATTTCGGAAGACGGAACAATAAAATACCTTTATCAATACGGCGAAAATACCTTTGTTGAGAGCGTTCTAATCCCAGATAAGAAACGTCTTACCCTTTGTGTTTCAACCCAGGTCGGATGTAAGATGAACTGTAGCTTTTGCTCCACAGGCAAGCAGGGATTTCTTCGCAACCTTGATGCTGGGGAAATAATTAACTTTCTTCGCTCAATTGATGAGTTTGATGAGGTTAGTAACATAGTTTACATGGGGATGGGAGAGCCATTTGACAACTATGAAGAGGTCGTTAAGAGCATAGAAATCCTAACTTCTTCTTGGGGATTTGCCCTAAGTAGCCGTAGAATTACTGTTTCATCCTCTGGAATCATCCCTCAAATGATAAGATTTATTAATGAAACAACTTGTCATTTAGCAATCTCAATGCATAATCCTTTTCACGAGGAAAGACTCCAAATTATGCCTTTAGAAAATAAATATCCAATTGAAGAAGTATGTGACGAACTCAGAAAGTACAATTGGTACGGACAAAGGAGACTAACCTTCGAATACATAGTCCTAAAAGGCATCAACGACACCTATTCTCACGCCAAAGAAGTATCCTATCTCCTACGAGGACTTGACGCAATGGTCAATCTAATCTACTATAACCCAACCCCAGAGTTTCCTTTTTCAGCACCATCGCCCCAAGAAATGGAAGAATTTCAAAAGGAATTGGAAGGCTTTAACCTCGCCACAACCATTCGCCAATCAAAAGGACAAGACATACTTGCTGCTTGTGGATTGCTCTCAACCAAAGAACTCTCTAAGAGAAAATAACTCAAGGATATTTTGAAATAAGTCTTGTTTATTCCCAGATAAGTCTCATTTATTTTTACTTAACCTTCATTTATTTTCATAGAATCAAGTTTCAGTAAATTAGAATCAAGTTTTATTTTACTAATGTTTTAACTCACCTTTTTTATAGATGTTTGGAAATGAACAAAATTTTATTCACAAAAAATCAATATTATAGTTTTCTTATTGTATTTTTGCATAAAATGTATGTTAGGATATTCAGAAATTTGGCTTTAGCTTATGGATAAGGAAAAATTTGACCAAAATATTCTTCAAAAGGAAGATTTTGCTTCGTTTTTGTATGAGAAACGAAAGTCTTGGGAGGTTAAGGTTGGAAATATTGGGATTGGAGGAGTGAATCCAATCCGTATTCAATCCATGACCAATACCGACACTATGAAAACCATGGATACGGTGAATCAAACCTTGAGGCTGGTTGAGGCTGGTTGTGAGTTAGTGAGGATAACGGCACAAGATGTTCGTGCTGCTCAAAATCTTTATGAGATTAGAAATGAATTGGAGAAGAGAAATTGCTTTGTACCTCTAATTGCAGATATTCATTTCAATCCAAAAGCGGCTGAGGTTGCTGCAGAGATTGTTCATAAGGTAAGAATCAATCCAGGAAACTATTTTGAGAGAAACAAAAACTCACTTTCTTTTAGCGAAAAGGAGTATAATGAGGAGTTGGATAAGATTAAGGAAAGACTTTCCCCTCTTATTGAGATTTGCAAGAAACATAATACTGCAATAAGAGTTGGAACCAATCACGGATCACTTTCTCAAAGGGTTGTGGCTCGTTATGGTAACACTCCATTTGCTATGGCTGTGTCGGCATTGGAGTTTGCGAGAATAATACATTCAATGGATTTCGATTCATTAGTTTTATCTCAAAAAGCATCAAATGTTAAGGTAATGGTGTCTGCAGTTAGGCTTATGAAAGAGATGTTGGACAATGAAGGACTGCTTTATCCAATTCATCTTGGAGTAACAGAGGCAGGAAGCGGAGAGGATGGGAAGATTAAGTCGGCTGTTGGAATTGGAACAGTTTTGTCTTTGGGAATAGGGGATACCATAAGAGTTTCCCTAACCGATAAGCCTGAGGCAGAAATCCCTGTTGCAAAGGATATTCTTCAAGCCTCTGGAGATAGAATCTATAAGGCAGAGTTTATTTCCTGCCCAACTTGTGGAAGGACAAGCTACGATTTGGAATCAGTTTTGAGCAAGGTGAAAGAAAGATGCGAGCATTTGGTTGGAGTTAGGATTGGTGTTATGGGCTGTATTGTTAATGGTCCAGGAGAAATGGCAGATGCTGATTATGGTTATGTTGGTTCGGGCAAAAACACAGTAAATCTTTATAGGGGCAAGGAATTAGCTTTTCAAAATACTAATGAAGAAGAGGCGATTGAAAAGCTTATTGATATGATTAAGAGTGATGGGCGTTGGATTGAGAAATAGGCTTAGAAAAGATTAGAAAAAGATAATTATGAAAAGAATATTTCTACTTACTGTTGTTCTAATTGCATTTTGGCTATTGCCAACCATTGCTTTTTCGCAACCAATAAAGAAAATTCTAACCATAGATAACGCAATACCCTACATTAAAACAATAAGCACCGAAAGAAAAATTGATAGAACCTTTGTAAAGCGAGTAAGAAATGATAATTTTAGAAAGAAAATCAATAGGAATTACCTTGAGGTTGTCGATCATAAATACTATAAGCTTGGCTATTCTGAAAATCATGAAATTGCTGGATGGGTGGCGTATTTACTCACAAAGGAAATGGTTTTGGAACGTAATGCCGAAAGGAGAAATAACTTCAAAGCAGATAGAAAGGTATCAACAGGTTCAGCTCAAAGTGGAGACTATAAGCATTCGGGCTATGATAGAGGGCATATATGTCCAAGTGCTGATATGAGTTTTTCGCAAGAGGCACAAAATTTGACCTTCCTAATGAGCAATATTGCCCCTCAGCTCCATTCCTTTAATGCTGGGAAATGGCACGAGTTGGAGAAAAAGGTTAGGGAGTGGGCTGTAGAGAATGATAGTATAATTGTTATATCGGGAGCTTTGTTCGATTCAATAATAACAATAATTGGACAAAAGAATAGAGTGTCCGTACCCTATAGGTTCTACAAGGTAATAATTGATATTTCATATCCAAGCTATAAGGCAATAGGGTTTGTTATGGAAAACAAGAACTTAAGGGAAGATATTTTTCATTATAGTATGAGTTTGGAAGATTTGGAAGCCTTAACAGGGATGATATTCTTTCCAGACTTTCCACTATCCAAATCAATAATCAACTTAAAGAATTCTTGTAGTATTTGGGATTGGGAAAGGAATGATTAAAAATGAATTTACAAATAATTAGAAATGAAGTCTAATATAAAGAAAGAAATAAAGAATCTAAAAGAAGGTTTTAAGGGTGATTTACTTTTTGATGAGCTTTCCAAGATTGTTTATTCAACTGATGCCTCTGCTTATAGGGAGGTTCCTTTTGGAGTTGCTCTTCCCAAAGACAAGGAAGACATTAGGGAGTTAGTTGCTTTTGCCAATCAGAATAAAATAAACCTAATCCCAAGAGGAGCAGGAACTTCACTTGCTGGTCAAGTCGTTGGAAATGGTCTTGTGGTTGATGTTTCAAGATATATGAAACAAATTCTTGAGCTCAATGTTGAAGAAAGATGGGTTAGGGTTGAGCCAGGAATTGTTTTGGATGAACTTAATAACTTTTTAAAACCTTACAATTTATTCTTTGCTCCCGAAACCTCCACTTCCAATCGTTGTACGATTGGGGGAATGGTGGGGAATAATAGCTGTGGTTCACATTCTTTGGTATATGGTTCAACACGTGATCATCTTTTAGAAGTAAAGGCAATTCTTGCTAATAATAAAGAAGTAACATTTCAGAAGCTTAGCAAAGAAGAATTTGAAGAAAAAACTCTTCTTCCAAATCTTGAGGGAGAAATATATAAACATCTTAAAGAAAGGTATTCTGATAAAGAAATTCAAAACAAGATTGTTGAAGCATTCCCTGAAAAGGAAATCCGAAGAAGAAATAATGGTTATGCATTAGATGAGATATTTGATAATAATGTCTTTAATATAGAGAGCAATAAAGAATTTAATCTTTCCAAACTCTTTGCAGCATCGGAAGGAACTTTAGGATTTGGAATAGAGTTTAAGCTAAACCTTATGCCACTTCCGCCAAAGAATAAGGCTTTAATATGTGCTCATTTTGCGTCTTTAGAAGATAGTTTTGATGGAAATTTAATAGCTTTAGAACATAGTCCTGTTGCCATTGAGTTAATGGATAATAATATATTGACGTCTGCAAGTAGGAATATTGAGCAGAGAAAGAATATGTTTTTTGTTGAGGGAAGCCCTGAGGCAATTCTTATAATTGAGCTTGCTGAAGAAACTGAAGAGGAATTGGAAGCAAAAACAAATAGAATAATTGAAGCTCTAAAAAAGGAGAATAAGGGTTATGCTTTTGCTGTTGTTAAGGGAAAAGATATTGCTAAGGTTTGGGCTTTGCGAAAGGCTGGGCTTGGACTTTTAACAAATATTCCAGGTAGTTCAAAACCAGTTTCTGTTATTGAAGATACATCCGTTTCTCCTTCAAAACTTAGTGCCTATATTAAGGAGTTTAAGCAAATCCTTCAAAAATATAATCTTTCTTGTGTTTATCATGCTCATATTGCAACAGGAGAACTTCATCTTCGTCCTGTTTTAGACCTTAAAAACAAAGAAGATGTTGCCCTTTTCAGAAAAGTGAGTGTTGATGTTGCCAATTTGGTTAAGAAATATAGAGGTAGTCTTAGTGGAGAACATGGAGATGGAAGACTAAGAGGAGAGTTTATACCTTTAATGTATGGAGAGGAGATTTATGACTTAATGAAGGAGCTCAAACAAGTGTGGGATAAGGATAATATCTTTAATAAAGGAAAGATAATAGACACTCCTCCAATGGATACTTCCTTAAGATATTCCCAATTTATTGAAGAAAATAATAAGAAAAGACTTGATTTAAACAATATCCCAACCTATTATGATTTCTCTGAGCAGAAAGGATTGCTTTCGGCAGTTGAGCAATGCAATGGAAGTGCAGATTGCAGAAAGGGTGTTGAGTTTTTAAATACAATGTGTCCTTCCTATCGTGCAACAAACGATGAACGCTTTACTCCAAGAGCCAGAGCAAACGCACTGAGAGAATACTATACCAATCCAAAGAATAATAATCCTTTTGACAATCAAGAACTATATTGGATATTAGATAACTGCCTTAGCTGTAAGGGTTGTAAGAATGAATGCCCTTCAAATGTTGATATAGCAAAACTAAAATCGGAATTTCTTCAACACTACTATGATGTTAATGGATTACCATTAAGAATAATACTTATCAATTACCTTACTTCTTTTCAAAGAATAGGGTCAATATTCCCCGAACTTTATAATTGGGTTATTACTAATGAGTGGACTTCTTCCTTAATTAAAAAAATATTGAAGTTCTCTCCCAAGCGAACATTACCAACTTTGAATGAATGGACATTGAGGCAATTGGTTAAAAGAGAAGAAGAACTTTCAACTTCCTACTCTACAAAAACCAAGAAAAAGGTTTATTTCTTTGCTGATGAATTTACCAACTATCAAGACTCACATATTGGTTTCTCAGCAATCAAACTACTAAGGTCTTTGGGTTATGAAATAGAAATCGCTCCAATTAGAGAAAGTGGAAGGATACCCATGTCAAAAGGAATGGTAAAGAGAGCAAAACATTTGGCAAATAAAAATCTTAAAGCTCTTAGAGGAATTATAAATGATAATACTCCACTAATAGGGATAGAGCCTTCAACGGTTTTAAGTTTTAGAGATGAATATCCAAGCCTGGTTAAGCCTAAGTTAAAATCGGAAGAAACCAATCAAGTAATAAGAAATACATTCCTTTTTGATGAGTTTTTAGCTCATGAGATAGACAGTGGAAACATCACTTCGGAAGATTTCACAACTCAACCTCGCAACATTCTTCTTCATGGACACTGTCAGCAAAAGGCATTAATAGGGACTGAAAATATGGAAAAGGTACTATCTCTACCTAAGAACTATAAAGTTGAGGTTATTCCAAGTGGTTGCTGTGGAATGGCTGGAAGTTTTGGATATGAAGCAAAGCATTATGATATGTCAATAAACATTGGAAATCAAATTCTATTTCCAGCAATTCTAAAAGCAAATAATGAAACAATCATTTCAGCACCAGGAACAAGTTGCAGGGAACATATCAAACACTCAACCGATAGAAATGTTCTTCATCCAATTGAAGTATTGTGGAGAGCGAGGAAGGGGAAAGAATAAGGTTTTTCGTAAAAATACAGATAATTGTATTAATTTTGGGGTTTGAAATTAAGGGTATAATATCATATTTTGATTGTAGAAAAGCAGTAATACGATGAATAGACTATATAAAAAGATGCTTTCGTTGATTAATAAATTGATGAAAGACAGGTATCTTCCTTCTTGGGTTATTATCCTAATTGACTTTGGTATTTGTGTTCTTGCTGCCTTTATTTCTGGTTTTATTCTTGGTGGAAAGGAGAAGTATTTCAACTTTCCTTTGGATGTTTACTCCGCAAGATTCCTTATACTTTCAATTGTTCTAACTACAAGTTTCTTAGTTCTTTTCAGGGTTGCAAAAGGTGTTATTCGCTATTCTACCTTTAGTGATGCAATGAGAATTTTCTTTGCTGTGGTTTTCTCTTGTGCTTTAATGCTTATCGTTAATGCTATTTACAAATATAAAATTGACCCTTTGGAAAAGGATTTTATCCCCAAACAGCTAATTCTTATCTACTTCTTTGTGTGTTATATTGGACTTTTTCTTTTCCGTATGTTTGTTCGTTGGTTGTTTGAAAAAGCCTATAAAGCAGGAATACATATAAGTATGACAACCTCCATAATCATTTTTGGAGCTGGAAGAACAGGAACTGCAACTGCCAACACCATGATGAGTGCTTCAAGAAAATACTATATTAAAGGCTTTTTTGATGATGAAGATTCTCTTTCTGGAAAGTCAATTATGGGTTTCAGGATTTGGGGAAAGAAAGATTTTGAAAAGATTTTAAGCTATAAAGATATTGATGAGTTGGTTATTGCAACCAATAGAATTAGCACCGAAAGGAAGAATGAAATTTTTGACCTTTGCTATAAAAATAAGATTAAGGTATTGACTGTTCCTCACATTAAAACTTGGACTGATGGTGAGTTGAAGGTGGAACAGATTAAGGAAATTCAAATTGAACAGCTTTTAAATCGTGAAGAGATTAAACTAAATGTTGATATAATAAGCCGTGAAATTGCTGATAAAACAGTTATGGTTACTGGTGCTGCTGGTTCAATTGGCAGTGAAATCATTCGTCAGCTTACACGTTTCAATCCAAAGCTTATTTGTGTATTAGACCAAGCTGAAACCTCTCTTTATAATATTGAAAACGAATTAATAGATAAATATCCAGAGGCAAAATACAAAACAATTATATGTTCTGTTCAAGACAAGGAAAGACTTGAAGATGTATTTAATCAGATTCGTCCTGATATTGTCTTTCATGCTGCTGCTTACAAACATGTTCCTATGATGGAAGCACACCCTTATGAAGCTGTTAGGGTAAATGTGTTTGGAACAAAGAATATTGCAGACCTTTCTTCAAAGTATGGAGTAAAGAAGTTTGTAATGATTTCAACAGATAAGGCTGTTAATCCAACCAATGTTATGGGTGCAACCAAACGATTTGCCGAAATCTATATTCAATCCTTAGGAAAGACATCCCAAACTCAGTTTATAACAACTCGATTTGGCAATGTGCTTGGCTCCAATGGTTCTGTAATTCCCCGTTTTCGTCAGCAAATACAAAAAGGAGGTCCAGTTACAGTAACTCATCCAGATATTATACGCTATTTTATGACAATTCCAGAAGCATGTCGTTTGGTTTTGGAAGCAGGAGTAATGGGCAAGGGAGGAGAAATATTCCTTTTTGATATGGGAGAACCTGTTAAGATTGTTGATTTGGCAAAGAGGATGATTAAACTTTCTAATCTTGAGCTTGAAAAAGATATTAAAATAGAATTTACAGGACTTCGTCCAGGTGAAAAGCTTTATGAAGAACTTCTTAATCAAAAAGAACACTCTCTTCCAACCTATCATAACAAGATTTTCGTTGCCAACAACGAATCCTTTGAAATGGATGAAGTAATTAAATCCTTCGTTGATTTGGAACAAGAGTGCCATAATCAAAGTGAAGAGGGAATTGTTAGAGTAATTAAAAGTCTTGTAAGGAATTTCAAAAGTAATAATAGCCGATTTGAAAAATTAGATGCAAAGGAATAAAATTATTGACATAGCAAAAGGGATAGGGATTATGCTTGTGGTTTACACTCACACCAAGTGTTATGCTCACGATGCAATCTACATTTTTATTATGCCACTCTTCTTTGCCCTAAGTGGATATTTCTTTAATGAAGGAAGAACCATAAAGGAAAATATTAAAAACAAATTTAATAGCCTCATAATACCTTATATATTCTACTTCCTCTTAGTTCAATCTCTTTTTATCCTTGTTCATAAATTCTTCTATCAAGATATATATTTTGCATGGGGAATGTTTTTCAAACCCTATTGGGCAGTTGGTCCAATGTGGTTCTTTTGGGGCTTGTTCTTTACCTCTGTTTTCTTTACACTTATTGCCAAAATATTCAAAAAGACATATTTAATTATTCTTCTTAGCCTAATCTTCAGCATTGGAGGTTATTTACTCTCACTATATAAAATACAAATCCCACTCTATATTGACTCTGCACTAAGCATGACCATATTCTATGCTTTTGGATACCTGCTAAAGAAGTATAATGTTGTAGAAAAACTTAACACAAAGACCTCAATTATTATTGGAATAACATCTCTTATTCTTTACTCCTTAGCAATTGTATTCCAAATAGTAAATAATACCAAACCAAACGAAGTTCCTCAAAACTATCCTTTGTTTTTATTAGCTGCCATGGGAGCAATAATGATTTTCCTGATTGTTTGCAGATATATTATGCGTTTTAAATTCCTTTCCAGCCTGCTAAGCTTCTACGGAAAAGAATCCCTAATAATATTTGTATTTCATGTCTTTACATTCTATTTATTCTGTCTATTGTTTAACTTGGATATAAAAAACCTAACCTACCTTCAAGGCTTCTTAATCACAATCTTTGCCCTAATACTTTCAATGATAATAGGACTATTGCAAATGAAATACCTCCCAATCCCCAACCTAAAGCAAATGTACAGGTATTTGAAAGAAACCCTTAAGACTTCTCTAAAATAATCTTTCTTTAAACCATATCTCTGATTATATCTCTTTGCATATAAATTAATTTATTATGTGGCTTTTATATGCTTTTGCATATAATTTCTTATTTTTGCAGGATAATATGTATTATAGAAGGAAAATATTATTGGCTTTATTAAGTTTTTTCGGAGGTAAACTAACTGCAAAACAACTTCAAAAATATTTGTTTTTGTTTACTCGACAACAAGATACGAAATCTTTTGATTTTGTCCCCTACCATTATGGCTGTTTTTCATTCCAAGCCAATCAAGATATATCGACCTTAACCAAATATGGTTACTGTCAAATAACGGAAACAAAAGATGGAAGATTTTACGAGCTTATAAAAGATGAAGATTTTATCAATACACTCAAACCTGAAGACAAACAAAAATTAATTGATACTAAAGACAAGTTCGGTAAGTTAACTCAAACTGAATTAATTCGTCATACTTATAGAAACTATCCATACTATGCAATAAAAAGTGATATTGCAAAGAGTTTGTTAAATAGTTCCGAGCTTGAAATAATTGAACAACAAAAAAGACATTATTCAGAGAAACAACTATTTTCGATTGGATATGAAGGCATTTCGTTAGAAACATATATCAATAAATTGATAATAAACGACGTGCATGTTCTTTGCGATGTGAGAAAGAATGCATATAGTCAAAAATATGGTTTTTCAAAAAAAACTCTTGAATTAGCCTGCAAGGGTACAAATATTGAATATATTCATATCCCTGATTTAGGGATTGTGTCAGATAAAAGGCAAGAGCTAAATACACTAGCAGATTATGATGCCCTATTTAACGAATACAAACAAACAACTTTAATTGATAACAATAAATCAATTCTATATATTCGTGATTTGTTAGATAAATATAAAAGAGTAGCTCTAACCTGTTTTGAAAAAGATCCCAAACAATGTCATAGAACTTGTGTAGCAAATTCATTAATGCAACTGCCAAATGCTGATTATGGATTAAAAATATTGTAGATATGGCTTTAACTCGTATTTTAATTTCAGTAAAAACTTATCCTACACTATCTGCCACATACGATGAATTAGTTTGTACCGCAGGTTTTAGAGAGGATGGTTCTTGGATAAGAATTTATCCAGTCCCTTACAGAAAACTAAAATATGCAGACAGATACGAAAAATGGCAATGGATAGAAATAGATATTGTTCGTAATACAAAAGATTTTAGAAAAGAGAGTTTTAGACCTACTGATTTAGAAAAAGACATTATAATAGGCGAATCTATTCCCACAATTAAAAATTGGAAACTGCGTAAAGAATTTGCGTTGAAAAATGTTTATACCAATATGTCGGATCTGATTCATGAAGCAAAAGATGAAACTATCGGTACATCATTAGCTGTTCTTAAGCCGAAAAAAGTTTTGGATTTTATTTGGGAGCCTTGTGATAGAGAATGGGATAAGAAAAAGCTTGACGCTATAATAGCAAAACAAGCTCAGGGAAGCTTGTTCGACAATGAAGAAACAAAAAAGTTATTTAAGATAGCTAAAAAAATACCTTATAAATTTTCATATGTATTTACCACAGATGACGGCAAAGAACGCACTCTAATGGTAGAAGATTGGGAATTAGGAGAATTGTTCTGGAAATATGATAATGAAGAATTGGCATGCCAAAAAGTAAAAGAAAAGTATTTTGACTACATGGTAAACGAATGTGACCTATATTTCTTTCTTGGCACAACTCAAAAATTTCATAATGTAGGACATAATCCATTTATTATAATTGGTCTGTTTTATCCTAAAAAAGAAGACAAATCTCAACTTTCGCTATTTGAGCAAAACAATTATTAATAATAATTCTTAGCTAAATACCTACCAATCCCCAACCTAAAGCAAATATATAAGTATTTGAAAGAAGCACTTAAGTCTTCTCTAAAATAATGAAAATATATTAAATCAATTTTCTTTCCACAAAAATAGAATATTGATTGATAGTTAGTTCAACCTTGGTGTGTATAATTTTGTCAATAAAAAGAATTAAAGAGATAGCCTCACACTATTTTTATTTCCACTAACACTGCATCTAAGAAAGATATAAATATTTCCGTTTTAGTTCTTGGTCAAACAAATCATTAAATTGTTTAATACTTTTTAAATTCGTTATTTAATCAGCAACAAAGAAAGCAATATTTACAAAACAAGACATTTTGTTGTTATAGATTATTATATTTTTTAATCAAATAATTTGATTATTAGCAATAATTTGTATCTTTGTCCCAACTTTTGGATAGAAATATCTAAAAACATATATAGAAATTTTAGCGTTTTGCTATTGTTTTTTAGGTAAGAAAACGACCAATTTTTAACAACACTAAAAACAATATGTAGACGCCTCCGCATAGCGTGGGCTTTACTTATTTGTGTTGTGGGTGCTTGGTCGTACCTCTTATCTAATATTGTAATTGTCCCACGTTTTTACTACTCACAAGGACTTTGCAACAATATCAAACACTACTTTCTATCAAATTTGTTTATTTGTAAATTCATAAAATCAGTAAAAATGAAAAGAGTATTATTAGTTTTTGTTGTATTAATAGTAAGTTTAAATTTAGACATTAAGGCTCAAACCTTTTCTGCAGTAAATAATGGAACTACTATTTATTATTCTGTTAGTTATTGGATTTCTCCATTAACTGTTGTAGTAACATATAGAGGAGATTCTCCTTATTCTTATACAAATGAATATTATGGAAATGTAACTATTCCAGATTCAGTTCTATATAACGGTAATTATTATAGAGTTATTTCTATAGGTTATGAAGCTTTTTCTGGCTGTACAACATTAACTTCTGTTACTATTCCAAACTCCATTACAACAATTGAATCAAGTGCATTTTCTGGTTGTAATACTTTAACTTCTGTTATAATACCAAACTCCGTTACAACAATTGAATCAGGTGCCTTTTCTAATTGTAATACTATAACTTCTATTTATATTCCAAATTCTGTTACTTCTATCGGTAGTTATGCTTTTTCTTATTGTAGTAACTTAACTTCAATAGCAATTCCAAACTCTATTTCAACAATTGAATCAGGAACTTTTACTAATTGTAATGGATTATCCTCAATTATAATTCCAACTTCTGTTACTACAATTAATAGTGGAGCCTTCCAAAATTGTAGTGGACTTTTGACATTAACAATACCTAATTCTGTTACAACAATAGGAAATAGTAGTTTCTCAAATTGTAGTAGTTTAGTTGCAATCTCTATTTCAGATTCTATTACTTCTATAGGGAATAGTGCATTTTCTGGTTGTAATGCTTTAACTTCAATTATAATTCCCAATTCAGTTATCTCAATAGGTAATTATGTTTTTCAAAATTGTACTGAATTATCTTCTTTGACAATCGGCAATTCAATTGTTTCAATTGGTTATGAGGTGTTTTCTGGATGCAATTCAATAAATTTAATAAATTATAACGCTATTAATTGTTCTAACACAGGAGGCAACTTTAGTAACAAAAGTTCTTTAACAACTCTGAATATAGGCAATCAAGTAGTAAATATTCCAAATAACACTTTTTCATATTGCGACAATTTAACTTCACTGACGATAGGAGAATCAGTAACTAGTATTGGAACAGATGCATTCAAAAATTGTAATGCAATAAATACTATATTTTATAATGCAATTAACTGTATTAATACAGGAAATAACTTTAATAATAACAGCTCTTTAACAACTCTAAATATAGGTAATCGAGTAATAAATATCCCAGACTATGCTTTTCCTTATTGTACTGGTTTAATTTCAGTAGCAATTGGAGATTCAGTAAATTCAATTGGTAATTATACATTTGAAAATTGTACAGGTTTAACCGCAATCACTATTCCAAACTCTGTTACTTCAATAGGAAATTGGGCATTTTCAAATTGTACAGGCCTAATCGCAATTACTATCCCAAACTCTGTTACTTCAATAGGATGGAGAGCTTTTTCTGATTGCAGTGGATTAATCTCTGTTAATATTCCCAACTCTGTTACTTCAATTGATGGTGCTTTTAGTGGTTGCAGTAGTTTAACATCAATCACAATTCCAAACTCTGTTACTTCAATTGATGATGCCTTTGTTCAATGCAGTGGGTTAACTTCTATTATAATTCCTAACTCTGTTACTTCAATAAATAACGCTTTTGCATATTGTAGTGGTTTAAATTCAGTAACAATTCCAAACTCTGTTGATTCAATAGGTAGTTGCACTTTTTATAATTGTAGTGGATTAACCTCTGTTATTATTCCAACCTCTGTTACTTCAATTGGGATGATGGCTTTTTCAGGTTGTAGTAATTTAACTTCAATTGTAATTCCCAACTCTGTTACTTCGATTGGTGGTAGTGCTTTTAATAATTGCAGTGGATTAGCCTCAATTACAATTCCTAACTCTGTTTCTTCAATTGGAGAATGGGCTTTTAAAAATTGTACTTCATTAGATACTGTATATTTTGATGCTACAAATTGCTCTTCAACTGGTAGTAATTCTTATTATGTTTTTCAAGGATGTAATAATTTATCCGTATTATTCATTGGAGATTCAGTTACAAAGATACCCCCTTATGCTTTTTATGGCTGCAGTGGTTTAAACTCAGTAACGATTCCAAACTCTGTTACTTCAATAGGTAATAATGCTTTTTCTAATTGTAGTGGCTTAACTTCATTGACAATACCTTCTTATGTTAATTCTATAGGTAGTAGTGCTTTTTTCAATTGCAGTGGGTTAACCACAGTTCAATTTAATGCAATTAATTGTAATACTATGGGAAGTTCAACGGCTTGTGTTTTTGAAGGATGCTACAATTTATCTACCTTATCAATTGGAGATTCTGTCATCAATATTCCTATGAATGCTTTCAGAAATATAAGTAGTTTATATAATCTAACAATTGGCAGTTCTGTTAATACAATGATGGATAATGCGTTTTACAATTGTCAAAATATTAGTAATATTCGTGTTAAAGCGAACACGCCACCATCTATTTACAGTAATACATTTTATAATGTAAATAGAGCTGTTGCTCTAATTGTACCATGTTCTTCCATCAATTTATATCAAATCTCTACATGGTGGAACTCTTTTACGAATTATCTTTTCAATAGAACTCCTCAATTTATTAATGCTTCAATTTGTGAAGGAGATATTTATACAAATTTTGGAGCAAATATTGATTCAGCAGGAGTTTATACCTTAGTTAATGGATGTGATAGCGTTATATTGACTTTGGTAATTAATCAAACTCCTATTATTCCAGTAAATATAAACGTACAAGTAATTTCAAATTTTATTGAGATTACTTGGCAAGGTAATGGAAACTCTTATATTATTTATAGGGATAATGATTCACTAACAACAGTAAATCAACCAGTTTATTTAGATTATAATGTTGTTAGCGGACAACCATATTGCTATAAAGTAAAATCTATTAATGGAGATTGTGAAAGTGAGTTTAGTAATATTATTTGTAAAACATTTCTTAGTTTAGATGATATTTCATCAAGTAATATTATCACAAAACTTTCCCCAAATCCAAGTGAGGGAAAGGCAAAATTAATTGTTGAAGGATTAAACTCTGAGGCGGATGTTTTGGTTTATGATATGATTGGAAGAGTTATTCAAAAGTATAAGATTAATAAAGGAAAGTATGAATTGGATATTGATTTAATAGGATACTCTAAGGGTATTTATACAATTAGAATTGTAAATGATATTATTAACAATACTACAAAACTTATTGTTCAATAAATAGAAAGGAAACTAACTAAAAAATATTACTATGAAAAATTCAAAGAAAAAAGCAGAAGAAAAAGATATAATTAAGGAACAATCTATAGAAGATAAATGTACAGTTATTGCAGATATTGTTAATCATTTACAAAATGAATATAAGGATAAATATTCAGAAACATCAAGAGCTTTTTTGGAAACAGTAATAGGTGCTGCAATTTTTTATGTTTATGATTTAAATGAAAAAGATTGGTGTGAAGGTAAAATTATAGTTTCAGAAGAAGCAAAAAAACAAAGAGAATTTTGTGCAGACCACATCATCCCAAGAAAACAAGCAGCTTCTCAATTGTTAGGGGAGAAAAAATTGACGAAAGAAGCTGTTCGCGACAAATTGAAAAATAAGTTTTGCAGATTCGTTTATCTAACAAAGAAAGAGAACTCCAGCTTTAGAAATAAAGAGATTAAAGATATAGACACTTTATTCTCGTTTGACTCATTAAGGAAAATGTATGCAGAGCAAAAAAATATCATATTAACGGGAATTACGAAGAAAGAATTCGAAAAGCTAAAAATAAAATAAAATCGCCATTATTTGGAATCCTTTCAAACACAAGATTATTAATATAAATAATTAAAACATAATGTATAATGAGCAAAATTTTTAAAGTTGTAATAGCATTAGTTATATTGATTGCAATCTTCTTTATTGCAAAGTCATTAATCTTTAAATTTTCTAATGAGAATAATATAAATCAGAATATTATTATTCTTGAGAAACTTAGAGAAGCTACTAAAGTAGTAATCTGGGAACAGGATTTTCATTTAACTAATATATCAGAACAAGAAAAAACATATTTTAAGTATCTTAAAACCTCTGAGAAAGTTGTTACTTCAGCCTATGGTTCTTTGGGCTTTCATATTGATTTAAGAGATACTATAAATACAAAAATTGATATTTTAGATAATGAAATTATTGTTAGTACACCTTTACAGCTAACATATCTAACTATTAATAATAGTTCTATAAATCAAGTAAAAGAAACCTCTTTAGACCCTACAATAAGTATTGATAAAGAACAAATTGTGAAAGAACTAAATGAAATTGCATTACGTCAGAATTTAGAAAAATCAATCTCTCAAGTAAAAGCAGCGTCTTTAGATAAACAAGAAGCTAGTTTAGAGGTATTAACAGGTAAAAAAGTAAAAATTATCCTAACAGATTATCCAAAATTAGAAGTCGAATTGAAGAAAATAAATAAGAAAAAATAACATTTAATAACAAGTGTATGGCAAAATTTTTTTATTGTAAATATTGTGGAGCCAAGAGTGCAACAATATCAAGTTTAACATCAGGTTCATGTAGAAATAATTCAGAAGGCAAAAGGAAGCATGTAGTTTACGAAGGAGAAGAAAAACGTTTCTATTTCTGTAAATATTGTGGAGCTAAAAGTGCAACAATTTCAAGTCTTACCTGCGGTTCATGTAGAAATCATCCAAAAGGGAATGGAGGAAAGCATGAACCTGCTTTGTAGTATATGCGTTGTAAATGCGAGATTTTTATGATAGCATAGAAAAGATGTGTTTATAAGTTGGATTTAGATATCTTCTTTAAACATAAAAAAGGGAAGCACAAAATATTAGTGCTTCCCTTTAACTCGGTTGCTTTCTTCTTTTGAAAGCATGGGAATTCTTCCTCAACTTAATATACTATTTTATGAATAGCGTATAAAGTTGGTATCTACTCTATTGCTATGGAGCTGGAGTTTCTGGGTCATTGTTTGACGGCAATCCCTTGATGTCTAAATCAACGAATGTAGTCTTTGTTTCCCTAAGCTTTTTATAAAACATTTTTGAAGGACGAAAACGTACATACTTCCTTGTAATGGTTTCTGCAGTTACTTCCTCTAAGGTATCAACAGCTTTGGCAGTGATTTTGAAATAGAATTTCCCAAGATAGCCCAACTCTACAGGATTCCCCTGTAAAATCTGCCATATTACGACTGTCTCCAACTGCTTTAGAGTATTTAGGATATCTCCAGCAGAAAGAGTAGATGTTTCTGAAATCATTTCAGCAATTTTCTCAAAACCTACCGTTTCATTATGAAAAATCCTTGCTACCCATTTTTCACCAGGATTTGCTCCTGTTGAAATTTTTCTTTTTACCTTGATTGTTCTAGGCATAAGTCTTACTAATAAGGTTTTTTAGACATATAGCTTTATTGCTTTGTCTCTCCTTATCTAAGTGCATTATGCCAATAAAAATGAAAATATTAGTTGATTTAAATTTTTTTGATGGATTTTATATATTATTATGATTTATATTAATATTCGAGTCTATATTTTGCTGTTTGCAATTAATATTTATACCTATCCCTAGCTTAAAACAAACTAATTCCTTAGGGGCAGAGGACTTAGTCCTTAAGCATAGAAGACTTAGCCCTTTGGGGGTAAGGACTAAGTCTATTTTTCAGCTTACTTTATCTTGTGATATTCATTTATTTGAGTTTGTTTTTTATTCTAAAATGAATGATTAGTATTTATCTATTACTTAATAATTATCATATTCATTCATTAATAATATAATTAAAATTATATCCCAGCAATCAAAATATATTTGTATATTTGTAGATAAATTATAAATAAGCTTTTATTATTCTGATGAAAATGCTGAACGTAATTAAAATTTGTTTGATAACATTTTTCATAGATTAGATGTCTGCATTTAGCAGAGAATTTTTCCGCTATTTGTAAAATTAACATAAGAGAAATGATTAATTAAAGCAATAATATAAGATATATTAGCAACAGATTTTCTCAGTTTTATTATATAAATTAATATTCTGGGAGTTATGTTTAATAAATTAATATAAAATGGACCTGAATTTTTTAAAAGGAACTGCTATTTTTGGCATAATAGGTGCTATTATTGGCTTTTGGGGGCAAATCAAATCATTTCTATGGAGAATAACTTCTATTATTATTCAAAAAGTAGAAATAAGTACAGAAGAGGCACATGAAGTAATTATATCTTATTTGATAGAATCTCATAAAAGATTAACTATATACGATAAAATATATGGTGCCAAGGATGAAACATATAGAAACGGAAAATTTGGTCTTGTCTCTTATGAAAAATTTGGGAATAACACTATAATATTTATCAGTAAAAGAAAATGTCTGAATTTAATGAAATATCCTTTTTTATTCAAATCAACTAACGATGTAAAAAATCAGCAGAATGATTCAAAAAATTATTATGATAATTCTACGCAAAATAAAATATATTCTTCAATAATTTTTATAAGAGGTACAGTTGATGTAGAAAAAATATTTATTGAAGCAACAAAAATTAGAAATAATATATCTTGGAAAATTGATGATAAAGAAGAAAAAGAAAATCGTTTTGACATTTTTTATCTGCCAGATAAAGAGACTAATAATCATGCTTATTTTTGTAAGTCAAGAACTGGATTTACTTGGTATAGACAAAATCAATATAAATTATTAGGTGTAAAGCATGAAGAATTAGGAAAAGAAAAAATTTGTCAGGGGAATGCGTTAAATAATCTTTTTTTCCCGAAAGAAATCAAAGAACTTATTAATATTATTTCACTTTGGATTAAGAGTGAAAATTGGTATAAAGAAAAAAATATTCCTTGGAAAAGAGGGTGGTTATTATATGGTCCTCCTGGAACAGGTAAAACAGCTTTGGTTAGAGCCTTTGCAGAAGATCTAGATATGCCTATATATGTATTCTCTCTTGCTCAAATGACTAATAATGATTTAATAAGCTGCTGGAGAAATTTGCAACTTAATATTCCATGTATAGCATTAATCGAAGATATTGATAATATTTTTAATGGGAGAAAAAATGTTTATCACACAGAAAGTTTTCTGTCAAAGATGATGGAGTCAAATAATTTAGAAAATCAAAACAATGAAGGAAAAGTATCGTTTACTCCCTTAACTTTTGATTGTCTTTTAAATTGTTTAGATGGTGTTGACAAATCCAATGGAGTATTCACAATTATAACGACAAACGATATTACAAAAATAGATAATGCTATTGGTTGTCCTGTAGAAAATTTAAATAATAAAGATAATTTTACTTCAACAAGACCTGGTCGAATTGATAAAGTGATTAAATTATCTTACATGCAAAAAGAAAACAAAATAGAAATGGCGAATAAAATTCTTAAAGAATTTGAAAAAAGGAAACAAGAAGTTCTTAATTATATTAATGAAGAAAAAGAAGAAACTCCTGCGCAATTTCAAGAATATTGTGCTCAAATTGCAATCCAAGAATATTGGAAAAATAGAGAAACATCACTATAATATTTAAAATAGAAAATATGGAAACGCCAACACATTTAAATTATAAACCTATTGTCACTGTTGAAAATTATGATAATCATGATGGGAAATACAAAGAATCAACTGATGCAAAATCATTATCAATAGGAATAGCACAATACGATGAAGATGAAATATCCGCTAAAGTATTTAGATTTGAACATAATAATAGATGGAGTCGTCAAAGTGAAGAATTACCTTTTCATAGAGTAATTGATTTATCAACAACTATTTTGAAAAGTATTTTGCTAAGTGCAAATATTCCATTTCCTCAATCTTCATTAAATGTAAAAATAGTAAATCAGGATAATCTTAGAAAGATAATAGATTATTATAAAGATGATAACAATAGATCTGAATTATTACCTAAATTACAAGAATTACAAATTATCTTGAATTATTTCATGGATGAAGAATCAAAATTATAAGATTAAAACAATCAAAAAATATAAAAGCAAATTAGAGTCATTAAAAAGTTTCTATATACATCTTTTCAGACACTATAATAAAAGTTCTTTTGTTTATAGAAATGCATGTGCTTTTTTACTAAAGGAATTTCTCTCTAATTCAAGAGAATAAACTCTTAGGCAAATACAAATTTATATAAAGCAAAAAAAGAGAGGGACATTGTCCCTCTCTAGTAGATTATTGCTTTTAATTACTTAATTAGTCTTAGATATTTTTGAATATAAAGAAGACATAACCAAAGTATTCTTTGTTGGTTTGGTAATATTCTATCTCTTGCTCCATTCTTTCAACAAAATCTTTAGCTGCAAAGCTGTAATTGTTTTCTTCAAGAAATGGTTGAAAACGAGTTTTTGCAATAGAATGATAGTTTTCTATCCAAGTGTATTCAGGCAATATGAAATGTGCTATTGGTTTATAACCACAGTCTTCAATTATCTTTAATTTAGTTGAAATCATATCTATCTCAGATACATTTTCTGTTATAAAGCTTGAATCTTTTGGTCTTTGATTGCTTAACCAACAACATTCCGTTATTGCCATATAGCCATTTGGTTTAAGGTATTGCTTCCACTCTCTTAACCCTTTCTCAAATCCAATATGGTAAATGGAGCCTTCAGCCCAAATTACATCAAATTCATTTTTATTAAAAGACAGTTCGCACATTGAAGCGACAAGACCAGTAACTTTATTGGTTAAATTCTTGTTTTTTATTCTGTTGTTAAGCCCTTCAATCATCTTGGGGGCTATATCAACGGCAGTAATTTCACAATCAAGATTTGATGCAATAATTTCTGTCTGTTTCCCAGTACCACATCCTAAATCTGCAATCTTAAGTTTAGAAGAAGTATTATCTAAAAAGCTTAATGCCCTAAGGGTTTCCTTTTCTCCTCCAGGACCTTGAGAGCTAATACCTGCAAAAAAGTTAATAACTAATTGAAAATCGAAATCTACTATTAATTTATTTTCTGTATTCATGATTATTTGTATTGTCTCACAAAGCAAATCTACTAATGATTTACAATTTGTGAGCGTTAAAAATTATTTAAATAAATAACTATATCCCCAAATGAAATATTTGAGAACAACTTAAAGGAAGAACCTATATACGACACAGATTCTTATAATACAATATCCGAAATAAATAAATTATTAAACATCCAATGATTTTAGAAGGACAAAAGTATAAATAATAATTGAAATAACAAAATACAAAAATCCTTTCCAATGAAAGAAAATGAAATTTATGCTTATATTTCCTAAAAATGAATATCTTTGCAGGTAAATATAAACTATTAAAACAAAATATCATGAAAAAGATTATTGCACTATTAGTAATTACGTTTAGCATTTTTAGTTTTTATTCTTGTAAGGAAGATAAAGATAATACACCAACCACAAAACCTTATACCAATATTTCATTACAAGACGCTAAGCGTTATGTGGGATTAGATTATAATACAGTTAAAGCAGAATTAGAGGCAAAAGGATTTAGACTATTAACTGAATTTCCAGAAGATAATATTTATGGATATGCTAATGCTGATACTACTTTGTCATATTCTTTATTTATTAATGCATCAAATATTATTTATAGAGTGAACCATGGAAAGATGAGTAAGAATATAGATAATACCTTATCCAATTTTGAATTTTGTCAAGGCGAATGTATTAATGAAGTTAATAATAGCTCTGATTATTATTCTTATTTTGCTACAAATAATATATTCTTTGGAGATATTTTTGATTCACAAGAAGAATTTCAAAACTACTTTAATCAAAATAAATACACAGTGTTTTATTGCATAGAATTATGGGAGTCGGACAATTACTTATTGGGTTTAGATTTTGCCAATATGACTATACTTGAAAACGGAAACATAGAAATCAAAACAAGTACGCCTACAACTCCAGAAGAAGAACAAACTTACTCAAACCCTTATGGAATTGGCGTTACATTTATGGATAAGTCATTAGCTCCAGAAGAAACATTCGATAAATCAAATCTTATCCGCAACTCAGGGTTTATTCTCCTGCCAAAGCAATAAGAAATCCCTCACAATGGTAATAACAAAATCAAATCAATAATTTATCTTATACAAGGATAATATAATCTAACCCCATGCCTTAGCTCTCAAAATATATTTGTAAATTTGCTAATAGATTAAGGTTACTTTGAGAAAAGTCAAGTATAATTTACTCAAACAAAGAGTTAAACAATTAAAACCTTGTTTCAATAAAATGGAATAAGGAAATAATTTGGAGTTGTTTTGTACTAATAGTATATCACGTGTATATATTTACTTATTATATAATAAAAAGGAAATGAAAAGAACTATTACATTATTGCTTTTTATAGCAATTGGACTAATTTCTCAGATTAGTATGGCTGTTCCAGCCTACAAAGGATTGGTTCAACTTTCTCAACCAGATGGAGCAGAGATATCTGCATATCTTTTTGGTGATGAAAGATTAAGTTGGGTTGAGTCAGAAGATAATTATACTTTAATGTATAATCAACAAGGCTACCTTGAATATGCAATAAAGAACAAAGATGGAGATATGATTCCATCAGGAGTTATTGCAAAAAATCAAAGCGAACGTTCAATATCAGATATTAATTTTCTTTCAACCATTGAAAAGAGATTAAGATATTCAGAACCTCAAGTTAAAATAATGCTACAAATGACAGAAATGTTAGATAATTCCAAAGCACAAGGAATAGAAGGATTAACAATTGGAATTAGAAAACTTTTGGTTATTTTGGTCCAATATTCCGATAGCATACCAGGAGAAACAAGATTTACATACACAAGACAAGACTTTGAAGATTTATTCAATCAAATAGGATATTCAGCAAATGGAGCAACAGGAAGTGTAAGGGATTATTTTGCAGCAAGCTCATTTGGTAAATTAGACCTTCAATGTACTATAGTTGGCCCAGTTACCCTCCTAAATGATAGAGCTTTTTATGGAGCTCGCACTGCAAATGATAATGATGCAAATGCTGCACAAATGATAATAGATGCTTGTTATGCAGCAGATTCGGTAGTAGATTTTACAACTTTTGATAATGATGGTAATTTGACTGTTGACGGAGTGCATATTGTTTATGCAGGAAAAGGAGAACATAATGGAGGTGGAAATAATGCAATTTGGGCTCATCGTTCAAAATTAAGTCTTCCTTTAGTATTAGATGGAGTAAGAATTGTTGACTATTCTTGTGCATCAGAAAAAAATACAAGCAATGATATTTCAGGAATTGGAGTACATTCTCATGAGTTTGGACATGTTTTAGGAGTTTTAGATTATTACGATACTAATAAAGATATAGATGGAGTTTCAAAAACTTTAGGAGATTTAGATATCATGGATGCAGGTACATATAATAACAATGAAAAAACTCCACCTTTATATAATGCTTTTACACGTGTTTACTTAGGTTGGGCATCTCCTTATATAATTGATTCAACTATGCTTATGGATATTACTTCAATCCCTAATCAAGACACAGCCTTAATATTTAAAATCAATACTCCTAATGAAGGAGAGTATTTCATATTAGAGAATATAAATTTTTCTGGATGGAATTCCTTTTTGCATACTTCAATAAATTCTTTTAGAAATAACACTGGCACTAATAGTGCAATTAGAGCATTTCATATTGATGAATCAGCATCATCAACAGGTTGGGGATTATCTATTCAGGGAGGGAACTGCGTTAATTGTGTGGCTATAAAAAATAATGTTCTTCTAATGTCAGCAGACGGAAATTACAATGGAAATCAAACAGGACAAATAGGTAAAATGTCTTGGTATTATACCAATATGGCAAATATGTTGTATCCTGGTTCGCAAAATATAACCTCATTAACCGATACAACAACAACCAACTTAAAATCTTGGGGAAATCAAAACTCAAATGTTGCAATTACAAACATAACAAGACTTGCAAACGATAATATCACTTTCAAAGTCAATGGAGGAGCAGCACTTGGAGTTCAAGTACAAACATTTGCTCCTACTCAAATTACATTTACTTCTGCAAAACTTTCGGGTTCAACTCAAACTTCTTTACAAGGAGATACAACTGTAATTGAAAGAGGATTTGTATATAGCACTGACCCTTATCCATTGGTCTCAAACAATAAATTAATTGTAGCAGGAACAATTGGGAGTTTTGACACAACACTAACAGGACTTGTAGAAGGGAAAACATACTACTACCGTGCTTATGGTATAAATGCTAATGGAGTGGCTTATGGAGAACATTTCTCTTTTCTTACAAATTCCGACCCAATTTCCAATAATTCAATCGTAGACAGTAATTTTGCAGCATGCGAAACAGGCGAAATGCCAACAATACTTGGTTCTGTACCTCAAGGAGGTAGTGGAGAATATACATATCGCTGGTTGGAAAGTACAGATAATATCAATTGGACAATAACTCAAAATGCAGGAATTAGAATGGACTACACCCCTTCAACAATGGCTGTGCCTATGTATTTCAAAAGAGTAGTATTATCAGCTGATAAAGTTGATACTTCAGCTTCAAAATATGTCCCAATTGTACCAGTAACCGTTGTTGGAACAATAAGTAAAGAAAATGATACTATTTCAGAAAATAGTTCAACAGGACCAATAACTCTAAGTGGTCAAGTTGGAGATGTAATTGTTTGGCAAAGAAAATTTGGAACACAACAATGGGAACGAGTTGAAAACTCTGCTTTTCAAACATCTATTTCAGAAATATTAACTCAAGAAGGAGATTATCAATATAGAGTAAGAGTAAGAAGCGGAGCTTGTCCTTCCAAAAACTCTACTCCTGTAACCATTGTTGTAAGTAATGATATTGGATTATATGATATAGAATTAGACCAAATTAATTTCAATATCTATCCAAACCCTTCAAAGGGCGAGTTTACATTAGACCTTGGAAAGGGAAGCGGTAAGAAAGTTGATATGCAAATTGTTGATCTTTTAGGAAAAACAGTTTACATTAAGAATAACCTAAAAGAAAGAGTTGAAATAAATGTTTCAAACATAGAAGATGGAACATATATTTTGATTTTGAAAGATGGAGATAAGATAGTTGGAAGAAAACAATTAGTTATTACCAAGTAAACACCCTCAAAAATAGACTAAGATTATTTGAAAATACCCTTGATATATTTTTTCATAAGTCAAGGATATTTTTATAAAAGTTAAGGATAATTTACCAAAACAAAGAGTTAGAAAATTAAAACCTTGTTTCAGTAAAATAAAACGAAGAAAGAAAAACTAAAACGGCGTTTCAGTAAAATGAAATAAAGAATCAAATTTGAAATTATGAGAGTAATAAAAACAATAATTTTAGGATTATTAATAGTCGTTTCTTTTGTTTCTTGTGATTGTATTGTTCACAGAAGTGGAAGAGTGTATGATTCTGAAACAAAATTACCTATTAAAGATGTTAAAGTTCATATTGTTAACGCAGACGAAATAGATGAATATACAGATAGTCTTGGCTATTTTGATGTGTCGAAACTTTCAGGAGGATTTTATTGTAACGGTGATATGACATTATCTTTTGATAAAGAAGGATATAATACAATTGTCAAGTTCATTGAATCTCCTTCGGATAGTATTATTTACCTTACTCCTGATAAAAATAAGAAAACTATTGAGTTGAAACCATGGAATTGTAAGAATAGAAATTGTGCAGATGAATGTGACTTCTTAAGTGATTATATCCAATATGGGAATATTAAGATTGATACAACTAAACTTTGGGATTTTGAATACTATAAATCTTTTATATTAAAATCCTTTCCAAAAGAGTATTTTGATAAAGATAATTTTGTCTTTTATACAACAGTAGAAAATATTAAGGATTATGGAAAATGTTATATTAGAGAGTTTAGGTTTTTTCATCATTACGGAGCAGATCAAGAAAGAGTATATGTAATGTTAAACTCTTCTAAAGATGAAGTATATGTTTTCTATTTTGAGAGAATAGTAATAGAAAAGGATTCTACTATTAAACTATTCTTTAATACAAGAGGGAAAGTATCTCAAAGAGATATCAATTATTCTCCAAAAGATAAGTCGTTTGTTTTAGATTGTAATAGCATCAAGTAATATTTTTAGTACTCACTCAATCTATAATAAATCTGTTGTTTTACCCAAACAAAGAATTAGAAAATTAAAACGGCGTTTCATTAAAATGAAACAAAGAGTTATTTCAATATATCTATTAATGAAATTTCATTTATATTCCGTACCTTTGTATGAATTAATTTAGAAGCAATGCAATATATTGATAAAGGACAATGTATTTTTTGTCTAAGAAAGCATCCGGAAGTTAGTTTTTTCGAAAAGCCACATACAATGCCTCGTAGTTTAGGCAGTGATAGTATTGGCTTTGACGTTTGTAATGACTGCAATCACTATTTCGGTGAATCAGATAAATTATCATTTCCTCAATTATGTATAGAGGTATGTGTGAAAGAAGTTTTTGGCATTATTAAGCACCTTCTTAATGTCTCAAAAAACGATGAGTACGGAAAGAAGAACAGAATGCGCTCTATATTTTTCGAGTATAGACACTCTGAATCGAAAATCAAGATAAAATCAAGTTTTCAATATAACCATAGATTCATAAACAGTTTTACAAATCAATTCAAAAGAGGTCTTTATGAGATGTTTTTACAGGAATATCATAAAGTAACACAAAATGGGCTGGATGCAAAATTTGATGAAATACGGGAATATGCCCGATTTAACAAGGGGAATGTTCCTGTATATTATATGTTGAACAATGGAGTATTCTTGTTAGAAGAGAATATTGCTAATCCAAAATTTCATTTTTCCGAAAATCAGTTTGAAACGATTGAGAGATACGGCTTTTATAGTTTGTGGTTATGGGGACAAATTTTCTTTTTGGAGGTAACTCCAAAAGCAAAGCTGTGTAGAGATACTTATTTAAGACGTGAGGCTACCGAACTTATTGGAACTAGATTTGTGTTCAGAGGGTTGATTGAGCTCGAAAAAATTACGGATATTGATTTTACTCTAAGAAGTTTATTTGGAGGAAAATCATAAATTAGATCCATTATTTTAGACTAGAGAAATTATAAACAAAAATCATAATTACAAAATACAAGATTAAACATTCCAAAACAATATAATCCCCTCAATACCCCACTCTCAAAATATATTTGTAAATTTGTCGCTATAAATTTTGTTGTTGTTTATGAGCGAAAGAAAATTATTGGTTGTTGGGAGTAGTGGTATTCACACTTTTAATACTATTGATTTAATTAAAGATTATTTTTCTGATGTGTTTCTTATTACTGATAAGGAGTATGATGATTTTAAGAAAATAGAGCATAAGATTTTTGACTTCTCTTTTTCCAATCCTCTTAATATCCCTTTACTTCCTCATAAGATAAACAGGGTAATAAAAGAGTATAAGCCTGATTTTATTATTATTATTCAAGTCTCTACAAGTGCTTTCGCTACCATTATTGCCAATACAAAGAATATTCCAACCTTGGTGATTGCTTTGGGTAGTGATGTTTTGACTACGCCTCAAAAGGGTTTCTTCTATAAACAAATGGCAAAGTTTGTTCTTAAGAGAGGGAAATACTTTAATACTGGGGCAAGGTTTGCTGCAGAAAAGATGAATGCTTTGGCTGGCAGGGATTTGAACGTTGTTGTTGCCAATTCTGGGTTTGAGCCTGGTTGCACACCAATGGAAAAACAAAATATTGTTTATTCTAATCGTTTGCATAAGTCTTTATATCGTATTCCTCAAATTGTTGAAGCCTTTGCAAGGTTTGTGAAAAATGGTAGAGAGGATTGGAAATTGGTTATTGGAGCAACTGGAGATGAGGAAAATCTTAAAAGAATTGCAAAGGAACTGGCAGTTGAGGATAAGGTAGAGTTTATTGGTTGGGTGGAAAAGGAAACAAATAACTATTATTATTCTATTTCAAAGATATGGGTTTCAATTCCAGAAACAGACAACACTCCAATTTCTCTAATGGAAGCAATGGCAGCAGGTTGTATTCCTGTTATGAGTGATTTAATTGCCAATAGGGAATGGGTTGAGGATGGAAAGAATGGAATAATTGTTTCGGATTATTCTTCAAACTATATAGAAAGAGCATTGAGTTTGAATTATGATAGTTTGGTAAGATATAATATTGATTTAATGGAAAGAGAAGGAACTAAGGACGCAAACCGTAGGAAGTTCTATTCAATTTTTGATAAGGAGTTTGTAAAATGAGTGAAAGGATAAAGGTTGTACATATTACTACTGTCCATAAGAGATTCGATTCGAGGATTTTTTATAAGGAATGTTCTTCTTTGGCAAACAAAAGCTACGAGGTTTTTATGATTGTTGCCGATGGGAAGGGAGATGATGAGGTTTCGGGAGTAAAAATATTGGATGTTGGACTTGAAACAAACAGAGTAAGAAAACTCTTTGTCTCTTGCTATAAAGCATATAAGAAAGCCAAAGAGCTTAACGCCGATATTTATCATTTTCATGACCCAGACTTTTTGCCTTGGGGAAAGAGGATAAAACAAAGAACAAATATTGTATTATTTGATTCTCACGAAGATTTTCCTTCTCTTATGCTACAGAGAAGTTATATCCCTTCTTATCTTAGAAAGTTTTTATTTAATATTACAACTCTTTTGGAGAAGAGTTGCACAAGGAAAATTACTGGTGTAATTACTGCAACCGAAACTATTAAAGAAAAGTTTCAAAGCTATGGACTGAAACATATTCAAATCATAAAGAATTATCCAATACTCAAGCCATTTGAAAAGGAAGTTAAGGAAATCAAAGAAAAAACAGAGCCTATTGCCTGCTATGTTGGGGGATTGACTTCGGTTAGAGGAGTAAGAGAAATGATATTAAGTTGTGCTATTGCCAAAGTAAGATTGTTTTTGGTTGGAGAGTTTGACGATATGGAGTTTTTCTCCCAAATGAAAAGCCTTCCTCAATGGGATAATGTTACTTTTTTTGGCTATGTTAACCATGAAGAGCTTTATGAAAAAATATATTCTCAATCAACTCTTGGATTAGTCCTTTTACATTCTGCACCAAATCACACTCATTCCATTCCAATAAAACAATTGGAATATATGCAAGCCAAACTTCCTGTTGTGTGTACTTCGGAAATTAATTTTTGTAAAGAAATAACAGAGAAAACAGGTTGTGGTATTGTAGTCAATCCATTAGATATAGAAGAAACAGCAAAAGCTATTATGAGAATTTGTCAAGATAAATCTCTTGCAAAGCAAATGAGCGAGAAAGGATATGAAGCCACAACAAAAGAATACAATTGGATTTCACAAGAAACCGCTCTTTTAGAATTTTATCAAACACTAACAACAAAATAATTTTATGAAACTATTAATTCTTACGCAGTATTTCCCTCCAGAGGTTGGAGCCCCACAAAGCCGCTTGTATGAAGTTGCTTTACGATTGAAGAAAAAGGGAGTAGATGTTACCGTTTTGACGGCAATGCCTAATTATCCACAAATGGTTATTCATTCAGCCTACAAAGGCAAACACTACTGCAAAGAAAACCTTGATGGGATGACAATTCATCGCTCTTGGATATATATTCCCAAATCAAAAGCTCTTATCAAACGCCTCCTTAACTATTTTTCTTTTGTGTTTTCATCTCTTTGGTGGGGATTATGGAAGATTGAGAAACAAGATATATTGCTTGTAGAATCTCCTCCACTCTTCTTAGGAATAACTGCTTATTTACTTTCAAGAGCAAAGGGAGCAAAATTAGTATTTAATGTTTCTGACCTTTGGCCTGAGAGTGCAGAGAAATTAGGTTTGATAACAAATAAGCCCTTATTGAAAATGGCAACTCGCATGGAAGAGTTCTTCTACAAAAAATCTTCTCTTATTTCTGGGCAAACTCAGGGAATAGTCAATAATATAAAAGAACGATTCCCCAACAAAACAGTTCACTGGCTTAAAAATGGAGTAGATATTAACTTCTATGATGTGAATAAAACCTTTGAAAAAAACTCTTGGCGAAAAGCTCATAATATGAAAGAAACAGATTTCCTTTTGTTCTTTGGAGGAATATTGGGATATGCACAAGATATAGAAGTAATACTAAAAACTGCCAAATTGGTTTCCGATAATAAAGATATAAAATTCATTATCTACGGCACAGGACCCGAAAAAGAAAGACTTGTGGCAATGAAAAACCAGTTAGAATTAGAAAATGTATTCTTCTTTGATGCTGTTCCAAAGAGTCAAATGCAAAGTATAATAATGGATATGAATTGTTCAATGGCACCGCTAAAGAAAATTGACCTCTTCAAAGGAGCAATTCCAACAAAAATATTTGAAAATCTTGCTCTAAAAAAGCCTCTTTTGCTTGGTGTAGAAGGAGAAGCAAAGGATTTATTTGTAGATAAAGGAAAATGTTGTTTATTTTTTGAACCCGAAAACCCTGAAGAGATGAAAAAACAAGTACTTTACCTCTACAATAACCCTGATAAATTACAAGAATTAGGAGAAAATGGCTTGGATTACGTATCAAAATACTTTAACAGAGATATTATTGCCGAAGAATATTACCAAGCCTTGACAAAAATACTTTAATAAAGAGATGAGAACAATAGAAGAATTACAGGAAATAGCAATAAGTATAATTGAGAAGGAAAGTTTTTTAGCTTCTCCGAACAATCTTTATGAACCTATTGAATATGCCATGCATCAGGGAGGGAAAAGAATACGTCCACTACTTGTTCTTATGGCATCAGAGCTTTTTTCTGGAGATATTGAAAAGGCTAAACCAGCAGCAATTGCAATAGAAGTTTTGCATAATTTCACTCTTTTGCATGATGATATTATGGATAAGTCTCCTTTAAGAAGAGGTATGCCAACGGTTTATAATAAATATGATACCAATGCAGCAATACTTTCAGGAGATACAATGTTTGCCAAAGCATTCACCTATTTATTAAAGGCAGACAAAACACAAATACATGATTTAGTTGAAGTCTTTACCAATGCATCAATAGAAGTTTGTGAAGGTCAGGCAATGGATATGTGTTTTGAAGAAAGAGATGATGTAAGCATTGAAGAATATATTGAAATGATACGCCTTAAGACAGGAGTTTTACTCGCCTCTGCCCTTAAATTGGGAGCAATTACAGCCCATGCCCAAAAGAAGGATATGGATTATCTTTATGATTTTGGATTAAATATTGGTATAGCTTTCCAGTTGCAAGATGATATATTGGATTGCTGGAGTAATTTGGAAGATTTTGGAAAGGTAACGGGAACAGATATAGCTGATAATAAGAAGACTTTTCTTTATTTAAAATCTCTTGAACTTGCTTCCAATGAAGATAAAGAAGTGTTGACAAAATATTTCTCCTCCACCAATTTCGACAGAAAGGAAAAAGAAGACGCCATTAAAGCAATTTATCACAAACTCAACCTGAAACAAATTGCACAAAAGCTAATGCAGGACTATAATAATAAGGCAATGGAGAGTTTGGAGAAGATAGGGGTTGAAAATCAAAGAAAACAAAACCTGATTTCCTTTGCAAATATATTAATGCACAGAAATAAATAAATTCTGTCGCTTTTAATGAGGTTAGGTATTGGATAAAATTGTAAATTCGCAGCAAGAAAAAATTAATAAATAAAAGATATGAAAGATTTTAATAAGGAATTTAAGCTTTACGCAACAAAACACAGAAATATTAATAGCATAACCTATCAAAGATATGCTTCACATTTTCAAAAAAACGCTTACATAAACCCAACAATCATTGAAGAACGTCAGTTAAACATTGCTCAAATGGATGTTTTCTCACGACTTATGATGGAAAGAATTATATTTTTGGGAACAGCAATTGATGATGATGTAGCAAATATTATTCAAGCACAGCTATTGTTTTTGGAAAGTGTGGATTCATCAAGAGATATTCAAATATATCTAAATTCTCCAGGGGGATATGTTCATGCAGGATTAGGAATTTACGACACCATGCAATATATCCGTCCAGATGTAGCAACAATATGTACAGGCTTGGCAGCATCAATGGGTTCTGTTTTGCTATGTGCAGGAGCAACAGGCAAACGTTCAGCCCTTGAACATTCAAGAGTGATGATTCACCAACCACTTGGAGGAGCTGAAGGACAAGCATCAGATATTGAAATTGCAGCAAGAGAGATAATTAAAACAAAGAAAGAACTTTATAGCATAATTTCCAAACATTCAGGACAAACCATAGAGAAAGTAGAAGAAGATGGCGACAGAGATTTTTGGTTAACAGCCAAAGAAGCCAAAGACTACGGAATGATAGATGAAATTTTAGTAAGAAATGAAAAATAAAAGCTGATTTGCTTTTAAATTAAATCCTAAAAATATTATAGTGCGGGATGTATCGTTTAGCAAAACAAATGATGCATCCCGCACTTCTTATCTTAGTTCTTTGCTTAGAAAATGTGAGTAAATAATTGTTCAAAATACAACACTCAATTCAAAATAATTTAGTATATTTGCAATTGAAAATACCTCTTATAGATTTATTTAGGACTATTTATTCTAAAGTCCATTTCTAAAAATAAAATCTAATCTCCAAAATATATTAAACAAAAAGATGCACATCTTTTATAG
>DHCV01000001.1 GCA_002399025.1 Bacteroidales bacterium UBA4893 | reverse complement strand
CCCCAAATATTTCATCTGAGCCGATATTTTGCAAAAATAATAACGAGTTATTTAATAGGCTATATAATCCAGCAATGAGATTAGGCTCTGCATTTCAAAAAGTTAATTTTCTTAGAGACCTAAAAGAAGACGTATTAAACTTAGGACGTACATATTTTGTAGATTTCAAAATTGAGAAATTTGATGAAGAAAACAAATTAGAACTAATAAAAGATATAGAAGATGATTTCAAGGAAGCAAAACTTGGGATAAAAGAACTTCCAAAGGGATCTCAATTAGCAGTAATTATTGCATATAAATACTATCTATGTTTGCTTAATAAAATCAAGCAAACTCCTGCAAACAAAGTAATTGAAAAGAGAATAAGAGTGAGTGATTCTTCAAAATTATTACTGTTATTCAATACATTAATTAAGTATAAAATAAAACAAAGCATTTAATGAATAACGAAGATATAAAAGTTCAATTAGTTGACCAAAATGACAATCCAATTGGTCAAATGGAAAAACTTCAAGCACATATAGAAGCAAAGATGCACAGAGCTGTTTCCTTGTTAATTATGAATTCTAAAGGTGAATGGCTATTACATCAAAGAGCAGAAGACAAATACCATAGCCCTAATCTTTGGACAAATGCTTGTTGTACACATCCTTTGATTGGAGAAAACTATGAGGTTGCAATTAAAAGAAGATTAATTGAAGAAATGGGGATTGAAATTAAAGGTGAATTGAAACATGAATTGGATTTCACATATTTTGCAAAGCTAAATGATAATCTCTTTGAACACGAATACGACAGACTTTTTAGTACTATTTGTGATCAAGAACCAAATCCAAGTCCAATTGAGGTAAAGGACTGGAAATACATTAGCTACGAAGAGCTTAAAAAAGACATTCACAACAATCCAAATAATTATACAGAGTGGTTTAAGATAATATTTACAAAGGTAAGCGATAAGTATAATGAATAGGCTTAGTAATAAAGATGACTGGTTTTTTATTAAGAATATAATCATATTCTACTTAGTTGGTATAATTGGTTTCTCAATCAATTATACTCATATGCTGTTTACCTATCTTAGTCCTATAATTCTAATCCTTACTCTCTGCCTATTGTTTTATTACGATAGGAAGGCCACAGATAGGAAAAGGATAATATTTTTCTCCTTTGTATTCATATCAAGTTATATTATTGAGATGATTGGCGTAAATACAGGATTATTATTCGGTAAATACCAATATCATCATGGATTAGGGATTAAACTTTTTGAGACTCCTATATTAATTGGAATTAACTGGATATTAATGATATATATTACCAGTTCAATATTTACAAAGCTTAAGTATGGTTTTATTTCTCAGATTATTATTCCCTCAAGTTTGATGCTAATTTATGATATTATTATGGAGAGAGCAGCACCTAAGATGGAGATGTGGTCATGGGCAGATAATATTATTCCTATCCAAAACTTTTTAATGTGGGGTTTACTTGCATTTGTATTTCATTCTATTAGATATTTTCTAAAGATAGAGATTAAAAACAAAATGGCTTTGCCAATTTATTTAGCTCAAATCATTCTTTTCATCTTTATTATTCTAATTAGACACTAATATGAATAAAGGGGAATTTCTTAAGGCTAAGCATAATTTCTTTATATATCCTTTCTTTCAATTATATACGAAGAGAATGATTAGAAAGAAGTTCCACTCTGTGATTATTGAAAGCAAGGAATTTGATTTAAGCAAACCCATTCTTCTTATTTCTAATCACGTATCATGGTGGGATGGATTTTGGGCAATGTATATTAACCTAAAACTCTTTAAGAAGAAATTCTATTTTATGATGCATGAAAATCAGCTATTAAAATATAAATTCTTTAATCAAACAGGAGGGTTCTCCATTAATAATCAATATAGACATATTATAGACTCAATAAACTATTCTTCAAGCATATTAGACGACAAGAATAATCTTTTAGTTATTTACCCTCAAGGAGAGATAAATTCTATTTACCAATCAGAATTTGTTTTTAAAAGAGGGATTGAGAAAATAATTAAAGAAAAAGATATAAGTCTAATATTCTCTGCCAATTTAATTGACTATTTTTCTTGTCCTAAGCCTTCGGTATATATTTATTTGGAACAATACCTCGGAGATTATAATCTAAGAGATATTCAAAAGGCATATAATGATTTTTATAAGAACTCTACTGAAAAACAAATACATAGAGAAAAATAATTAAATACATTTCAATCTTTATTCTTATTTTCTCTTTGTTCCAACTTTTAATAAGTCTTATTAATTGGCTGTTTAGAGTAAGGCTAAATAAAGAGATTGATATCAAGACTGATAAAACAATATCTATACTTATTCCTGCAAGAAACGAAGAAGAGAATATTGGGAATATCCTTGAAGATTTAACCTCCACAAGCCCTGTAGTTATTGAAATACTTGTTTTCGACGATGAGTCAAGCGATAATACAGGAAATATTGTAAAGGAATATTCTCTAAAGGATTCAAGAGTAAAGCTAATAGAATCAAATGGTTTAGAAAAAGAATGGATGGGTAAGAATTTTGCCTGCCACAATCTATCTACCTTGTCTAATGGTGATTATCTTCTTTTTATTGATTCAGATGTAAGGATAAAGAATAATATTATTGAAAAAGCACTCAAATATTCTATTTCTAAGGACTTAGACCTATTGAGTATTTTTCCAAATCAAATAATGATTACTAAGGGAGAAAAGATATCAATTCCAAATATGAACGTTATCCTCCTATCTCTTCTTGCTCTTCCTTTAGTGTTTTACTCCAAATTCTCATCTATTTCAGCAGCAAATGGTCAGTTTATGCTTTTCAAAGCAAATACTTATAAGGATATTCAACCTCATAAACTATTCAAAACAAGCAAGGCAGAAGATATTCAAATCTCTCGTTACTATAAAAAGAATAAACTAAGAATAGCTTGTCTTGCATCAACTAAGGATATTTCTTGTAGAATGTATAATTCACTTAAAGAAAGCATTCAAGGTTTTTCTAAAAATATAAATTACTTCTTTGGAAACTCATATTTTATTGCTATACTCTTCTGGTTACTAACATCTTTAGGCTTTATACCTATATTAATTAATGGCAATTTAGTTTTATTAGTAGTTTATTTTATTATTATCTTGATAACAAGAGTATTAATTAGTCTTACATCTTATCAAAGTGTGAAGGATAATTTAAAATACATTCTTCATCAGCAGTTTATTCTTGGAAAAATTATATTGAAATCTATTCAAAACAAGAGAAATAGGGAACTAAAATGGAAGGGTAGAGCGATATGAAGCAAAGAATAAGTATTTTCTGGTTTAGAAGAGACCTTAGATTAGATGATAATCATGCGTTATTTAAGGCTTTAACCTCATCGAAGAATGTATTACCTATTTTTATTTTTGATACTGAGATATTAAAACAATTCCCAGATAAATACGATAAAAGGCTTAGCTTTATCTTCCAATCACTTGAAGAGATAAATTTTAAACTTAGAAAGGAATATAATTCTAATATTCAGTATTTTTACGGTAAGCCAATAGAGGTTTTTAAGTCCTTAGATGGAAACTATACTATCGAATCAATATTCTTCAATGAAGACTATGAAACCTATGCAAATAAGAGAGATAAAGAAATTAAAGATTATTTTGAAAGCAAAAATATAAAAGCATTCTCCTTTAAGGATTCTCTAATATTTCACAAAGATGAAATTCAAAAATCTAATAATAAACCCTATACTATCTATACTCCATATTCTAAAGTTTGGTTAGAAAAGTTTGAAAATACTAATCTTGAATACTATCCGAGCGAGGAATATCTAAAGAATCTAATCCCTATCGAAAATAATAATTTCGATTTAGAACATATTGGTTATAAACCTTGTGGAGATGTTTTTCCAAAATACATTATTGATGAAGATTTAATAATTAATTACAAAACAACTCGTGATAAACCCTATCTTGAGAAAGGAGTTTCAAGAGTTGGAGTAGAATTAAGGTTCGGAAGAATTAGTATTAGAAAACTTGCTGAAATTGCAAATAGACTAAGCATAATATATTTAAAAGAACTTATTTGGAGGGAATTCTTTATGCAGATTCTCTATAATTTCCCTTATGTTGAGAATTCAAGCTTCAAGACTAAGTATAATAAGATTAGGTGGGATAATAATGAAGATTTATTTGAGAAATGGTGCGAGGGTAAGACTGGCTATCCTATTGTTGATGCAGGAATGAGAGAATTGAATTCTACTGGTTTTATGCATAATAGAGTAAGAATGATTACTGCAAGCTTTCTTACAAAACATCTTTTAATTGATTGGAGATGGGGTGAGCTTTATTTTGCTAATAAGCTTATGGATTATGAACTTTCTTCCAATAATGGTAATTGGCAGTGGGTTGCAGGTTCTGGTTGTGATGCCTCTCCATATTTTAGAATATTTAACCCAATTACACAACAAGAGAAGTTTGACCCTAAATTTCAATATATTAGAAAATGGGTAGAAGAATTTGGAACAAAGGATTATCCTAAACCCATTATTGAGCATAGTTTTGCAAGAAACAGAACCTTATTAAGATTTAAAAAAGATTTAGAAGATGAATAAAAACATATACTTAAGATTAATTATACTTCTTGTTTTCAGCTTTGTATCTCTTTATTCCTATTCGAGTGAAGAAAAGAAAACCATATATAATTCCTACATAAATGACAATATGGCTGTTTGGAAGAAAACCATTGATAACATGCACTTTGAAACTAAAAAGGATAATAAAAGAGAATTGGAACTTTTAAATTATGAATATGGTTATATAGGCTGGTGTATTGGGAATAAGAGATTTACAGATGCAAAACAATATATAAAAAGAAGTCAAGCAAGAATGAGTAAATTGAAGAAAATAAAATCTAATATTCCAATCATTCATGCCTATCAATCTGCATACTACGGGTTTGAGATTGGATTAAACAAGTTAAAGGCTCCTTTTGTAGGTCCTAAGAGTATGGAAGAGGCAGAGAAGTCAATTAGTTTAGATAAAGATAATTATTTTGGATATATACAAATGGGTAATATTGAATACTATATGCCCTCTGCTTTTGGTGGTTCCAAACAAAAAGCTTTGCAATACTACCTTAAAGCAAAGCAAATTATGGATAATATTAAGCCTGAAAACGATTGGACTTATATCAATTTAATTGCTATAATTGGAATGACTTATCAAGAATTGAATAACCCAAACAAGGCAGAAGAATATTATAAATTAGCTCTTAAGATTTCTCCTGAATTTAAGTGGGTTAAGAATGAATTATATCCTCAATTTCTGAAAAAAACTAAATAAAAATGGATAAAAAAATTATTATTGTTGGCGCTGGTTTAGGTGCTTTGGCAAGCGGATTGCTTTTGTCAAGAAAAGGTTATAAAGTTGAATTTGTTGAAAAGAACAACCAAGCAGGAGGAAGACTTAATCAGATAAAAAAGGATGGATTCACATTCGATACAGGTCCAAGTTTTTTTAGTATGTCTTTTGTTTTCAAAGATTTTATTGAAAAATGTGGCTTAGATATACCTTTTAAATTTGTTGAGTTAGATCCTCTTTACAGTGTAAATTTTAGAGATAGTAATCATACCTATCATCTTAACAAGGACATAAAAAAGCTTGCTAAACAGTTTGAGGAAATAGAACCTGATTTTGAAAAGAATATGGAGAAATACCTTAAGAAAAGTAAAAGACTATTTGAAGACACTTTTGATATTGTAATAAAGAATAATTTCAACAGCATCTTTGACTATGTTTTTCAACTAATGCATGTTAATCCAGTACATATTCCTCAACTTTTCAATAACTTCTACTCACACGTCCAAAAACATTTCTCGTCAAAAGAGGCTCAACAAGTTATTTCATTGGTTGCCTTTTTCTTAGGAAGAACTCCTTTTGATACTATGGCTATTTACAGCCTTCTTTCTCACACAGAATTTCGCCACGATGGATATTATAATGTTGAGGGAGGAATGTATAATATTGTAAATGGATTGGTTGGAGAATTAGAAAAGAGCGGTGTTGTTTTTCATTATAATAGTGAGATTATTAAGGTTGAAGAAGAAAAGGGGAAAGTTAAGAAAGTAATTGATAAAGAGGGTAAAGAATATTTTGGAGATGTTTTTTTGATAAATGCTGATGCAGCCTTATTTAGGGGAAGAGTTTTAAAGAGAGAGAAATACTCTGAGAAGAAACTTTCAAAGATGGAATGGACAATGGGTTATCTTACTTTCTACGTTGGGATTAACGGTAAACTACCTCAACTCGATTTACATAACTATTTTATTGGCAATAATTTTGAAGAATATGCAAAGGATGTAATGCATAAGCCTGACACTCTTCAAAAGCCTTATTTCTATGTAAATAATGTATCAAAATATAATCCAGAGTGTGCACCTATTGGATGCGAAAGTCTTTTCTTTGTTTGCCCTGTTCCAAATCTTCAATACAAAAGCAATTGGGATGATGCAGATGATATAGTAAACAGCATATTAGAAGATTTTTCAAAGAGAATAAATCAAGATATTATTCCTAATATAATTACCAAAACAATTTATACTCCAAAGGATTGGGAAGATAAGTTTAATCTATATCAAGGAAGCGGCTTAGGGTTATCGCATAAACTAATGCAAATAGGTGGATTACGTCCCAGTAACTTTGATGAAGAACTCTCAAATATGTTTTATGTTGGAGCTTCTACCCTTCCAGGAGCAGGACTACCAATGGCTGTAATAAGCGGAGAACTTGCTGCAGAAAGAATATTTAAGTATTTAAGGTAGCTTTATATTACTATTTATTAATTTTGCATGAGATTAAATATTCTATTTAATTATTTTAGATAATGGAATCACAAATAGAAATATACAAAACACATAATAATATTGAAGTATCTATCACTTTTCAGAAAGAGAGTGTTTGGTTATCTCAAAAGCAAATGGCAGATTTATTTGATAAAGATAGTGATACTATAGGATTACATTTAAAAAACATATTTAAAGAAGCTGAATTAGATGAAACTTCAACTACCGAGTTTTTCTCGGTAATTCAAAAGGAAGGGAATAGAAATGTAAAAAGGAAAATCAAATTTTATAATTTGGATGCGATTATTTCTGTTGGTTACAGAGTAAATTCAAAACAAGGTACTCAATTCCGTCAATGGGCTACATCTCGTTTAAAAGATTATTTAGTGCAAGGTTATGCAATAAACGAAAAACGTTTACATCAAAAACAACAAGAAGTAGAATTTCTTAAAACTGGCTTACGCATTGTTAGCCGTGCCTTAGAAAATGCTGCCAATGAACAAGAGCAAGAAGTATTTCATCAGTTTGCTAAAGGATTAGCATTATTAGATGATTATGATCACGAAGAACTTGATAACAAAGGTTATACTTTAAAAGAAACTATTTATCCTTCTTACGAGGATTATATGAATTTAATAACTCTTATGTATTCGGATTTTAAGTCTGATGTATTTGCAAAACCCAAAGACAATAGTTTTCATAGCTCTATCAATCAGATAAAACAAAGTTTTGGAGAAACCGAACTATATCCTACAATAGAAGAAAAAGCAGCAAATTTACTTTACTATATAACTAAAAATCATTCTTTTGTTGATGGAAACAAAAGGATTGCAGCTTCTTGTTTTTTATATTTCTTACAACAAAACAATACTTTAATGAATAGGAAGGGAGAGCCAATAATCAGCAATGATACATTAGCATCTCTTACATTATTTATTGCAAATAGCAGACCAGAAGAATGCGAGGTAGTAAAACGTTTAATTATTAGTATCTTAAATAGAAACAAATGAAAAAGCACATAATACTTCTAATTATTACATTATTTTGTTTTCAAGTTCCAGGGAAATAAAGATGTTCTAATCAAAATACTTAAATCTAGACAAACAGATTGGGACTGGGGAAATTGGTCTGAAAGTTTTTTAGCCTTTTTAAAGAACACAATATCAAAATTGAGGAGTAAAACCACTAAATTTTAATAGCAAAGTTATTGAGGAAATCCCCCCTTAAATTTTCAATTTAGGGGGTTTCCCATTAACTATTAAATAGTGTAAACCTGTTTTTATATATAGGGAAAGTTTACAGGTTTACAGTTTACAAAAACATTTATTATATTAATTTGCAGGCTATTAATACTTATAGAAATATTTACTTATATCTAATAAATATGCTTTCTGGTATTTATGTGGCAATCAAATATATTGTTGTTTTTAATCACTTTACAAGATGTCGAATAAATTCTATTGGTTTATAGAGAATTATTCTTGGACCTGAATAACGCATAACTTCTCTGATTTTCTCTCTGTATTCTTTCCTATAGCAATGCTTCTGGCATCTCTTGCATGAAGGCTTATTATTGCCATGAGGACAATATTCTAAACGTTTTTTGGAGTATTCTATTAATTCCTTACAGCTATCGCAAAGTTCATTATTCTTCTCTTTCTTAGAGCAATAGAGCCTAACCATAAACTCCATAATCCGTTTTTCTTTCTCAATTCTATTTGCCACAGTCTTGTTTGCAGTATAAGTATTTCATGCAAATTTACGGCATAATTATTTATTAAACCGATAGGGCAATGATTTTATTATGAAAAATAAAATGCTGTTTCAGTAAATTAAAACGAAGAAAGAAAAAATTAAAACGAAGAGTTAGTAAATTAAAACAGCGTTTCAGTAAAATAGGATAAGAAGTTAGAATTACATTTAAGCTTAATTGCTTGACTTTTTCTTTTTTTGAATGTATCTTTGCTTTTTTAAAGTTTGTACGCTTTAAGGTCAAAGTTTTGTAAACAGTAAAAAAGTAGCTTATGAAATCAAGTATTTTAAAATTTAAGCATTTTTCAATTGCAATTCTTATTATTGCTTCCTTAAGTATATTGTTGTTTTCTTCTTGTGAGGAGTTAGAGAGACATCATAGATCTAAAATACTTATGCTTAAGGTTGATTATTTAACAAATCATTTTGAAGGGGGGAAAGAATTGTTCTTTCATCAAACCTCTGAAAACTTTACAATTAGAACTGAATATACTCCTCCAGGAGATTTTGGGAATATTAAATTGATTTATGATGAATTGAATGAAGTAATCTTTGATGGAGATATAATTTGGATGGGATTAGGACATATTAATTATCCTCAAAACATTCTGCCTGCAAATGATTTTGATCATGTTTTAACTTGTGATTATTATATTCCAAGAGGAGGCTTTGAAAATGTTTTTAATCCTCAAAATACAGATTATGACTATTCTCCAATCTGGTCTTCTGTTCAAGGTTTAGTTAAGGTTAGAGATTATTTACGTTCCAATCCTGATGCTACTGCAAAACTTTTCCTTTACACTCCAAGCGTTGGAGTTGGAAACCCAGAGGATTGGGATTGGATAATTTTCCTGAAAAACTAAATGCTGAATTTGAAACTCAAATAAATAATAAAGATAATCCTGCCTCTTCCAATTTCTTCCAAGGTAAATTTGCTATTCAATTATTTGTAACATAAGCTAAGGCCTAGCTTGTTCCAAATATTGAACCTATTAATGTATGAGAACTTGAGCAGGGAAGTCCAAAATACCATGTGCCAATATTCCAGATTATTGCTGTTATCGATGCATAATTGTCATTGCAATAGTTATTCCTCCAAGATATACTCCTAAAAAAATTAATGTTAAGTCTTAGTAACTCTCAAAAATAATGATAATTGAAAGTTATTTGTTTGCATTATCAGATATAAAATTTAGCTTTTGTCAATTTATCTTTACCAATATCTTTGATTAAGATATGATATTAATTCTGAATATTTCTCAACACCTTCTAATGGAGAAAGAAAATCTTTAGGGTCAACGATGATGTATTTACTATTATCTTCAAGCTGTCCTCTCCAAGTATTTTCCATATTATTTCCAGATACTTTATATATTTTCTCTAACAAATCAATATTTTTTCTGGGTATAACATGAAGGTGAAGATAATCATCTGCTTTTAAAACCTCATCTTCTTTATTGATAATAACTTGTTCAGCCCATAAGGTTTGTCTCATAAGTTGATAAAAAGGTTGTTGAAAATATACAGATTCTTTATAAGTATGTAATGATTTTAATTGTTTTGATTTATCAATTAAGCTAGAATATCTATTAAGTCTTTCATTTCCCTTTCCATTCAAACCTTTATTCTCAACACCTGCTCTATCCTCGTTTGATTTATCATTATTTTCGTAGTTCTCTGTATATTTCCATTCTATTGGAATTAGCCATAATTTACCACTTTTATGTTTAGCATAAATAAATGCATCAATAGAAGTGCATTGAGAACCTCGAGTAGATTGTTTTTCATTTAATCTATCTTTTGAACTTACAACCTCAAAAGAAATATATCTAAATGGTTCTTTATCACTAGGGATTGGCAAAACATCAATAAATTCATTTCTTACATTATTGAGGATATTCAAGACGGCATCCTTGTCATTACTTATTAAGAATAGATGATTTAAACATGCAATTTGAGATGAAAGCACATGTCCTGTTGGACTTGAACCTCCCCACCATGAAATATTATTTTCTTTGAAATACTTAATCGAATCTTCTATAATATTTTTATACAGATTTCTATTAACATCTTTCAAAACAAACTCTCTTTCTTTGCCTTTATAAATTCCTCCTCCTCGAGAATTTTCAAATATATCTGAACTATTTATTAGTACAGTCTGTTTTTCTCTTTCAACATCAATAAACTTTGCCATATTAATTTTATTTAACTTCTAACCTCTTCTTTCCCGTCAATATAGATTGCAAATCTACCTGAATTAATTGGATGAACTGGATCTGTTCTTTCCCAATGCCAACCTCCAAACTCAGTTTCTCTATAATCTTGAATTGCTTGATATATTTCTTCCTGAGTATTCATTACAAAAGGACCATATTGAACAACTGGCTCATCAATTCTTTCTCCCTCAAGAAGCAAAATAAATGATTCCTTATCTTTGTTTGTTATTTGAGTTTCAAATTCAGCATTAAGTCTTATTCTGTTTGAGGATGGAATATTTTTGTTTTCAATCTCAATGTTTCCTTCTCCTTGATAGAAATAAAGATTTCTTGACATGGTTTTAGTCCCCTTAGGAATGGTAAGTTTTGCATTTGGATACATCTTTATTAAAACTATTCCAACCTTGTTATTCTTATCAAAAGCCCAAGAGTTTGGAGTTGGCTCCAATCCTACTCTTCCCTCAAAGTTTCCTGAAATTAGCTTAATGGTTGATTTATTATTGTTTTCATCTACTACATCAAAAACTGGAATATCTTCTGCCCAAAGCATCTTATAGTTAGGCTCACAAAACTTATCTTTCTTTGGTAAATTTAGCCATACTTGAAAAAGCTCTAAAGGATTATCCTTATCTTGATTAACGAGAGGGAACATTTCGCAGTGCTGACATCCCTTTCCTGTTGTTAGCCATTGAACGTCACCATTTGAATAACGCCCATGAGCCTTTAGAGAATCAAAATGGTCAATAACTCCTTTTAAAACAATAGTTACAGTTTCAAATCCTCTATGTGGATGCATTGGGAAGCCAGGAACAATATCTCCATGATACATACTAAATCCATCTTTATTGGAGAAATCGCTACCAATATTTCTTCCACTTAATGAAACATCAGGTCCTTGATTTTTATTTCCTTTTGGAAATGCATCATTATGATGAGCACAGAAAATAAAAGGATTCTCCATTTCCCATTGAAATCCAATACTGTTTATTTCCAAAACACTTTCGTTGTTTTTGATATTATCTTTGTTCATAATCACCTAAAGATTTATTGTATGAATAAATACATTAACGAATATTCCCAAACAATATTGAGAAGTAAGAAGAAATAAAGATTATTTGAAGATAAAAGAGTTGCAGAAATACACATATAGATTAACAAACTATAGAAATCTGTGGACAGAAATAAGAAAAAGTATATCCCAGAATAAGAAAAAGTGGACTTGCAGGGAGTCGAACCCTGGTCCAAACAAGAAACAAATAAACTTTCTACATGCTTATTCTTTCTTTGGTTTTAGTGCAAGAAAAGGAGAAAGACACCCTAAGTCCTGCCTTATCTTCTTAAATTTCGTAATTGAGCCGAAGATACTCAAAAACTATCTCTATTTTGCGTGCGTCCCTTTATCCTTGACCATAGAGAATGGGTCGTGGAGGAACGTTTTGCTCCATATCCTTGATATGGATTAAGCTAATCTACTAAACTTCGATTAAGCAGCAAAAGCGTAAGATTCTTCGCCAATTAATTTGTGTGTAACCTTTTTTAAGGCATTTATTACGTGTGCCTGCATGCTTATTTACCCATTTACCTTGCTGTCAAAACCAAACCAAGCCCATTGAATAAATAACAAAGTGTATAAATAAGAGAAAAGCACTGATATAAAATATCAATGCTTTATTATTGTTTAACTTTGGCGGTCCGGACGAGACTCGAACTCGCGACCCCATGCGTGACAGGCATGTATTCTAACCAAACTGAACTACCGAACCAAAATTTCTCTTTAAAAGACCCTTTAAAAGCGAGTGCAAAGATACAATGTTTTTTTTTACTACCAAATTTATTTGACTTTTTTTTCAAATTATTTTCGTAATTTATTGAATAAGTCCCAAATAACAATGCCTGCACTTACTGAAATATTCAATGAATGCTTGGTCCCAAACTGCGGAATTTCTATAACTCCATTAGAAATATTAATAATTTCTTGATCTACTCCTTCAACTTCATTACCAAAAACAATAGCTACTTTTTCATTTTGCGAGAAAACAAAATCATTTAACATTACGCTCCCAACTGCTTGTTCAATTGAATAAATTAGATATCCTTTGCTTTTAAGCTCATCAATTGCATCAAAGGTTGTAGGCTTATATTCCCATTCAACTGTTTCAGTTGCTCCAAGTGCTGTTTTATGAATTTCTCTATGAGGAGGCTTTGGAGTAATACCACAAAGAAATATCTTTTCGATAAGGAATGCATCCGAAGTTCTAAAAACTGAACCAACATTATTCATACTTCTTATATTGTCAAGCACAATAACAATTGGGTTTTTCTCCTTTTGCTTAAACTCCTCTACTCCAATTCTATTTAATCCGCTAAGGGAAAGTTTTTCATTCATCTTATTCTAATTCCAAGTTGCCTAAATCCTTTATCATCATAAACATAAAGCGGTATAATATACTTAACCTGCTTTTTAATTTGAAGATTATTCCTATTAATTGACCATAATTCTCCCAAACGAATATGTGTTATATCCTCTGGAATAATATCTGATGTTACTTCTTTCTTTTCTTCAACACCTGTTTCTTCATTTTCAATATAAACAGTTGATTTCAAAATAAACAAATCATCAACTTCCTTTGGAGCATTAAACTTTGAACCATCAGCCCTTACTATGCTTGCATCCTTATTTTTTGCTTTATAGAAAAGAGATGTTGTATAGGGGTTTTGAACTGGATATTTTAGTGGTTGAAGTGAAATAACAGTATCAGGAATATTAAAATAATCGTCTTTTATTTCTTTATTTTTCTTACTATATTCCTCCTCTACCTCATCTTGAGGGAAAATCCAGAATAACTCAAGTCTAACTGTATCTACCTTTGTATCAGTAAAACTTTTATAACGTACCAGTGTTGGGCAATAAGCCTTTATGGTCTTCTCCAATGAAAGAGTTTTGAAGTCATATTTTACAAATTCCTCAAAAGAATAGGCAGATATATATGGATAAATAAATTTGAAAACAGAATCTTTCTTTAAAGTATGTCCAAATTCTCTTTTCTCAAACTCAATAATACGATTCAAAACAGTATCAATAGATATTTCCCTTTTCCTCTGGTCATATATCTTTACTTGCTTTGAACTAACTGCATTGAAAATAATCTTTGCAAGTTCTTCTCTGTAATATCCTGTAATATGTTCAAATTTCTTTGGATTTAAACTGTGGTATATCTCCCACTCTGGATTAAAAACTCCAACATTATGATATTCGTATTCTATGGAATGCGTAGGTTGTTGAGCAAAACCAATAAATGAGATTGTTAAAGCAAAAATAATTATTACAAATCTTTTCATCTTACCTCCTCCTCAAATAATAAATTGGCATTAAACCCCTAAGTCCTCCATCCATTCCAATAATTTGAATCATTGGAGAAAGATAATTTACGTTTTTAACAAATTGTGAAGATGGAATATCAAAATACCATTCATCACCAAAGCGTAAATAGTCCAAATTATCAGTATTATAGTTACCTTTTATAACAGTATCCTTTGGAACATCATTTCCATAAATATCCTGAGTATCTATTGTAGTCATCATCTCAAACTGCTTGCGTTTGATAATCTCAGCTCTTGTGTAGCTTTCAGTTGAATTGGGCTGAGCATAAACCTTAATCTGTCCCTGCTCTGCCTTTTGCATATAAGATTCAAAATAAGGAAGTGAATACTCTGGTTCAATATGAGAATCCCACCAGTGATATGGAGTCTTATTGTAAATTGGTATTGTGAAATGAATGTTTCTCACAACACAAAGAGTGTCTTTCAGCTCTGGCTTAAGACTTGGATATATCCAACCAAGCTCAAAACGGAAAAATTCCCTGGGAACAAGGTCTTCATCTTGAAGATAAACAGAATCTCTTGTGATTATTGGATTATAGCCAATAACTTTCTTATTGATTAACATTGTTTGAGGATTATAAGTCCATTCTTCTTCAAACTTAATTGCCCTGATTTCTTCCTCCAAAAGCTTTTGAAGTTTCTTATCGGTTAAAGTATCTCTAAAGCAGGCTAAGTATTTCTTTTGCAAATCCTTCTTAATGGAATCAAAAACTAAGTTTTCTCTCTCAAAAGTCTTAAAATAAAGTTTCTTTGACTTAACTTGAGAAATTATTGTATCAATAGTTTGCCACCAAAATCTCTTATCAACCAGATAATCATAAACAATGGAATCCTTTTTCACAGACTGTTCAATACGAGAGTTCATAATCTTAACCTCATAAACAATCTTCTTTGAAAGAATCTTATCCTGCGAAAAAGAATTAAAAGAAATCAGGATAGAAATCATTATAACCCCTATCCTTAAGAGACTTTTATCTTTCATTTTCCAACCTTTGTATCAATTTATTCATAAACTATCTTCTATTTATTTTCCGCAAAATTAACGATTTCTTTTTTACTCATCAATATTTAAAGCCTTATTCTTACAACATTCTTCTACCTTGCGGATTATAAATACTTATAATATAATAAAGAAGTGCGGGATAGTTAATACCACTCACGACCAAAGTTATATACAACAACCTAAATTTTACAGAAATAATATCAAGGAGTATATACATATTCCCAATCATTATTTTTTAATTCTTCATCTGTTAATATTATTTTCTTAATAAACATTTGCTTTGAGGATATTTCTTCCCAACTATAATTACGCATTGTTTGTTCACTAATAAAGAAAAGCGTTACAACTTTTTCTTCACAATCAAGTTGTGGTTTCTTTTTAGTTCCTCCAATATCTATTGCACCATATGCGTAAGCATTTATTCTATATTCTGGTGAAGTTAACATATCTCTGCTAGAATCTTTGGTATCTAAAGAAAATAATTGGAATAATTCCAATTTTGGTTCCGAAGGCAAAACATTTACTTTCCCACATTTTTGGTAAACATAAACAGCCTCATCAGAATTATTTCTAATAGTTAACTCCCCAATGGCAGGATCATAAGTAAAAATGCATCCTGAAAATAAAAATATACAACAAATAAAAATTAACTTTTTTGTCGTGCGGGATTTGTACTCCCGCACTTCTTTATTATTAGGATATGTTATCCGACATTTATTCATTATTATTTCTTTTCTGCAAATATACAATTTCTTATTTAATAGGAATATCTTATGGATTGCTTATCGGGTTACCGCTTGCATTAAGCAAGAAATCCTTACAATAAAGAAGTGCGGGATAGTTAATATCTCGCACGACCAAATATACACATTTCTGAATATTTTCACCTACTGATTGTGATGGCAAATCCCCTGGGATTAGTCCATTTATGATAGATTGATTATTCATTCTTAGCATTATGGTATAAACTATTCAAGTAATTTATATTTTTCAACAAATTTCAAATATTCAGGGCTAACCTTTCCTTCTCCACTACTAATAACAATATGACCTTTATCTGAAAATGATTTTAACACCTTAGCTTCTTCTTCACTCATAGGTTGTTTTTGCCTTTCAATCGCTTCTTCAACAGCTTTTAGTCCTCGTTCTTTGTCTCCTTTTAAATAATATAAAATAGGCAAATATCTATCTCTTCCAATATTTAATATTCCTCTTTCTCTTTTTTCAAAAGCCTCTAATAATCTATCAAAGTTGCTCATCATTTGTTGATATGGGAAGCCATAAGTCTTAATATTTATAAATAAGTCTTCAAACAAAAAAGTATTATCTGTATTTTCAACAAAATCCCATTCTTTAAATGTTTTTTCAGGCATTAAATAACCTAATTGCCTTCCAATGGTTGGTTGCATTATTTCAAAGCTATTATATCCTGTTATTTGTATATATACATCTTCAACTTCCTTAAAAAATAAGCCTACAGTAACATTAACGTAAATATGTCCTTTGTCTACTAATGTTGCCATTCCAAAACCAAGTGTTGCATATATACTTTCATTAATAGGCTTATAGAAATTATACTTTTTCTTCTTGAATCCAATATCCTTACAACGTGTTGTTATTTCTCTTTCTAATTCTTTTCTAAATATTCTTGACATTCTATTTTATATTTAAAAGTAATAGTAAAGTAGTACAAGATAGTTTATATACTGCACGAAATATAATTTGTTTATTTGTTTTTCTTCTTTATTAATTCATCAATCCACATTTCTCCTTTTATTACTGGCATTAAATGTTTTTGAATAAAATCAGCTTGCGTTTTTAAAGTATAATTTCTACCCTTTATTAATCCGCAATCAAAATATTTATAGTAATCACTTATATCAAATACCCAATCTTTTGTTTTGAATGCTATTATTTTGCTACGCTGTATTTGTACAGAATAACTTGACTTACTCCCAATAATATGAACTCTTATTTTGTTTACATAATTCTTATAGACTAATGAAGGCTTTTCTCTGCCTCCATAACATATTTCATTTAAACTATAACCATAATTAACTCTTAAAAAATCAAAGTTCCTAATTATACCTATCAAATCTTTTTCTTGAGGATATAATCCCTCAACCTCTTCCAAATTAATCATATCTTATAACATTATTCTATTAATAATCTATCCAGTTTTCTCCTTTAATTATTGGGGATAAGTATTGCTCTATAAAGTTTTTATCTTCAAGTATAATATCTTCGTAAGTCAATTCATTCAAAATAGAAGTTTTATCTTCAATATTTAATAATAGCTTTGCTTCTTTTAAGTCAAATGACTTAATTCCTATAGAATTTGGTTTGATTTTCTTTTTAAAATAAGTAATACCCAATACACTTAGCAACAAAATCAAAAAATCTTTTAGTGTTTCAATAATATTTTTAGGCTTAGAGATTATTATGTGTAAATTTCCTAAACCATACCATATTTCTATTTTAAAATGTCTATTTCTCTTACCATGTCCTTCGTAGGTTATAATATCTCCATCTCTGTCATTATATGCTAAAGAAGATATTTTATAATCATAATCATAAAACATTTGATTAAAGTTCTTTAATATGCAAATTAAAAGCTTTTCAGTAAATTTGAGTTCCATAACCATATTAATTATTTTGTCGTTTGGAGTATGTTTTATTTAGTGTAAGAGTTTTTTATTTGAAATAATATATTTTAAAAAATCACGATACCCTTCAAGTATTTCTTTTAATCCATCTTCTCCATGATAGTTATCAGGTAAATTAGAATACGAAGGATAGTTATTATTTGTCGTGCGGGATTTGTACTCCTGCACTTCTTTATTATTAGGATATGTTATCCGATATTTATTCATTATTATTTCTTTTCTGCAAATATACAATTTTTTGTCGTGTGGGAGTACTTATCAACTCTGTCGCTTTGCAAAGCAAAGAAATCCCGCACGACGGAGAAAGAAAAAATTAAACCTTGATATAAGTTTTTGTCGTGCGGGATTTGTACTCCCGCACTTCTTTATTATTAGGATATGTTATCCGACATTTATTCATTATTATTTCTTTTCTGCAAATATACAATTTCTTATTTAATAGGAATATCTTATGGATTGAAAATCCATATAATAACACAGTGCGGGAGTACAAATCCCGCACGACGGGAATCAGCCATATTCTTTAAAGCATAAGGAGATATATGAATACTTCTGTCATCAGAATAAAAATAACCTCCTATTGTTCCTCCATTTTCATCTACATACAATCCATTAATATTATTAAAGCCAAATAAATCTGTTTTTGTTGTGATTTTTGTTATACCTAAATCTCCTTCTGCTATTCCAAATTCTTCCATATAAAGCATCTTTAAAAATTCATCTTCTATGTTTGCACTATTAGAATTATTATAAAGAGTTGCTTGTTCCTTTGCATATTTCCAATCAAAATTTTAATTTACTAAAACAAGGTTTTAATTTTTATTTTATTCTACTTATGCATAATCAAAGAGATATTTATTAGGAAATTATAAAATGAACATTATTTAATCTAAAAACTTACAGAAGCCTTTTTTATCATAAGTAAATTTCATGATTGTAACTATATTTTCTGATTGCATATCCTTTGGTAAAATTATATCAGAACTGAGTTCTTCTGATTTTATTGTAAAAACATTTTTTTCTGTTTTTTTTGTATAAGTATGATTACAATGTCCCTCAGAAAGAGAATAATAACTTATTCGTGTAACTGATATGAGATTATCATCTAAAACATTAAGTAGATACACATTCTTATCCACAAACTTAAAACGATTATCCATAAATTCCTTAACAGAAACTTGAATTAAATAACTTTTGAATTTATCAGATATTTTTAATCTGCCTAAATAAAAAATATCTAATTCTTGCTTCTTCTTTTCAATAAACTCTTTTTTATTGCATGTTTCTATATTCTTAAACGTATTCCATCTATTAATCATATCCAACTCAAACAAGACATCAAATAACTCTCCTGTAATTTGCTTATCTTGCACTTGTAGCATTTTATCTTCACTTAATAATATGCTGTCAGTACAATAATAATTTCCTTTATCCAAGAAAAAATTATAAGGTAATTTTATTTGAGCTTGATAATAATTTTGAAAGTAAAACATACTATCATATGAAAAATTATTATCAATAGCAATACTATCTAAGGAAAATAGATTTAATAAAATTACTAATATTACTTTTGTCGTGCGGGATTTGTACTCCTGCACTTCTTTATTATTAGGATATGTTATCCGAAATTTATTCATTATTATTTCTTTTCTGCAAATATACAATTTTTTGTCGTGTGGGAGTACTTATCAACTCTGTCGCTTTGCAAAGCAAAGAAATCCCGCACGACGGAGAAAGAAAAAATTAATCCTTGATATAAGTAAATTTATATAGGGAATAATTCTTCCTAATCGGCGAATAAATCTAAAAACTCCTTATAAAAAACTTTTTAA
>DHCV01000007.1 GCA_002399025.1 Bacteroidales bacterium UBA4893 | reverse complement strand
ATTGCAAATCCCGCACGACGGTAACCTGATACACTACCCAGATTTATCTTAAATTAAATATAGATATGACTTCTTCTTCATTTAAATTTAATTCATTATTAACCCAATTAACAACAAATTTTTTACTTTTTTTATCTCTTTCTAAAATATAAACCAAATTATCTTTCAGGTCTTTATCCTCTGAGTCTTTATATCGCATTATTTTTTCAATATCACCTTTTTCAGAATAGAAAATTCTAAACTTTAAATTGTGTTTTTCCTTAGTAAAAACCCTCCATTCTCCTATCTTTTTACCATTATTATAACTACCATATTCATTAATAGTAAACAATTTATCTTTCAACATACCAATAGTATCTAAAGTGAGAGTGCTAACGCAAGTGTCTCCTAAGTTAATTATTGACATTTTGTGTTGAGAATTATCTAAATCATAGTTAATCCATAAACCTTGTCTCTCTCCTTCTTTTGTTTGATTAATAATTTGTCCATTTAATAAAATTTTCATTTCATCAATCTCTAATTTGTTTTTTAAAACAAGAGAATTTAAAGGAATATTAAGCTCTTGACTATATACTGTTAATATATTTATGATTAATGTACAAAAAACTATTATCTTTTTCATAATTACTCTCCTCCTGTTTGAAAATACATCCCTGCTCTATAAGCTTTTGCCTTATCTTTAGGCACAGATTCTACATCTTTTAATAATTCAGGAGATAATTTATCTTGCATTGTTGCATTATAAAGTACATCATTCATATTTTCCTTATCAGTTGCATGGACAGATTCATGTGTTCCAGTGGAGCCAATATTTGTTTCTGTCCATCCACCATCTTTTGTTATAACTTCTTTATAAAGAGTTATTTTTACTCCTTTACTTAAGTCTATAAATTTTTTACCATTTCTCTCTGCAATAGTGTAGGTACAAGTCCCTCTTGCATCTGGATTTTCTTTATCTACTCCTGTCTCTTGAATTATTAATTGAATATTATAATCCACTTTCTGCATAGCGTTAAACTGTTCTTCTCCTTCCGTCGTGCGGGATTTGCAATCCCGCACTATACTATTATTAGGATTTGTAATCTGATATTTACTCATTTTATCTCTATTTGCTGGCAAATGTACAAATACATTTTGATTAATACAATTTGTAGGAATATTTTTTTGAAGATTGTATATCTTACGGATAATAAATCCTTATAGTAATATAGTGCAGGATTGGAAATCCCGCACGACGGAAGTGAGGAGTGAAAAGTGAAAAGTTATCGAGGAGAAATAAAACCTTGTTTCAATAAAATAAAACTTCGTTTCAGCAGATTAAAACGAAGAAAGAATTTATTAAAACGAAGAAAGAATTTATTAAAACTTCGTTTCAGTAAAATAGAATAAGGAGTTATTTGAAAAAGTCAATCATAATGAAAAATAAGTCCTAGATAAATAAAAATATAAGGGACATAAATGAAAATATAAGGGACATATATAAAAATATAAGGGACTTATTTTTAATTATGATTGATGTTTTTTGGAATAAGCATAGGATAAATTTTTCTATCCTTAATTCTTATTTTATGATGTTGGGAATTGCAAATAAAATAGAAAATAAAACCTTTTCTATTTATTATTTACTCCAAATCCAAAAAGGGAAAAATCACTAAGGGTAGGGTCTTCAGGAAAAACTTCTTTTAGTTTGGCAGTTATTTCAAGAGCTGTTTGCATATTGGCTTGCTTTGACTTCGTTAGGTTAAGCAAAAGTGCTTGCTTGTGAACGTGAGTGTCAAGAGGAATTATTAAATCTTGAGGTTGAAGTATTGTCCAAATGCCTAAATCAACAATATTATCATTTCTAACTAACCAGCGAAGCATCATACAAAGTCTTTTGCAGGCTGATTTTGTGTTAATTGGAATGCCTTCAACATCTTTGAAAATATCAATTATGATTTCTATAACGTTTAGGCAAGGATTAGGGTTTTTGCTATCTTGTTTTATGCTTTTATCTCTTAGTTGTAGCTCTTTTCCTATTTTATCTTCAAGTGAATTATTGTTTTCTATGATATAAATTTTGTGCAATGTGTTGCATAGGTTGTAGAAGTCGTTGTGTTTGTAGAAACGATAGAGTGATTGGTTGTTGTTTTTGTATTTTTCGAATCCTCTTTGCTTAATATATTCAAAAGGACTATTGGAAAAGTTGAGGTTAATATCTTGATGAATAAGATTTAGGGTTTGAAGAATTGCTTTTCTATTGCCATAAGCAAGCCAAGAACTTATAAAAGAGGATATTTCTATGTCTTGTTTTGAGGAATATTGATGAGGAAACCTTATGGGGTCTGATTCAATAAAGTCTTTGGTGTTATAAGTCTTTGCATAGTTTTCTAAATCGGCTATTATGCTTCTGGAAATCATTTTTTTGGAAGGAGTTTGTTTGCTAATAGTTCCTTATTGATTCGTATAGGAGGTCGTGAATGTTTGTTCTGATACTTAATTTCGATAATTTATTGTTGTTTTGCGATGGAAACACTCTGTTAGAGAGGAATACGAAGGTTAAGTTCTCCTTTGGTTCAACCCAAAAATATGTTCCAGTGAATCCTGTGTGTCCAAAACTTTCTTTGGAGGCGTATTGAGAGCAAGGGGAGTTGTTGCCGTCTTTCTTGTCTACTGGTTTGTCAAATCCCAATGTCCGTCTATTGTCCTTGAAATAGGTTTTGTTGAATATTCTAATTGTGTTTTCCTTTATATATCTTTGATTACTATATTTTCCACCGTTAAGCAACATTTGACATAGCTCTGCAATATCCTTAGCATTTGAGAATAGTCCTGCATGTCCAGCAACTCCTCCAAACATTGCAGCCGCTGGGTCGTGAACATAACCCCTTATTAATCTATTTCTGAAATAGTTGTCAATTTCTGTTGGAGCTATATTATTTATTGAAAATCTTTTTAGTGGATTATAGCCAATATGCCTCAATCTCATTGGCTTATAGAAACTTTCATCAACATATTTTTCCAAGGGCATATTAGTATTTTTCTCAATAAACTCCCCTAAAAGAATAAATCCAAAGTCAGAATAAACATATCCTTTCTCTTTATTCAACTCACTTTTGATTATCCTGTCAACAATTGAGTTTTTGTATGATTTTGTGATGTATAGGCTATCGCAAACAGGAACATAATCTTTGAAATTGGTCTTATTTGTTTTGTAAATTGAAGTATCTAATACATTATTAATAATTGTGGAGCTGTAGAATGGCTCCCAAGCCTTCATACCCGTATTATGCGAAAGGATTTCTCTAAATGTAATCTCGTTTTTATTTGAACTATCCAAAATAGGCATATACTTTGAAAGCTTTTCATCTAATTGATAGTTAGACTCATCGTAGAGTTTCATCATGGAAATTGTTGTACTCATAACCTTAGTTACGGAAGCAACATCGTATAGCGTATTATTATTAACTTTTTGGAGAGAATCGTAGGTCAAGTAGCCGTAAGATTTATTGTAAACGAGCTTATTGTCCCTATAAACCACAATCTGACAACCAGGATAAGCCTTATTGACAATTCCGTAGTTTACAATGCTGTCAATTTTCATAAAATACTGGGGATTCATGTTTGCATCGTTGCAATTAACATAGCTCATAGCCTCATCATCAAACCTTAATCCAAAATTTACCTTGTATTTTTCAGAACTACTAACAGGTAGCTTTCCTTTAACTTGTATTTTCCCAAAAATACTTTTAGCTAATGCTCTTTGTAGGGAAGGAGTGTTCTCATAACCAATCAGAATTGCTTTAATTTCTTTCATGTCTTCAATTAATTGGATAGAGTAGGGGTTTGCAAAAAGAGCAAGAATGGTTTTTTGGTTTTTCTGCAAGGCAGTAAGAACTTTTAGTGCGATAGGGTCAATTCCATAGTTTGACTTATGACCCCTCCTAATGTTACCACCAATTGTTGCAATTACATAATCAAACTTTTTTAAATCTCCCTCGATTTCAGTCAGTTGATTAATATTCTTTACCCTGAAAATACTAAGCTCAGAATAGTCTTTAAGTGTTGAAATAAAGGTCTTATGGTCGGAGCTACCTAATTGAACCAAAGCTATTTTTGAATTATGTCTATTTATAATTGGGAGGAAATTACTATCATTCTTTGCAAGGGTAATTATACTTTCTGATAATTGATTGGTAATGGTTTGAGCTTGTTCAATTATTTCCTCTTTTGGGATAGATAATTCCTTAATCTCGTTGTCAAATAAACCCATTTCGTATTTTAAATTCAGAACCTTCCTACATTTGTTTTTAATATCCTTTTGAGTTATCCTATTGTCCTTTATTGCTTTAAGGATTGCACTTACAGCCTTATACTCATCTTTTGGCATAAGCAAAATATCCACGCCTGCAATTAGAGCCAAAACTTCTGCTTCTCCATTAAGGTACTCATTTGTAACTCCTTTCATGTTTAGAGCATCGGTAATAACAATTCCTTTAAATCCGAGTTCTTTTTTTAAATAATCAGTAATAATTTCTTTACTTAAAGAGGAGGGAAGTTTCTTGTCAGGAATTAATGAAGGAATATTCAAATGACCAACCATAACCATTTTAGCCCCCTTGTCAATTGCGTAACGAAAAGGGTAGGAGTCAATGGAATCAATAAATGCTTTTGAGTGATTAATTATTGGTAAGGAATAGTGAGAATCAGTTTCTGTATCTCCATGTCCAGGAAAATGTTTCAATGAGCCCAAAGCCCCATTATCTTGCATCCCTTTCAGATATGCCCAGCCCAGTTTTGCAACTCTTTTTTTGTCTTCTCCAAATGAACGAAATCCAATCACAGGATTTTTAGGATTTAGATTAATGTCAATTGTTGGAGCAAAGTTAATATGAATTCCCAGCGATTTAGCTTGAAGGGCAATGTTTTTTCCCATTTCATAAATTAGAGAATCATTATCTGTTGCCCCAAGAGTTATTTGTGCAGGAAAGGAATAAGCATCGGTTAACCTCATTGCCAAGCCCCATTCACCATCAATGCTAACCAAAAGAGGATTTTTGGCAACCGTGGAATATTTTTTGTTAAGTGCCATTAGTTCTTCTGAAGTACCCTTAAAGAAACAAACGCCTCCAATCTTCAAACTATCAATACTTTTGATAATATTCTTGTAATATGATTGTTTGTTGTTAGCATCAGATCCAATCATAATCAGCTGTCCAATCATTTCCTCAATTGTCATTGACTTTAGTTTCTCATTAATAAAAATTTCTTGTTGAGAAAGTTGAGGAGGGTCGGTTTTTTTTCCAGTTGCAGAAACACATGAGTTCAATAATGTGCATAACCCGAAAACAGCTATAATTAATTTATACTTCATTTTAATACTTAAATATGTGATGATTTTTATAATTGGGCAAAGATAATGAAATTATAGATACTATTGTATGTAAATATTGAATTTATATAAACAAAAAAAGCTGTCAAATTAAGTTTGACAGCTTTTCAAAATGTCTAGTTAAAAAACTATTTAGAAGCTTCAACAATCATAATAGCTGCTTGTTGAACTCTTGATTTGTAAGTTGGGTTTGTAACACATTCCTTAACTTGAGCTTCTTTTGATGCAACTTCTTTTCTAAGAGTTAACCATTCTTCAAGTTGTTTTGGTCCGTTAGATTTCAACTTCTTTGTAGATTGAAGTCTTGTAGCAAAAGCTTCGTAATCAGCAACTGCTTTTTCACAAGGATCAACTTTTGGTTGTTCTGGTTTAGCTGCTGGTTTAGAAGTTGTAGTAGTTTTTGCAGGAGCAGGAGCTGCTACTGGTTCTTCTGCAGGAACTTCAATTTCTTCAACAGGAGTTTCAATTGCTGTGTCAGTTGGAGTTTCAACTGCTGCTTCTTTCTTACCACAAGCTGCAACTAATGCAACTAATGCAATGCCTAATAATAAGTGTTTTACCTTCATAATTTTTTAAATTTTAAAATTAATATTCATAAATTTGACTTTGCAATATTACAACAATTTTTTTATTTACCAAGTGCTTGATTGAAATAAATATTAACATAGAAAATGAATAAATATGTTTTGTGTTTTGTAATCAATGAGTTAAATAATTTGTCTGTCAATAAATATATTCTAAAATCTTAAAATACGATAGACGAAAATAACTATTCTTTGTGCAATAGAATAGATTATGGTGGTTTTAGACGAAGTTTTCATGAGTTTATTAACTAAAAACATATTTATAAGAGCAAATTTTGTAATTTTGCTCAACAAAATAAAATATAGTATGAAAATAGTTTGCGTTGAACCAATAGGGATTACTCAAGAGAGGGCAGAAAAGATTAAGAATGAGTTTTTGGCTTTAGGACATGACTTTATTTGTTATATGGATAGGAAGGAAGATGAGAAAATACTTAAGGAAAGAATGCATGATGCCGATGTAGTTATTATCTCAAATATAAGATTAAATGCAGAGGTTTTAGGATCCTCAACAAAATTAAAAATGCTTTCTGTTGCCTTTACAGGTCTTGATCATATTGATTTAAACTATTGCAAAGAACATAATATTAAGGTTAGTAATGCTTCAGGTTATGCAACAATTGCTGTAGCAGAACTTGCTATTGGATTAATGATTGATGTTTATCGTCATATAACATTATTAGATAAAGAAACAAGAAATAGTCAAACCAGAAATAACTTTTTAGGACGTCAAATAAGAGGCAAGACTGTTGGAATTATTGGAACAGGTGCAATTGGAATAGAAACTGCAATTTTATTAAAAGCAATGGGCTCAAATGTGATTGCATGGAGTAGGACCAAAAAAGAAGAGGCTTTGAAGCATAATATAAAGTATGTTGAACTTCAGGAGCTAATGAGAGTGTCCGACATTATATCTTTACACGTTCCATTAAATGAAGAGACCTATCATTTAATTAACAAGGACTTATTGTCTTTATGTAAAAAAGATGCTATATTAATTAATACTGCAAGAGGTAATGTTGTCGATATTGAAGCATTATCGGAAAGTCTTAAGAATGGAAATTTAGCTGGTGCAGGAATTGATGTTTTTGAAACAGAACCACCTCTTCCTGAAGATCATCCTTTGATCAATTTGCCTAATTGTGTCCTAACACCTCATATTGCCTACGCAACTAAGGAAGCTTTTGATGAAAGGATAGAAATAGTGATGAATAATATTAAGTCTTGGCTTAGGAGTTAATGGTTAATTGTTAATGATTAATCTTAAACCATTAACCATTAACCAATGACCATTAAATACTAATTTTCTTCTTTAAAAACTTCATTTTGAATACGAATTGACTCTTGATGAATTGATTCGAAAATATCCTTGATGAATTCTTTGTCTAACTTACTATCTTTTATTTTCTCTAATCTCTTCCTAATCATTTCATCCAATCGCTTTATTTGAAGTATTGGAATGTTTTTTTCTTTCTTTATTTTAGCTACTTCAATCGCTAAATCCATTCTTTGTTTTAATATATCTAATAGCTCAAAGTCCAAGCTGTCAATTTCAGCTCTTAGTGTATTGATTGGATTAATTTTTTCAATAGTATTGCTCGGAATAATTAATTCGTCTAATAGTTTTTTGAGTTCAGAAGGAGTTATTTGTTGGTTTTTATCAGTTAAAGCCTCAGCTGGATTATTATGTACCTCAATCATCAAACCATTTAATCCAATATTTATTGCAGTTTGGGAAATCTCTTTCACAAGTGAACTATCCCCAGCAATATGACTTGGATCACAAATAATTGGTATATTTGGAAAAATCCTTTTTAGCTCAATTGGCATTTTCCAATAAGGAGTTTGACGATAGGTTCCGTTATCAGCAAAGGAGAATCCTCTATGAATAGCAAAAATTTTATTATTACCATAGGCTAAGAATCTTTCAATGGCTCCAACCCATAGTTTTATATCAGGATTTAAGGGATTCTTTATGAAAATTGGAATGTCAACACCCTTTAAGCTTTCAGCAAGTTCTTGAAGATAGAATGGATTAGTAGTTGTTCTTGCTCCAATCCATATCCCATCAATCCCAAACTCTAAACATTTTTCAATATGTGAAGGAGTACCAACTTCAGTCATTACTTTCAATGAAGTCAGTTTTTTTACCTCTGCGAGCCAGCGTAAACCTTTAACTCCAACGCCTTCAAAATGATTGGGTCTTGTTCTGGGTTTCCATATTCCAGCTCTAAACCAATTTACATCTTTAATGGATTGAATTTTTTTTGCGGTACTTAAAATCTGTTCTTTTGTTTCTGCAGAGCAAGGTCCTGCAATTAGTTCAAGCACAATTGAAAATCATGATTTAAAGTAATACTCTCAACCTTTTCGCAGTTAGCGTATGAAAGGATTGTTGTGATAACTTTTGGGCTGGGAACTAAAGAAGAGTCTTCAATAAACTGAAGTTCATTTTCAAACAAATCTTCTTCCCATGATGTTAAGAAATCAAAATTGTAGTTTTCTGTCATAATTATATTTGTTAGTTAGTTTTTATAGAAAAACGACTAACAAATATAATTATTATTTGATTGTTTTCTTTTAAGAATTTTTTACATATGTAGCACCATAGAGTTTTCTTCAGCCAAACGACGCATATTGATTAATGCATAGCGCATTCTTCCAAGTGCTGTGTTTATGCTAACTCCTGTTCTATCTGCAATTTCTTTAAAACTTAGATTGGCATAATGACGCAAAACTAAAACTTTTCTTTGCTCTTCTGGAAGCTGACGAATAAGCTTTCTAACGTCATCATGGATTTGATTTTTAATTAATTTATGCTCAATGGATTCTTCTCTACTATCAATAATATCAAATATATCAAAACTTTCATCAGTTTTAATTGTTGGAAATCTTTGATTTTTTCTGAAATAATCAATAACTAAATTATGAGCAATTCTCATAGCCCATTGAATATATTTACCCTCATTTCTGTATTTTCCACTCCTAAGGGTATTCACAATTTTAATATTAGTATCTTGAAAAAGATCATCAGCAAGAGCTTTTTCTTTAACTAAAGAAAAAATATAGTTGAAAATTTTACTTTGATGACGTGATAATAAAACTTCAAAAGCGTATTTATCACCTGCAATGAAAGCAGAAACCAACTCATTGTCGCTCAATTTATCATATAGCATAGGAAACCTCCTTTTTTATTGTATGTTTATAATGTTAAAAAAGTACTTTTCCTGTTCAATAAGCGTTATTTCTTGTTTGTAATTGATAATTTTATTGTGCAAAGATAAATATAAAATTTAAAAATGCAAGTTTTTTGCAGTTTTTTTTCTAAAAATGCTATCTTTGCACCGTAATAAAATGCTTAAAAAATCAAAGTATGAAATGTTTTAGGATAGTTTTTGTTTTTGTAATTATTTTTGGATTAATTTCTTGTACTCAGGAAAAAAAGGACAATAAAAACGAGATTAAGGATGAGTTATCGCTATTGGATGTAAAAATTAGACAAGAGCCCAAGAATGCTGATTTATATTATGCTCGTGCTAAAGTATTGTTAGATAATGGAAATTTGAAAGAAAGTCTTTTAGACATACAAACAGCAATTGATATTAATAAAAAAGAGGTTAGATATTATATTAGAAAAGCTGATATTCTTTTTACTTCAGGTGAAACTTCACTTGCTTTCGATGCATTGCAGGAAGCCCTAAAGGTTAATCCAAAGTCATCCGAAGTTCATTTGAAAATAGCTGAATTTGCATTGTTATTAAAAGATTATGATAAAACAATGTTTAATGTAAATGAAGCTTTGAAAATAGATAAGTTAAGTTCACAAGCCTATTATTTGAGAGGATGGACATTAAAGGAAAAGGGGGATACTATTCATGCAGTTGAAAGTTATAAGAAAGCTATTGAACTAAAGCCTGATTATGAAGAACCATTTGAGGAATTAGGACTCCTTTATGCCCTAAAGGGAGATAGGTTGGCAATTGATTATCTAACTTCAGCAATAAATATTAATCCCCAAAACCTTAATGCTATGTATGCATTAGGACTTTTCTATCAAGATCATTCAATGATGCAAAAAGCCTTAGACACTTACCAGGATATAATTAATATTGAGCCAAAACATGCTGATGCACTTCATAATGTTGGGTATATTAATTTAGTATTTAAGAAATCCTATACTGATGCACTAACACTTTTTACAAAAGCTATCGAAGCTGATACAAATTTCTATCAAGCATATTTTAATAGAGGAATTACCTACGAACACCTAAACGATTACTCCAAAGCCCAAGCAGATTTTAAAAAAGTATTGGAAATTTATCCAGAACATAAGTTGGCAAAAGAGCATTTGAACTAATCATAAAAAATAAATGGGAAAAACCATCTCTATAAAAAAATAAAAATGTAATTTTGCACGAGCAAATAAAAAAAATAATGTTTAAAAAAATAGACATAAGAAGAGTATTAAATAGTATCAATTACTATATTGAGATTTTTAGTTTTTAAAAAAAGCGACTATATTTTAGTCGCTTTTTTTGTGAAAAGACGTTAATAATAAACATATAAATAAGCAAAATAGATGAATTTAAAAGGCAAAAATTTAATTTCAATTTCAGATTACACAAAGGAAGAGTATTTGGAAATTCTTCGATTGGCAGAAGAATTTGAACAAAATCCCAAACAGGAAATCTTAAAAGATAAGGTTGTAGCTTCAATCTTTTTCGAACCCTCAACTAGAACTCGTTTGAGTTTTGAAAGTGCAGCTTCGATGTTGGGAGCAAAAGTTATTGGTTTTGCCAATCCTTCTGCAACTTCTCAATCTAAAGGGGAATCTCTTCACGATACAATAAAAATGATGTCATCCTATGTTGATATCATAGTTATGCGTCATTCCATTGAAGGGGCTGCACGTTATGCTGCTGAGGTAGCAACTGTACCTTTCATTAATGCTGGAGATGGTGCTAATCAACACCCAACCCAATGTATGTTAGACCTATATTCAATCCTCAAAACCCAAGGTACATTGGAAAACCTAAATATCACATTGGTAGGAGACCTTAAGTATGGAAGAACTGTTCATTCACTTGTTCAAGCAATGTGTAATTTTAATGCTACATTCCATTTAGTTTCTCCAACAGAACTCAAACTACCTTCTTCTGTAAAAATGCACATTAAGGAAGCAAATTTGAAATATGAGCAATATACTAATCTTGAAGATGTGATTCCTTTTTCTGACATTATATATATGACACGTATTCAAAGAGAGAGATTTTCCGATCCATTAGAATATGAAAAGGTGAAGGATTCATATATTTTGGATGCTGCTATGCTCAGAGGATGTAAAGAGACAATGAGAATACTTCATCCACTTCCAAGAGTAAATGAAATTGCAACTGATGTTGATACAACTCCTTATGCATACTATTTCCAACAAGCTCGCAATGGAGTCTATGTTCGTCAAGCACTAATGGCGGCAATATTAGGCGTAAAATAATTTATATATAGCACAATAACCAAAGATTAATAGCTTAAAAATAAAAATAAAATGACAAAACAGAATAAAAAAGAATTAGTTGTATCTGCAATTGAGAATGGAACAGTAATTGATCATATTCCTGTAGATACTGTTCTTATGGTTTTAAGTATTTTGGGATTAGATAAATATGAAGACGAGGTTTTGATTGGTAACAATCTTGATAGTAAGAAATATGGGAAGAAGGGAATTATTAAGGCGAGAAATAAGTTTTTTGAACAAAAAGACATAAACAAAATAGCACTTGTTGCACCTAATGCCACCCTTATTGTGATTAGAGACTACGAAGTTGTTGAGAAGAAATTTGTTGAGATTCCGAATAAGATTGAAAAAATACTTAAATGTATTAACCCTAATTGTATTACAAATAAAGAAATAATTGATACCAAGTTTAAGGTAGTTGATGAAAAACCATTGAAAATTCAATGTGTTTACTGTGAGAAAACAATGACAAATATTCGTTTCTCAGAATAATAATTTATTGACCTTCTAACCAAAACTAATTATCAAACAATATTTCAATACCATATTTTTTAAGTGGTGGAATACCTCTTTAGTCTTCTTTAAGATAATGATACCTGTAAGTATTATTATTAAAATCTTACAAGAAACTAATGCTATGCCATTTATCAGTCAGGTTTTTGAACCTTTGATGTACCCTTTGGGGTTACCTCCAGAGATGAGTTTGGTTTGGGCAACAGCAATGCTATCAAATATTTACGGTGGGATATTAGCTTTAAGCAGCATTTACGCTAATAATCCCCTTTCTGTTGCTCAAATGACAACTCTTACTACCTTGATACTCTTCGCCCACACTCTTTTAATTGAAATTCCAATCTGTAAGAAAGCAGGAACAAAGATTCTTCCAATTTTCCTAATTAGAGTGGTTGGAGGATATGTATTTGCTCTTATCTTAAATCTAATTTACACATCCTTAGGAGCCTATCAAGAACAGGTTTCGATCCCTTTACTAACTCAAAATGATATATCATTTGGAGGATGGGCATTGTCCGAAATAAAAAAGTATGTAGTAATAGCAATAATAGTATTATTTTTAATTATTACTTTGGATGTTTTAGAAAGAATAAAAGTAATTGACCTAATCAATAAATTATTATATCCAATAATAAAACTGCTTGGGATAAGTGAAAAAGTACTACCTCTAACTCTTATTGGAATGACATTAGGTTTAGCTTATGGTGGAGGACTAATAATTACAGAATCAAAGCAAAAAGACATTCCTCCTAAAGATATATTCTTATCATTGGCACTCTTGAGTTTATTTCATTCAATAATTGAAGACTCTCTTCTTATGATTGGTCTTGGAGCCTCATGGACAGGGATATTTTTGTATAGGTTTATTGTATCTATTTTGGCAATGTTCCTAATTGTCAAATTAGTAAACAAACTCCCTATTCGGTTTTTTATGAAAACTCCAAAAGAGTAATTTGATTTTCAAGAGTTCTGATTGGATTTTAAAGAAATTCTTGCATAAATATTTTATTTGCAATTTGGTTTTTAGAGCAGAAATGTAGTATATTTGCAAAATTAAATTATTTTAAATATGAAAAGATTAGCATTTTATTCAATTTTATTGTCTCTTTCTGTTTTTATTTATAGTTGTGGAGGAGATGATGATCCAAATCCAACAAAGCCAGCAACTAACGTTACATCTATTTCACGCACTAATGTTGCTTTAAAGGTAGGAGAAACAGTGGATGTAGCAATTAAAAACTATGATACAGTAGTTTATGTAAACAATTCTAATATTGCCACCATTGAGAAAATTGATTCATTGAATTATCGTATTGTTGGAAGGAAAGTAGGTAAAACATTTATTGACTTAAAAACAGTAAAATGTAATATTACTGTCAATAGATACTATGCATATTTTAGAGACCCAAGTTTATCTTGGGGAGAAGGAAAAAATGTTGTTAAGGCTTATGAATTAAGAACTTTAAAAGCAGATGATCCGTCTTCAATTTTATATCAAGAAAACAATAGTGTGTGTTTGAAGTATGTAAATTATGTATTTACTGATTACAAGCTTTCAAATATTGAAATGTATTTTTTGCCTGATAAAACAATAGAACTTAATAATTACCTAAACGACTATTATATTCAGTCTTCTCAAATTGACCCTGATTATGATTTATTTGAGAGTCCACTCCCAAAAACAGATCCAAGTTTTTTCAACGTTAAGGTAAAAAAGACTCCTGTCAACTTTAATAATGTGGATTATATTTTAGTCACATTATCAAACCCAATTTACAACTAAAACTATAATAAGAACAACACAGCTTATAGTTTAAATATTTTGTAAAAAAATAATCGTTATATAATTGAAATTATTCGGTGTTTATTTTGAAATATCCACCGAATAATTATTTTTATTAGGTAGATAATTTTCGCTTTTCAGGGTTATTTTTAAAAACATATATTCCTATTCCCATACCTTTGATTAAATTTTTTGTTTTTTTCTTTTAAAATTAACAAAACTAAGGAGAAAATTATATATATTTGCAAATTGAAATTATTCACTGTCATTTGCCAACGAAAGAATGTAACTGACGGTGCTTTGCTATTTAGGGAAGCAGAAATTCGGCAACTCAGTAACTCAGAGAAGTAGTAACTCAGTAACTCAGAGAAGCAGAGTCACCAAACCCCGAGTCACTGAGTCACCGAAATCCGAGTCACCGATTCACCGATTCACAAAAAAAAATAACAATATGAAAGGTATAGTATTAGCAGGAGGGAGTGGAACAAGACTTTTCCCAATAACCAAAGGAGTTAGTAAGCAAATGCTCCCAATATATGATAAACCAATGGTATATTATCCAATATCTGTTTTGATGTTGGCAGGAATAAGAGAAATACTAATAATCTCAACACCTGAAGATTTACCAGGATTTAGGAGACTTTTGGGAGATGGTTCAGATTATGGAGTAGAATTTACCTATGCTGAACAACCTTCTCCAGACGGATTAGCACAAGCATTTATAATAGGAGAAGATTTTATTGGAAATGATTCAGCATGCCTTGTTTTAGGAGATAATATATTTTATGGTCAAAACTTTTCCTCAATGCTACAAACTGCCTTAAATGATGCAGAGAAAAACAATATGGCAACAGTATTTGGCTATTATGTAAACGACCCAGAACGATACGGAGTTGCCGAGTTCGACCAAGATGGTAAGGTGCTTTCAATTGAAGAAAAACCAAAAGAACCAAAATCCAATTATGCAGTAGTAGGATTGTATTTCTATCCAAATAAGGTTGTTGAAGTAGCAAAAAATATAAAACCATCTGCAAGAGGAGAGTTAGAAATAACAACAGTTAATCAAGAATTTTTAAAAGATAAAGAATTAAAAGTTCAATTACTTGGAAGAGGATTTGCATGGTTAGACACAGGCACCCACGATTCCCTATCCGAGGCATCCAATTTTATAGAAGTAATAGAAAAACGTCAGGGACTAAAAATCGCCTGCCTTGAAGAAATAGCATATACAAAAGGCTGGATAACCAAAGAGAAGCTCCAAGAATTAGCTGCCCCAATGATAAAAAATCAATACGGACAATATCTTTTAGGATTAGTGAAAAACTAATTTTAATTACCCCCAACCCCCTAAAGGTGGCTTAGCCATAACACATATTTCTACCTATAGGGGTTTTAGGAAAAAAGTTTAATAGCACATTTTCCCCTTTAGGGGTTAGGGGTAAAAAAGAAAACTAAAAACTAAAAAACAAACATCATTTCCCAAATATGAATATACTATCAGGAATTGTACATGAATTACCTGAGGATATGCTCAGAGTTTTGCAAGAGAATAAAGAAATTCTAAAAATTTGGAATTCACTCACACCAATTCAAAGAAATGAATGGATATGTTGGGTCACTATAGTTAAAAAACAAGAAACAAAAGAAAAACATATTCAAAGAATGATTGAAGAATTACATCAAGGCATTAAACAACCTTGTTGCTGGCCTGGTTGCCCACACAGAAAACCCAGCAGAAAACAATACTTTAAGAGCCTAAACAACTAAACGATTCAATAAATCAACAAAATACTAAATGCTCTACCTTTTCCTAAGTATATTCTCAAGCATTGCAATTCTTATATTATTTAAGATTATTGGGAAGTATAATATAAAGGTAATTCAACCAATAATCATAAACTATTTTGTGGCAACGGCTTTGGGATATTTTTCTTCTGGATTAAGTCCTAAGGAGGTTATGGAAATTCCTTTGTCATGGATATGGCCAGGAGTTTTTATTGGAAGCCTATATGTCTTTACCTTTTTTCTAATTGGATATTCAACCAAGAAGGCAGGTATGGCATTAACAACCATAGCATCGAAGATGAGCTTTGTTTTTCCAATGTTCTTCTCCATACTAATAGACGCCAATGACAATTATTCTAATATAAAATTTATTTTACTGATAATGGCAATATTAGCAGTCTTTTTATCGGTTTATAAAAAGAGAGTGAAAACTATTGATTCATTATTTATAATATTCCTTCCCTTTATACTCTTTGTCTTAATGGGCATTGCTGATTCACTTGTAAAATATTCTCAAAACTACTATATAAAAGACGAAAGCCAATCCTCAATATTCTCGTTTCTAATCTTCTCCTTTGCAGCAATATGGGGAATAATATTAATAATGTTTCAAAAAGACAAGAAGGAAATCCTCCAACCAAAAGTATTAATAACAGGAATAATACTGGGAATATGCAATTTTGGCTCCCTTTACTTTTTCATAAACGCATTAAACTCTCTAACATTTAATAACTCATTAGTAATAGCATTAAACAATATGGGAGTAGTCCTATTCTCAATAATAATAGCTTTAAGTTTTTTCAAAGAAAAGGTATCCAAACTTAATAAAGCAGGGATAGCCTTCACAATAATAACATTTATTGCAATAATGACGCTAATTTAGGAATTTTAATAACCCCCAACTCCCTAAAGGGGGCTTAGAACAATTTTAAAGTAATTACGATACTTTCTTCCACTTTAGGGGACAGAGGGGTAGAAAAGTAGGGTTAAAAAAGGGTAACCTTTATTCTACCCCCAACCCCCTAAAGGGGGCTTAGCTAACGCAATATTTTTCAATTTCTAGGGGATAGAGGGGTAAAATAAGATTTCTTCACTACACAATTCCCCTTTAGGGGTTAGGGGTAGAAAATAAAATAAACAAAATAAAACAACAAATATATGAAAAACATCCTAATAACCGGAGGAGCAGGATTTATAGGCTCTCACGTAGTAAGATTATTTGTAAACAAATATCCAGAATATAACATAATAAACCTTGACAAGCTAACCTATGCAGGGAATCTTGCAAATCTAAAAGATATTGAAGATAAGCCAAACTATAAGTTTGTGAAGGCAGATATATGTGATTTTGAATTAATGCTAAAGATATTCTCAGAAAATAATATTGATGGAGTATTGCACCTTGCAGCAGAAAGCCACGTTGATAGAAGTATAAAAGACCCATTCACCTTTGCTCAAACCAATGTAATGGGAACACTCTCACTACTTCAAGCAGCAAAACATCAATGGAATGGAAATTATGAAAATAAACTCTTTTATCATATCTCAACCGATGAAGTATATGGAAGCCTTGAGTTTGATGGGAAATTCTTTACAGAAGAAACCTCTTATGACCCACACTCACCATACTCAGCCTCAAAAGCCTCATCAGACCATTTTGTAAGAGCTTTCCACGACACCTATGGAATGCCAGTAGTAATAACAAACTGCTCTAATAACTATGGACCATACCAATTTCCAGAAAAACTAATACCTCTATTCTTAAATAATATAAGAAATAATAAACCTCTACCAGTATATGGAAAAGGAGAAAATGTAAGAGATTGGCTTTTTGTTGAAGACCATGCAAGAGCAATAGATATTATATTCCATAAGTGCAAAATTGGAGATACATATAATATTGGAGGATTCAACGAATGGAAAAATATCGACCTAATAAAAGTAATGATTAGCACAGCCGATAGAATATTAGGAAGAAAAGAAGGAGAAAGTGAAAAACTAATAACCTACGTAACCGACCGTGCAGGACATGACCTACGTTATGCTATTGACTCAACCAAACTAAAAAATGAATTAGGATGGGAGCCAAGCCTACAATTTGAAGAAGGAATAGAAAAAACCATAAAATGGTATTTAGAAAATCAAGACTGGGTAGATAACATAACCTCAGGAGAATATGAAAAATACTATAAAGAGATGTACGAGAATCAGTAACTCAGAGAAGCAGTTTAACGGAAACTCAGTAACTCAGTAACTCAGAGAATCCGAGTCACCGTAATCCGAGTCACTGAGTCACTGACCCCCGAGTCACCGTAATCCGACTCAAAACAAGAATTTAAATATAAACGACCAATTAGAACAAAAATAAGTATTATATTTGCCTATTCAAAAACAAAACAACAATCCAGCAGTAACAAACCTAAATATGTAACTGAGGGAGCTTTGCTATTAGGATGAGCTGTAACTCAGAGAAACAGTAACTCTGTTCCATTGAGTCCCCCTTGTCATAAATAAAAACAAAACAATGATTAAACAACTAAACGACAATACAATTTATAACTTAAAATTACTGAGCATATTCATAACAAAGAATTGCTAATTTTTTTTTGTGAGTGAGGAAAAACTCTCTGGATGTTGTTTTTGAAAGATGAATATATTCTATAATATAAGATATGAAAGTTTTGATTTTAGCTGGAGGTTTAGGTTCTCGTCTTTCTGAAGAGACAACACTTAAACCAAAGCCAATGGTAGAAATTGGAGGTAAACCAATTTTATGGCATATAATGAAAATATACTCACATTATGGCTTTAATGATTTTATTATTCTATGTGGGTATAAAGGATATATGATAAAAGATTATTTTGCTAATTATTATAATCATATGTCCGATATGACAATTGATATGAGTACAAATAGTATTACTCACCATTTTAATAATGCAGAACCATGGAAAGTTACTTTAGTTGATACAGGACTTGAAACAATGACTGGTGGACGAATAAAACGGGTAGAAAAATATATTGGGAATGAGCCTTTTATGCTTACTTATGGAGATGGTGTTTCTGATGTTGATATTAGTGAATTATTAAAATTTCACAAAAGTCATGGAAAGGCAATCACAATGACAGCAGTTCAACCCGAGGGACGTTTTGGTTCTTTGCAGTTTACAGATGAAAATAAAGTAACTTCATTTAAAGAAAAACCAAAAGGCGATGGGAATTGGATAAATGGTGGTTTTTTTGTTTGCGAACCAGAAGTGCTAAATTATATAAAAGAAGGAGATGCAACTATTTTTGAAAGGCAACCACTTGAAAATCTAGCCAATGAAGGTCAATTATTTACATTTAAATACAAAGGTTTTTGGAAACCTATGGATACATTAAGTGATAAAACTCAGTTAGAAAAACTGATTGATAATGGTACTGCTCCATGGATAAAATGGTAATTTAAAATTATGATAGAACTATTTGATAACATATATAAAGATAGAAAGGTTTTAATTACTGGTCATACAGGCTTTAAAGGTTCATGGCTGTGTTTACTTCTAAATCAATTAGGTGCTGATGTTTACGGTTATGCATTAGAACCACCAACACAACCAAGCCTTTTTGAAGAAGCAAAAATAGAAGAACTAATAACATCTTATATAGGAGATATTCGTGATTTCGACTATCTACAAAAAGTTTTGCATGATGTTAATCCAGAAATAGTTTTCCATATGGCTGCTCAACCATTAGTAAGAGATTCTTATAAAATTCCTGTTGAAACATATTCAATCAACGTTATGGGAACAGTTCATCTTTTGGAAGCTTGTCGCAACACTCCCTCAGTAAAAGCAATTGTAAATGTTACAACTGATAAATGTTACGAAAATAAAGAATGGCATTGGGGATATCGTGAAAATGAACCAATGGGAGGTTATGACCCATATTCTAATAGTAAAGGTTGCTCAGAATTAGTAACATTATCATATCGAAATTCTTTTTTTAATCATAAAGATTACAATACACATGGAGTAGCTCTTGCTTCAGCACGTGCTGGAAATGTAATAGGAGGAGGAGATTGGGCTAATGATAGATTAATACCTGATTTTATTCGTTCCATTTCTAATGGAGAAAAACTTAAAATAAGAAGCCCTTATGCAATCCGTCCTTGGCAACATGTTTTAGAACCGCTTAATGGATATCTAACACTTGCATCAAAGCTATTTACTGAAGGAGTAAACTATGCACAAGGCTGGAATTTTGGACCTGATGATAATGATGCGCAAAATGTTGAATGGATTACTAAATCAATATGTGATTTATGGGGAGAAGGAGCATCTTATGAAATAGACTCTAATCCGCAACCGCATGAAGCTAATTCCCTTAAACTTGATTGTTCCAAAGCAAAAGCAGAGTTAGGATGGTTTCCAAAATGGAATATATACCAAACACTTAACTCAATAGTTAAATGGAATAAAGCATATAAAAGAGGTGAAAATATGCGAGATATTACAATTAATCAAATAAATGAGTACTACCTATAAATTAATTGTTATCATAATAATCTTAATTAAACTATGTCAGATCATAAACAACTTCGTAAGGAAATTTTAGAAAAAACAAAAGAATACTATAAGGCTAGATTTACTCAATTACAATTTGAAAAAGGTAAAGCAAAAGTAAATTATGCCGGTAGAGTGTTCGACGAAAATGAAATAATAAATGCAGTTGATTCATCGCTTGATTTTTGGTTGACTGAAGGACGCTATTCTGAAGAGTTCGTTGATAAAATTGCAGAATTTTTAGGGATTGAAAATGTATTATTAACCAATTCGGGTTCTTCTGCAAATTTATTAGCTTTTTCTGCTCTCACTTCTGATAAATTAGGAGATAAACGTCTTAAACCTGGAGATGAAGTTATTTCAGTTGCTGCTGGTTTTCCAGCTACTGTAACCCCAATTATACAATATGGTCTCGTTCCTGTGTTTGTGGATGTTGATATTAATACATATAACATTAATATCGAACAAGCTGAAAAAGCCATTACCAGTAAAACACGTTGTATTTTTATTGCACATACACTTGGAAATCCGTTTAATTTAGATAAGATAATGGATTTAGCTAATAAATATAATCTTTGGGTAATAGAAGACAACTGCGATGCATTTGGAAGTAAATACAAAGGTCAATACACTGGAACTTTCGGGCATTTATCCACAATATCCTTCTACCCAGCTCATCATATCACAACAGGAGAAGGAGGAGCTATATGTACTAATGACCCTCAATTAGCTAAATTAGTAAGAGCATTTCGTGATTGGGGAAGAGATTGTTATTGCATGGGAGGAGAAAATAATACATGTGGAAAAAGATTTACACAACAGTTTGGAAATCTACCATTAGGGTATGACCATAAATATGTATATTCTGAAATAGGTTATAATCTTAAAATGACAGATATTCAAGCTGCAATAGGTTCTGCTCAGATGGATAAACTACCTGAATTTTGTGAAAAACGAAAAAATCATTTCAAAAAACACTATGAAATCTTTTCTAAATATCCGCAATATTTTATCCTACCCACAGCAACTGAAGATTCCGATCCGGCTTGGTTTGCATTTATAGTTACAGTAAAAGAAAATTCTCCTTTTACTAGAGATGAAATCACACAATATCTTAATAGTAAGTTAATAGAAACAAGAAACCTCTTTGCTGGTAATATAACCAAACAGCCAGCTTATGTAAATAAAAAATGGAGAATTGCTGACAACTTGGAAATTACTGACCAAATAATGAACAACACATTTTTTCTTGGCACTTATCCAGGCCTAAAGGAAGAAATGTTTCAATATGAAGAAGAAGTATTATCCACTTTTATTGCCAATTTAAATAAATAAAAATGGCAAATGTAAGAAAATATAAAGCCACAATTGTTGCAATTGAAAATAAAATTGATGGGGTTTATACTCTAACTTTTGATTCAGAAAAAGAGTTTAAATTTTCTCCAGGACAATTTCTTCATTTAGCAATAGATACTGAATACGATGGCTCCGGTCAATGGCCAGAGTCAAGATGTTTTAGTTTACAATCATCTCCCAATGAAAAAAATGCAAAAATAACCTATGCGGTTAAAGGTGAGTTTACTCGTCAAATGGAGAAACAGCTTAATATTGGTACAGAGGTTTGGCTTAAACTACCTTATGGAGAATTGTTCGAACATAATCATGATAAAAACAAGACTGTTTTCATAGCTGGAGGAACAGGAGTAACACCTTTTTTGTCATTATTCACAGATCAATCATTTTTAGTTTATGAAAATCCTAAAATATATTTGGGTTTTCGTTCTAAAGAATACAATATTTATCAGAGTGCTCTGAATAAAATGATGAAAATTCGTGAAAATTTGTCCACAATGCTACAAATAAGATATGAAAATGAAGTTGGGATAATAGATATAAATGAAATATTTGAGCAAAATGGAACAGATGCAAATTATTTTATTTCAGGACCTCCAATAATGATAAAGCTCTTTAGACAAAAACTAATTGAGAAAGGAGTTTCAGATATTAATATATTAACAGACGATTGGGAATAAGATATGAATATATTAATAACAGGAGCAACTGGTTTTTTAGGTTCAAATATTGCAAAATCATTAATTGATAGTGGTTATGAAATTATAGCAACTTATAGGGATACATCAACGTTTGAAAAAATTGAGGATTATAAAGATAGAATCAATTGGATTAAATCAGAAAGTGATAGCATAATTAATACCATTCGCAAATCAAAAACTGATATTTTAATTCATACAGCATGGTCAGGAATAGATGCAGAAAGTAGAAATAACTGGGATATACAGCTAAAAAATTTCTCTTATTCTAAAAAATTGATTGAAGATTCAATAGATGCAGGCATAAAAAAAATTATTGTTTTAGGATCACAAGCAGAATATGGAATAAAAGGATTTAAAGTAACTGAAGAAACAATGCCAGAACCCATAGATGCATATGGAGCAGTGAAGCTTACGCTACTATATTTTTTTAAGCAATTATGCGAAAAAGAAAAAATAGAATGGTATTGGGTTAGAGTATTCTCAGTCTTTGGACGAAATGAAAATCCTTCATGGCTTATTCCAAATGTAATATCTCATTTACAAAATGGAGAAAAAATTCTTCTAACAGAAGGAGAGCAAGAATATAATTATCTATATGTAGAAGATTTTTTAGATAAAATCAAGCGAATTGTTGAGGAGACTCAAAATTTGTCAGGGATTTACAATATTTGTAATGAAAACACTGTGCAGCTAAAAAAAATATTAACAACCTTATCAAATATTATGGGAGTTTCAGAACATTTATTAGAATTTGGAACATTACCATATAGAGAAGGACAGAATATGATTATATCAGGTAGCTGTAAAAAATTTAGAGAAACATTTCATTTTGATAAACCCGATTTGGAATTAAAAGATGCACTACAAAAAACTATAGAAATATACACAAATAGATGAAAGTAGCTACATTTATTGCAAAGTTTTTGAAATCAAAACAAATAGATACAGTTTTTGAATTACAAGGAGGAATGATAACTCGAATAATAGATGAGTTACATAATCAAGGTGGAATAAAAATTGTATCTGTTCATCACGAACAAGCAGCTGCAATGGCAGCAGATGCTTATGCTCGTGTAAAAAATATACCAGGAGTTGCCTTAGCAACAAGTGGTCCTGGAGCAACTAATTTAATTACTGGAATAGGTAATTGTTTTTTCGATTCAGTACCAGCAATATTTATCACAGGTCAAGTAAACTTAAATGAGCAAAAGGCTGATAGACCAATTAGACAATTAGGTTTTCAAGAAACAGATATAGTATCAATAATTAAACCAATTACTAAAGCAGCATACGCAGTAAAAAGAGCAGTAGATATTCCTAATATTTTTGAACAAGCATACAAGATTTCTTTAGAAGGAAGACCAGGTCCAGTGCTTATTGATATTCCAATGGATATTCAAAATGGAGAATGTGACGAAAGTATTGAATACATCGATTCGAATATAGAATATTGCAATACAAAAGAAATAGAAGATTTTATAATTAAGCTTCAACAAGAATTAAAGAACTCAAAAAAACCACTTCTCTTATTAGGGAGAGGAGTAAGAGTAGCAGATGTTGTTTCAGAAATAAGGCAATTTGTCGATAAATTAAATATACCAGTAGTAATGTCATTAAACGGGATTGATACAATTCCTTATGATAATAAAAATAGAATAGGTTTCATTGGCTCTTACGGAAATAGATGGGCAAATTATGCTTTAGGGGTTTCAGATTTATTATTAGTTCTTGGCAGCAGACTCGATTTAAGACAAACAGGAGCAGATATACCTACATTCACAAAAGGTAAGAAGATATTCCATGTTGATATAGACAAGGGGGAATTAAATAATCGAATAGAATCATTCGCAGTTTTAAATTCAGACCTAAAAACATTTTTACAACAAATATCCAAAACTAATATTGAACCTTTGTCAAATCCAGAATGGATAGAAGAAATTAACCAACAAAAAGCCAAGAAGAATGATATTATGGAACTTAATTCAATAAAAGGAATTAATCCAAATATATTCATACACAAATTGTCCTCAAAATCCAAATTAGCAAAAGCCTTTACCACAGATGTAGGAAACAATCAAATGTGGGCAGCACAATCTATCGAAATCAACACAGAACAACTATTTCTATCCTCATCAGGAATGGGAGCAATGGGTTATTCCCTACCAGCGGCAATTGGGAGCTGTTTTGCATTCGGAATCGAGCCAATAGTTTCAATTTCAGGAGATGGTGGATTTCAAATAAATATTCAAGAACTTCAAACCATAGTAAGGAATAACCTCCCAATCAAAATAGTAATTATGAATAACCATTCACTTGGAATGATAAGACAGTTTCAGGACAGTTATTTTAATAGTTGCTATCAATCCACAGTTTGGGGTTATAATTCCCCTGATTTTTCCAAAATTGCAGAAGCCTATGGAATAGAATCTTTTTCAATCGATAAAAATGATGAAATTGAAAAAGGATTAGATATGTTATGGAAAAATCCGAATAGTCCATTTTTATTAAATGTATCAATAGATATTCACACAAATGTATATCCAAAAATGTTATTTGGCAAGCCATTAACAGAGATGGAAGGAGAGTAAAATTAAAAACTAAAAATGAAAAATTAAAAACGGCATCGCCCAGACCGACATTTTATATATGTCCACACCCGAAGACCATAGGTCGAGAGCCACGAAGTGAAATTTACACAGATTTCTTGCTTTGGCAAGCGGCAAACCGTTGAATCTGATTCAATGATTAACATGAGTGTTAACCCCTAAATCCCCTAAAGGGGACTTACCCATTACAAATAATAACTCCCTTTAGGGTAGGGGTAAAAAAAGAAATACTAAATACAAAGCAAAAACTGCATAGACAAACCGACATTTTAAAATTATCGTATAGTGGAAGAGGCTTAAAACCGTAAAGAAAGTTTATACTGTTTGAGCGAAGCGAGTTTATAAACTTTTAGGTTTTCAGACTCTGGAATAGGTAATTTTGAACAGTCTTGATCTTTTGTTACTTTTGCATCAAGGTAAAAGTAAATAGAAAAATTTAAACTTGTAGAATTTTAGTTTAATTTTAGGAAAATTCGAACAGTCTTGATCTTTTGTTACTTTTCTATCAAGTGAAAAGTAAGTAAAAGTAAGGTAAACGCTACGAAGTGAAAAGATAGATTTAAAACTAAAAAGAATGTCTGAGGAAAGAATATTGACCATTAAAGAGAATCCAATTAAAGTTATCACTCAAAACCAAACTGATTATATAAGTCTAACTGATATGACAAGTGGTTTTTCAGAGGGTAGTAGTTTAATAGGGAAATGGATAACCAATAAAAATACTTTAGAATATTTAGGGGTTTGGGAAAAGGTTAATAATTTATCTTTTAATTACCCCGAATTCGGTGTAATTGGAAGAGATGCAGGAACAAATAGGTTTATAATGTCTGTAGGGCAATGGATTGAAAGAACACAAGCAATAGGAATGATTGTGAAAGCGGGTCGCTACGGAGGAACATATGCACATAAAGATATTGCGTTTCATTTTGCAATGTGGTTAAGTCCTGAATTTCAAATTTACCTTGTAAAAGAATTTCAGCGATTAAAGGATGATGAAAATAGCCGTCTAAAATTAGAATGGAATTTACAAAGGACCTTAGCAAAGGTAAATTATCAAATACATACCGATGCGATAAAAGAAAATTTAATTCCAAAAGAAATAACAAAACAACAGGCAAGTTTTGTTTACGCAAATGAAGCAGATTTATTAAATGTAGCTCTATTTGGAATTACAGCAAAACAATGGAGGGAAAATAATTCAATAGTTAAAGGTAATATAAGAGATTATGCCACTTTGGAACAGCTTGTAGTATTAAGTAATATCGAAAGTCTAAATGCTGTACTAATAAGCCAAGGATTGCCACAAAAAGAAAGACTAATTCAACTAAATAAAATAGCAATAACGCAAATGAAATCCTTACTAGAAAGTAAGGCAATAAAAAAGTTAAAATAAAAACACGGTTTCGCCCTAACCGACATTTTATATCTGTCCACGAATTACTCTAATTGCACAAAGATATACGGCATCGCCCAGACCGACATTTTAAAATTACCGTAAAGTGGAAGAGGCTTAAAACCGTAAAGAAAGTTTATACTGTTTGAGCGAAGCGAGTTTATAAACTTTTAGGTTTTCAGACTCTGGAATAGGTAATTTTGAACAGTCTTGATCTTTTGTTACTTTTCTATCAAGAGAAAAGTAAGTAGAAAAGAAAAATAAAAGTAATTGTCTAAACCAAGATTAAACTGATTAAATGATTTACCATGAATGTTAACCCCTAAATCCCCTAAAGGGGACTTAACCATTACAAATAATAACTCCCTTTAGGGTAGGGGTAATACATATTTGTTCCCCTTTAGGGGTCAGGGGTAAAAAGAAAGAGGCAAGAGGAGGAATAGAAATCATAGTAAATCAATAAATCAGACGAATCAGAGTTCAAGACAAAGTAAGTAGAGAAGAAAAATAATAAAAAAACATATGAAAGATATAAAAATAGCAGTAATCGGTTTAGGCTATGTAGGCCTACCATTAGCAAGGTTGTTCTCAACCAAGTTTCCAACCATAGGATACGACATTAACCAAGAAAGAGTAAACCGCCTAATGCAAGGCATAGACGACACCCTTGAGGTGGAAGACGCCCTATTGCAAGAAGCCATCGACAAACATAATTTTATCTGCACAACCGACTTGGACAAGATAAAAGAATGTAACTTCTTTGTAGTAACAGTACCAACCCCAGTAGATAGACATAATAATCCAGACCTAACACCCCTTTACAAAGCATCCAAAACAGTAGGTAAAGTAATCAAAAAAGGAGATATAGTAGTATATGAATCCACCGTTTATCCAGGAGTAACAGAAGAAGAATGTTTGCCAGTAGTAGAAAGAGTATCAGGATTGAAATACAATCAAGACTTTTTCGCAGGCTATAGCCCAGAAAGAATAAACCCAGGCGACAAAGAACATACAGTAGAAAAAATATTTAAGGTAACTTCTGGTTCAACCCCAGAAATAGGAAAATTAGTAAATGAAGTATATGCAGCAGTAATAACTGCAGGAACACATCTTGCACCATCAATTCAGGTAGCAGAAGCTTCAAAAGTAATTGAAAACTCACAAAGAGACATAAATATAGCCTTTGTAAACGAGCTTTCTAAAATATTCAACAGAATGGGAATAGACACTCGTGATGTATTGGAAGCAGCAGGAACAAAATGGAACTTCTTAAAATTCCAACCAGGCTTAGTAGGAGGACACTGCATAGGAGTTGACCCATACTATTTAGCACAAAGAGCACAACAATTTGGCTATAACCCAGAGATAATCCTTGCAGGAAGAAGAATGAATGACGGAATGGGAGAGTATGTTGCTTCAGAAGTTGTAAAACTAATGCTAAAAAAGAAGATACAAGTAATAGATTCTAAAATACTAATCTTAGGCTTTACCTTTAAAGAAAACTGCCCAGATGTTAGAAACACAAAGGTAATAGATATAATCAAAACCCTAAAAGAGTATAACCTAAACATAACCATCTTCGACCCATGGGCAAACCCTCAGGAAGTTAAACACGAATACGGAGTAGAAGTAGTAAACCAATTACCAAAAGAAAAATTCGATACAGCAATATTAGCAGTAGCACATAAAGAATTTGCAACCCTAAACATACTAACCTTACTAAACCCAACCAACGTAATATTCGACGTGAAAAGCTTCTTACCAAAAGAAATAGTAGACGGTAGACTCTAATTTAGTGAAAAGCTAAAAGTGAAGAGTGAAAAGTGGCTTGAAGAACGGAGTTTGAGAGTTTTGAAAATAAAATTGGATTAAAATAGTTATTAAGTAGGAGCGGAAAGTGAGGGATTCGAATCCAGTAATTCAATAATGATTTATGGATTTTTTAGGAAAATTTGAAGTAATCACTTAGTCAATTAGGAAGCAAAATTAATAAATTAATTTGAAAATGAAATCAATATACATTAAGAACTATAAAAATCTAAAAGATTTTAAGATTGATTCTTTATCGAAAATAAATCTAATAGTAGGAAAGAATAATGTAGGGAAATCTACTTTATTAGAAGCAATTTCAATTTTTGCATCAGGAGGGAATATTATATCATTAAGAGAGATACTTGATATCAGAGGAGAAGTTTATGATTTTCCATATTCACTTGAACAAGATAAAAAGCTTGAACGACATATTTCAAGTTTTTTGTCATTAATTTCAGATAGAGATATTGAATTATTCATTGATAATGGAATTAGTATAATATGCGATATAAGTAATGATGAAACAATTCTAAAAAAAGAAGTAGAAGTAAAATTAGTAAAATATATTGAAACTTCTGACAGTAACAATTTACAAAATATTAAAAGACAATTCTTGTCAAATGAAGATCCAATGTTAGGAGATCCAAATGTCGAATATGGTATTTTAGTTAAAAATAAAATAAACAATGATTTTCAAGATGTTTTATATAAATTAGGTGGAAGAATAAGACAACTATTACCAAATATCATTCAAAAAACTAAACCTTATGAGTTAGTAAGAACTAATGAAATATCTAGAAATAAAAATCCAGAACTTTTTGATAAAATATCCTTAACCCCTTTAGAAAAAGAAATTGTAACTGCATTAAAAATAATAGAACCAAACATAGAAGATATAAATTTTTTAACTGAAGAATCCCTTAGTCGTTTCAATAGAATGGAAGAAAGAGTTCCTTTTGTTGTATTTCCTCTTAGTTCAAAAAAACTTCGATTAACATCAATGGGAGATGGATTAAATAGAATATTAACAATAATACTTGCTCTCCTTAATTCAAAAGATGGTTTTCTATTGATTGATGAATTTGAAAACGGTTTACATTATACTGTACAAACTCAATTGTGGAAAATAATATATCAATTATCTGAAAAGTTAAACATACAAGTATTTGCAACTACACATAGTGATGATTGTATAAAAAGTTTTATTGAATCAGACACTGAAAATAAAGGTAAACTTATAAGATTGGAAGACATCGATGGAGATATAAAATCAATTGCCTTTAATGATAAGGAAAGATTAAATTTTGCAATTCAAAATAATATTGAGGTAAGATGAAGAATTATAGAAATATCCTATTAGTTGAAGGAAAAGATGACCTACATGTTGTTTGCAATCTTTGTAAGTGTCGTAATGTTAAAGAAAATTTCTTTGTGCAAGATTATGATTCAATTGAAAATGCTGTTAAAATGTTTGATTTATCAATAAATGAACAATCTACAAAATACGATTATGTAGGATTAGTTGTTGATGCTGATACAAATATTCAAGGGAGATGGGAAAGCATAAAAGAAAAAGTTAGTAAATCCAATAAATATAAAGATATTCCCAATGAATTGCCTCCAAAAGGTCTTGTACTAAAACCATCAGAAAACTACTCTCCAAAAATTGGAGTGTGGATAATGCCCAACAATAATACAGAGGGTATGTTGGAAGACTTTGTTGCAAAGTTAGCAGTTGATAACGATGTATTAATGGAAGAAGCAGAACAAGTATTAAATTCTTTGGAAAAAAGAAATATTCAGAGATATAAAACTGTTCATAGAGCTAAAGCAAAAATACATTCTTTCTTAGCATGGCAAGACGAACCAGGAAAGCCAATGGGACAAGCAATCACTGCAAAAATATTAGATCCAAATTCTGATAAAGCAAATGATTTTATAAATTGGTTAGAAGAACTTTATCAATAATAATAATTCGTAAATAATATATACGCTACTTGTTAAAGCAAGAGTCTGATTAAATTTGAGGATAACTAAACGCCTCAACAACTCTACTTTATACATAGAAAAATCCGTGTAAATTAGTGTAAATTCGTGGACAAAATGATAAACAATAAAAAAATACTAGTAACTGGAGGAGCAGGTTTTATAGGCTCTAACTTAGTTGAAGAACTATTACGTTTAGGAAATACAGTAACCTGCTTAGATAATTTCGCAACAGGGAAGAGGGAGAATATCCAGCCTTTCCTGAGCAATCCTAATTTTACACTAATAGAAGGAGATATAAGAGATTTGGAAACATGCCGAAAAGCAGTGAAGAATCAAGAATATGTTCTTCACGAAGCAGCTCTTGGTTCTGTTCCTCGTTCCATAAATGACCCAATAACCACTAATAATGTAAATATATCAGGATTTCTAAATATGCTTGTAGCATCAAGAGACGAGGGAATAAAACGATTTGTCTATGCAGCCAGTAGCTCAACATACGGAGATAGCAAAGCATTACCAAAGGTAGAAGATAAGATAGGCAAACCATTATCCCCATACGCAATAACAAAATATGTAAACGAACTCTATGCAGATGTATTTGCCAAAACCTATGGAATGGAATGTATAGGACTAAGATACTTTAATGTATTTGGACGACGTCAAGACCCAAATGGAGCTTATGCAGCAGTAATACCATTATTTGTAAAGAAATTCATTACTCACGAAAGCCCAGTAATCAATGGAGACGGAGAATACTCAAGAGACTTTACCTATGTTGATAATGTAGTGCAAATGAACCTAAGAGCACTAACCACAACAAACCCAGAAGCAGTAAATCAAGTTTATAATACAGCATTTGGAGAACGCACAACACTAAACCAATTAGTAGAATACCTAAAAGAATACCTTTCAGCATACGATAAAGAAATAGCCAATGTAGAAGTCCTTCACGGACCAAACCGAGCAGGCGATATCCCACATTCGCTTGCAAATGTAGATAAAGCAAAAACACTATTAAACTACGATCCAAAATTCTCCATGCGACAAGGATTAAAAGAAGCATGTACTTGGTACTGGGAGAATTTGAGATAGGAGAATAATAAATTAATTAATAATAAAGATAGTTATGGGAAAAAATTTTGATCAAATTGTGCAAGATATTAAGGAACATCTTAAAAAAAGTAGAAAAGAATATTATTCTGATTTTTATATAGGAATAACTGAAGATGTTCATAGACGTTTATTTGTAGAACATAATGTCAGTAGGGAAAATTCATGGTATATTACCAGAACTGCTATAAATGAAGATACAGCAAGGAAAGTTGAAAAATATTTTTTAGACTTAGGTATGAAGGGTGGAGCAGGAGGAGGAACTAACCCAACGATTGTATATTGTTACGAAATATCCAATAATTCTAAACAATAATGGCAAAAAAAATAGAAGACGTTGGGAATTTAGAGGGTGTTGGATTACAATCATTCTCTGAACCTAAAAAAGAACCTACAAAAGAACGATTTTTATTGTATATGGATATTATGGGATTCAAAGACAGAGTGTCTCGTGAAGAACATAGTAAAATATTGGAAAATCTGGAATCACTTTCAAAGGTGATTATGCAATCAAGTCAGGATAATAATCTAGATTGTATGATTTTTTCAGATAGTATAGTTGTATTTAGTAATAATAATGAAAATGAATCATTCACAATCATTACAAATATCGCTAAAGATATATTAAATAAATCATTAGAGTTAGGCTTCCCAATAAAAGGAGCAATAAGTATGGGTAATATGACTGTGAATTTAAGCAATCAGCTGATATTTGGGCAACCTCTAATTGATGCATATCTTTTAGAAGAAAATTTATATTTCTATGGGGTTGTGGCACATCATACAGTAGAAAAATTTGCAAAAAATAACAATGAGTATTATTGTGATTTGGAGATTTTTATGAAAAATGGTGGAAAATCTAAACATTTTGTATTGAAATGTAATTCTGAATTTAATACATATGTACAAAATGTTAGGGAAACAGTTTCTGGAGCCCCTAGAAAATACATTGATAACACAAATAGTATAGTAAATCAAATGCTAGCTTAGAAAAAGAGCTCACTAGGCTTATTAAATTTCAGATCGAAACGAGTTTATTTGAAAAATTAAACAACGACATCGCACTACATATCATTTTTTACATTTCCCCTTTTCACTATTATAAGATATTGCGGAGAGTAAGAGATTCGAACATCATTATATAAATCATATGGAAGAAGTATCTTTATTGAAATACGAACAAGTTCTTGATGAAATTCATGATAAAGAAAATCATTTGCTAATAGGAAATGGTTTTAATCAAGGACTTGGAGTTGATACAAGCTATAAGAATATTTTTGATAAAATGATTAATGATGAAGATAGTATATATAAAGATAGTATATATAAAGATATTGAGAAGGAAATAGAAAGCTCAGGTTATAATATTGAACTCCTTATTGGTAAATTACAAGATGCAATTGATATTAATAATCCTAATTCGGTTTTCTTAAAGAAATATATACACAATAATGTTAAATTAGACTTTATGCGAGCAGCACATTCAATTATCAAATCAAAGATTAAAAATGTGTATGCAGAAAAAAATGAAGGTGTTTATTTATTACTTAAGAATTTTTCAAATTACTTTACTATTAATTATGATTTGCTTCTATATTTATTATTATTAAATTACAAATCTGCAGATAAATTAGAAGATAATATTATTGCATTTGAATCAAGTTTAAAGTTATTTATAGATACAGAGAATATTCTATTTGAAAGTATTTATAATGAGATACAGGAAGCAAGAAAAAATGGTACAATTAAGTTTCAATTTGGTGATAAAGATAATATTTCAGAAAGACCACTTAATAAAATAAAAAAAGACTTGTTTATTAATTCTATTGAAGAGTACGCTCGGATAAACAATATAAAATGGAAGAAAAAATATATACAAAAAGTAGTTGATAGAATATTAAAAGAAGAAAAAAAATATAGTATCTTAAAAAAGGTTGATGATGGAAGTAAACAGTATAATCTTTTAGGTGATAATAAAGAATTTATATTTGACACGAATAGTATTACTCAAAATTTATTCTTTTTACATGGTGCCTTTCACATATATAAAGATGGTCAAAGTATAAAGAAAATAACGCAAAGTTCTAATAAGGCATTATATCAAAGATTAGAAGAAATTCTTAATAGTGAAGAAAAGGAAATCGTTTGTATTTTTCAGTCAGAAGACAAAGAAACTGCAATTAATGAAAATCCTTATTTATGCAAATGTTTAAGTAAACTTGGAGAATTATCTGGGAATATGGTAATAATTGGTTCCTCACTTGCTGATAACGATAACCATATATTTGAACAAATCAATAATTCTAAGATAGATACATTATATATATCAACGTTATCTAAATCTAAGGACAGTACTTATGAAATTGCATTGACTAAGTTTCCCTCAAAAACAATTCATTTATTTGATGCAGAATCCATTTCTTATAAATTGCCTGAAAATACTGATAATACAACAAAACAAAAAAGGAGAGGAAAGTGAGGGATTCGAAACCCTTTTTTGATTTATAAAGTAACCAGAATCGGAATGCAAATATAATACAAAATATTATGAATATGAAAAAGATAATAGCTCTATCTGGAAGAAGTAATACTGGGAAAACACAAACCTTAAAATTATTAATGCACAAACTTGATGAGTTTGGAGAATGTATTGAAAGAAATGAGAATGAAAATACAGATAGAAATAGAACATATTTGTATAGAGGTATAAAAATTTCTATTTGTACTGGAGGAGATACAGATTTTATTATTGAAAGTAATATTAAATATTTTGAACAAACTAATTGTGATATAGCAATAACAGCCGTAAGAACTAAAGGAAGAACAAGAACATTTCTTAACAAGTTTGCTGATAAAAATAATTTAAAAGTTAAATATATCAATAAAACAATAGATGGAATAAATGCAGACAAGATAAATCAAAAACAAGTCGAAGAATTATTCGAAATAATTGATACTACAATAAAAGCTTTAAAATAAGATATATTCTATAATTTAAATTTAAAACCTATAAATATGAGAAGATTTATTTTATTATTATTACAGTTATTGATAGTAGTTGTAATTAATGCACAAACGATTAAATACACTTCTGCGAATCTTAACATGCGAGAAGGTCCAGGTAGTTCATATAATATTTTATCCACTATTCCATTAGGTACAAGTGTGAAAATGGAGGAGGAATGTGATTGTGAATGGATAAAAGTATATTATAATGGGAATATTGGATATGTCAATTCAAAATATCTAGTTAATGATAAATCATTAGTAAAAACAAGTAATTTCAAAGCTCAAAACAATGCAACAAAGAAAAGTGTTAGATCATCAAAAACATATGATTCAGCTCCAGCAGGAGCAACAGCATTGTGTAGGGACGGAACATATAGTTATAGCCGAAATAGGAGAGGAACATGTTCACATCATGGAGGTGTCGCAAGATGGTTGTAACATAAATATTTAAACATAGAATAAAATTCCCTATTTGGTATTTTGGAAATTTATAGATATTAATAACACATCAATAGATAATTTAAGTGAATAAAAATGTAGTTGACAAAAAGAGAATAGCAAAAAATACTATCTTATTATATTTTAGAATGATAGTTTTAATGCTGGTTACTCTTTATACATCAAGGGTTGTTTTAGATGTATTAGGAGTCAAAGATTTTGGAGTTTATAATGTTGTAGCAGGTGTAGTTGCATTATTTGGATTTTTTAATAGTGCTATGTCTATGGCTACTCAAAGATTCTTAAATATTGAATTAGGGAAGGGGAATCAAAATGAACTAAATAGGGTATTTAGTATGGCTATGAATATACATATACTTATAGGCTTAATTATTGTGATTTTTGCAGAAACTTTTGGTTTGTGGTTTTTGAATAATTCTTTAAATATCCCTGAGGACAGAATGAATGCAGCAAATTTAGTGTTTCAATTTGTTATTATTAATGTTTTTATTAATATTGTTCTTGTACCATATAACTCTGTTATTTTATCAAGAGAAAAAATGGGTATTTATGCTTATTTTAGTATAGTCGAAGCAATCCTGAAATTGTTGTTAGTATTTATTTTATTCTATATTAAATACGATAAATTAATACTGTATTCTGTATTAATGTGCTCTGTATCATTAATAGTTTTTTTTATGTATTATTTTTATTCATCCAAAAAGTTTAAAGAAGCACATTATGTTTTATTTTGGGATAAAATATTATTTAAGGAAATTTCTGGATTTTTAGGATGGAATATTTGTGGGCAAATTTCTCAAATGTTTACTACACAAGGAGTAAATATGGTGGCAAACATTTTTTATGGGGTTACAATAAATGCGGCATTAGCCATTACAAATCAAGTGAATGGTGCAATATCTATGTTTGTAAATAATTTTCAAACATCTTTCAGACCTCAAATAATGAAGAGCTATGCTGCAAATGAGCTAAAATCAATGGAAAATCTTGTTTATCAGTCATCAAGAACTTCATTTTTTTTGTTGTATATAATATCTGTCCCTATAATCTTTAATATTGATTTAGTTCTAAATACATGGCTTACAATTGTACCAGAATATTCCGCAGCTTTCTGTAAACTTTTGATTTGGTATTCCTACATTGAAGCATTAAGTATGCCTTTAGTAATTGCAATCATGGCAACAGGTAAAAATAAGTATTATCAGATATTTGTAAGCATTGTTATATCATTAAATTTATTTCTTACTTATGCCTTTTTTAAATTAGATTATCCACCAATATTTATTTTTTATATTAAATTTATTTTGGCATTTTTTACTTTAGGAGTAAGATTGTTTTTTGCTAGAAAACAAGTAGAAATTTCTCCAATTTTATTCTTAAAGAAATCATTTATGCCTTGCTTTTATATTGTTATAGTGACACTCCCGATTCAATTATTTGTTTTTGAACCAATGTATGAAAATGTTAATTTGATTTATAAGATCTTATTCACATGTATATTGGAATTATTATTACTTATTTCAATATATTTTATTGGGTTTAATTCGAATGAAAGGAAATTTATAAATACTTTTGCATTGAAAATTTTAAAGATTAAGAAATGAAACAATCAATATTAGGATTATATTATGAGGATTTTATTGTTGGGGAAGAAATAATACATTCGCTTTCTAAAACTATTTTTGAGAGTGATAATAATTTTTTTAGTCTTCTTACAATGAATCATCATCCTGTGCATACAAATTTAGATTATGCACAAAAGAATCAACATGGGAAAATATTAGTTGTAGGAACTTTGGTATTTTCTTTAGTTGTTGGAATGACAGTTCCAGACGTTAGTGGTAAAGCAATTGCAAATTTAGGTTATGAAGATGTAAAGCATTTATACCCTGTTTTTATAAATGATACTATTTATGCAAAGACAAAGATTTTGGATAAATATGACTCTAAAACGAAAACAGATAGAGGTATTGTTTATGTTGAAACAATTGGATATAATCAGGATGGGCAAGATGTTATATCTTTTAGAAGAAAAGTATTAATTAAAAAACAAAATAAAGTATGAGAACAGATTTATTAATGCGAAGCTTAATGTTTGTGCCAGCCCATAATGAGACTTTAATTGAAAGTGCATTACGCAGAGATGCAGATGTATTACTTTTAGATATAGAAGACTCAGTACAGCCTATAGAGAATAAAGAAATAGCAAGAGATAATATTATTAAGTACCTTAAAGCAGGAAAGTTTGATAATAGAGTTATTTTTCCAAGAGTAAATGATAGAGAAAGTGGTCATTTGCTTCAAGATATTTATCAATTAGCATTAGAGGGAGTAGATGGATTTCTATATCCTAAAGCTAAAAAGGGAGAAGATATTTATTTCTTTGGAAAGCTATTAGAAACAATAGAATATGAAAAGAAATTACCTCGTCATACTTTTAAAATAATTGCTCTTATTGAAACACCTGGTGCTGTTATGAATATTCAAGATATTTGTACTGCATGTCCTGAACGATTAGTTGGAGTAGCTTTTGGTTGCGAGGATTTTATGACTGAATTGGGGGGACAGCATGATAGCGAAGGACAAAGTATATTTACTGCTCGTGCAATGATTGCTATGGGGGCAAAAGCAAATAATGTTGTCCCAATTGATACGGTACATATAAAGGTTCATGATTTAGAAGATTTAGAAAAGAATCTGATACTTTCAAGGAAATTAGGTTTTGAAGGTATGTTGGTGCTTAACCCAAAAGAATTACCATTAGTTCATCAATACTATTCCCCTTCTGAAGAGCAGATTAATTGGGCAAAAGAAATGTTGGAATTATCCGAAGAAGCTGTTAAACAAGGCAAAGGAGTAGCAATGAAAGATAATAAATTCATTGGACCTCCTATGGTTAAAATGGCTAAGGATATATTGAAACTAAATGAAATGATAAAAACTAAAAACTAAAAAATGTTTGAATACAAAGATATTTATAATGATTTGAAATCATTAGGTATTAATGAGGGAGATACTCTTTTTTTAAGAATTTCATATAAATCTATTGGAGAAATAAATGGAGGTCCAAAAGTCTTTTTAGATGCGTTATTAGATGTGATAGGAGATGAAGGTACAATAATTCTAACTGCATTTCCTAAAAAACATATTAGTCAACTTAGACTTTTATATAGAAGGAAAGTTTATTCAACATTTAATAGACCCTTGCCCACAACAGGAGCTATGGCTAAAGCTGCATTTCAGTTTCCTAATGCAAAAATATCAGAAAAAATAGACTTTCCTTTTGTGGTTATAGGTAAACATTCTGATTATTTATGCAAGAATCATACATTTGAAAAAGAGGGGTATTGGTTGCTGTATGAAGCTGCTAATAAATTTAATTGCAAATGCCTAAGAATAGGAGGAGAGATATTTATTGGAACAACTCATATTTCCTTTAATAATGTCTTAAGAGCCAATAATCAATACCAAAGGAAATTAAAATATGGACTCTATTCAAAAATAAACAATAAAGTTAAATGGCGTGAAACATCCAATGCTGTTTTTTGTTCAAATGGCTTTAAAAAACATATAAAAAAAATTCTAAATGAGGTGATGAATGTTGAAGGAAAAGTTGGAAATGGTTATGCAATTATCACTGATATGAAAAAATCAATAGAGTTGGAAACAAAATCATTAAATGAAGATATTAATAGTATTTTATGTGATAATGATAATTGTGTTATATGTAGAACATCATTCTCTTTTTCAAATAATAATAAACTTGATTTTTTACTTAAGCAGATTAAAAGAATCTTTTCAAAAGAATATAAAAATGCTATTCTCAACATATATTCATTAATTTCTAATATAATCTTGGGGAAAAATGTCAATTAATATAATAATAGCAGGTGATTTTTGTCCTCGTAGGAGGGTTGCAAAGTTAATTGAGGAAAAAAGGTATGGAGATGTTTTTTCTCAAGTAAAGGAGATAACTGATAAGGCTGATTATTCTATTTTGAATTTTGAGGCTCCAGTTGTGATTAATAATGCTAAGCCAATTGAAAAAACAGGTCCTAATTTGAAATGCACTAAGAATGCTGTAGAGGCAATTAAATATGCTGGATTTGATTCTGTAACTTTGGCAAATAATCATTTTTATGATTTTGGAGATGTTGGGGTTAAGGATACTATTGATACTTTAAAAGAATATACTATTGATTATTTTGGTGGAGGAATTAATATCAATGAAGCTAAGAAGACTCTATATAAAGAAATAGAAGGGAAGAAAATTGCTTTTATTAATTTTTGTGAAAGGGAATGGTCAATAGCTACTGAAACTACTGGTGGTTCTGCTCCATTAAATCCTATTCAAAATCATTATCAAATAAAAGAAGCAAAAGAAAAAGCAGACTATGTTATTGTTATAGTTCATGGGGGTAGAGAGCATTATCAATTACCTTTACCAAGGATGAAAGAAACATATCAATTCTTTATTGATTCAGGAGCAGATGTAGTGGTAAATCATCATCAACATTGTTATTCTGGTTTTGAAATATATAATGGCAAGCCTATATTCTATGGATTAGGAAATTTCTGTTTTGATTCAATGAATGGTAAAAGAAATAAATTATGGGAAGAAGGCTTTATTTTAAAACTATCAATTAATCATAAAATTGATTTTGAATTAATTCCTTATGTTCAGTGTGGAGAAAATCCAAATGTTGAGATATTAGATGATAGATTAGAGTTTGATAATAAGATTTATGAATTAAATCAAATCATAGATAATGTTAATCTATTAGAATCAAATTTTCTAAATCAAGTTCAAAAAGAGAAATCTAAATATTTCTCATATTTAGAACCGATAAGAAATAGATATATATTAGCATTGCAAAGAAGAAAATTATTCCCTTCATTTATAAAAAATAAATATAAACTACTTCTCTTGAATCTAATTAGATGTGAATCTCATAAAGATATTTTAGAAGAAACAATTAAATCAAAATCTAAATAATGAAAGTCGATATACTGAATACAGTAAAGTATTTAATATTCTTTTTGTTTTTTTTCTATTTTGCACAGGGTGTTTTTATCCCGAGTGGATTATTTTTGCCTAAAGTCGCACTTGCAATTTTATTGTTATTTGAAGTTGTATTTTTTATTCTGTTGATTAATCATTGGAAACTTCCTCTTATTAATGGTTTTGTTTTAATGATCATTCTTAATGTAGCGTATTATTTTTTTTCGGATAAAACAATTATAGTTTCTGCAATAAATGCTGGAGATGGATTACTTAGACTTGATACATGGACAATTGTTAAAAGTATATTTTTTAACCTGTCTTTTTTCTTCCCAGTTTATTATTTATCTTATAAGAATAGGATTTCAGAGAAAGAAATAGTAAATTTATTTTATATATTTTTTTTATTTGCAGTAGTAGGTTATTTTTCAAGTTCTGAACAAATTTCTATTGAAACAAATAGAGAGGAATTTACAAATAATGCAGGTTTTGCCTTTGTGCATATTATGCCTTTTTTATATTTTATAAAAAGACGAAGTTTAGCTATAGGATTATTATTTGTTTCTCTTGGATTTGTTATGATGGCTGCAAAAAGAGGTGCGATTTTAATTGCAGTACTTTTTACTCTTTACTATTTCTATCAACAATATATTAAGAACTCAGGGAAATATTTTATAAAAAATCTTTTTGTTTTGATTGTTCTTATTATAATTTCGACTTCCTTAATCTATTATTTTTATATTAGTAGTGATTACCTTCAATTAAGAATGGAAAGGACTTTGGAGGGAGATTCAAGTGGAAGAGATGTAATATATACATATATTTGGAACTATTTTATATCCCCTTACAATAGTATTTGGAATTATTTATTTGGATTTGGTTTTGCAGCAACGATTAAAATGGGAGGGATGTTTGCCCATAACGACTGGCTTGAGTTATTAGCTATGTCTGGAATGCTTGGAGTATTAATATATCTATTTTTCTTTTCACAAATCTATAGATTTTCTAAGAAAGATTTTTTGTCGCATAGAGATAGAAAAATTATAAACTCCATCCTTTTAATTTGGTTTTTGAAAACTATTTTTAGTATGGGATATACTGATATTGGACTTATTCCACTTATAATAATTCTAGCCTACTTAGTAGGAAAAACAAATTTAATGAATAATAATAAAATAAAATCATATGAAAATAGCAATACATAATAGTAAAGGAAGTTTTAGCGATAGGTGGGTATCTTATTGTGAAAAGAATAATATCTCATTTATATTAGTTAATGCTTACGATAGTGATATTGTAGAGCAAATAAGTGATTGTACTGCTTTTATGTGGCATCATAGTCATGGTAATTATAAGGATGTTCTTTTTGCTAAACAATTTCTTTATTCTCTTGAGCAAAGAGGGATGAAAGTATTTCCAAATTTTAATACCACTTGGCATTTTGATGATAAGGTAGGACAGAAATACCTTTTTGAAGCAATCGATGCCCCTTTTGTTCCTTCTTTTGTTTTCTATACAAAGAAAGAAGCTATGGAGTGGATTAATAAAACAACATTTCCTAAAGTATTTAAACTTAGAGGCGGAGCTGGTAGTGCAAATGTAAAGCTTGCAAAAACAAAATTACAAGCAAAGAAATTTGTAAGAAAAGCATTTGGAAGAGGTTTCTCTCAATTTGATAGACTTGGTTATTTAAAAGAAAGATATTCTAAATTCATTCAAGGTAAGGATACATTTATTGGTGTATGTAAGGGATTTGCAAGATTATTTATTCCAACAGAGTTTGCAAAGATGTATCATAGAGAAAAAGGATATGTATATTTTCAAGATTTTATTCCTAATAATAGTTTTGATATAAGAATTGTCGTGGTTGGAGATAAGGCATTTGCATTAAAGCGATTGGTGAGAAAAAATGATTTTAGAGCTTCTGGTGGAGGAAGTATTATATATGATAAGAATCAAATTGATGAGCGATGTGTTAAAATTGCATTTGAAGTAAATGAAAAAATAAAATCTCAAAGTATTGCATATGATTTTGTTTTTGATAAAGATAATAATCCTTTAATTGTAGAAATTTCTTATGGTTATACTGCACCAGCTTATGATAAATGTGAAGGATATTGGGATAGAGATTTGAATTGGCATAAAGGAGAGAATTTTGATTTTTGTGGTTGGATGATTGATGATTTACTTAAGTCTTAAATACTAATTCTATTCAGTTTTGAGTTAGGAGTTGAGTTAAGTTTAAAATTGAAAAGAATAGTTTTAACCTTATAATATCATGTTAGAATAATTATTAAGATCCGTATATCCAGTTTGGCATTATAAATTAAGTTCAGAATTTTTTTAAACTTATTTTAGTAAAAGGTAAAAGGAGAGAAGTAAGATGAAGAGAAGTAATAAATTTAAGGTTAGATTTATTGGAGATAGAAGAAGTCTCATATAAAAAATCAAAAACAATACAATAAAAACGGAGAATATGAGTTGAGATTATAGGTGTTTGTTCTAAATTTCTGTTATTATGATAGATAATAATTAATAGAATAAGTAAGAAGGTGGATTGATTATTAATCTGAAAAGTTTATATATTATGAAACATCCCGATCATATTAAAAATGATAGATTGTATTTTCAACTTATAAGTTTTAAATCTTGGTTTAATATCTATACAGAGATTGATAAAGTGATGAAAAGACGTGAAGGTATTATTAATTACAATTCTGTTGAACTTTTAAGTCTCTTTCTTTTAAAAGAAATCGCTTTCCTTTTTGATGAGAAATCCCCTTATTCAATTTCTAATTCTGTTTTTACTGTTCCAGAGATTAATGAAATTCAAAAAGAACTTATGATATTATGGAATTTGAAGAAAAATACTATTCATAAGATACTTGATGGTGTTGGTATTTTAAACTTCGATTCTCGTGAAAGTATAATTGCTTCTGCTCATAATTTTAGGCGTATAAGTTTTGCAGAAATTATAGAGTTTATGAAAAAAATCAATGAATTATTTGATCTATATGAAAAATATTATATCTACACTATTGCAGATTAGAACTTTAGTTTCATTTTTAAATTGTAATTTTTAATTTTTAAATTGGTTAGCAACTCAACAACTCAACACCTCAACATCTCAACAAATAAACAAATGGATGACAAGGAAAGAATTGAAAAATTAGTTTTAAAAGAGATTGAGGCTAAGAAAAATTTGCATTCTATTGAATATTTATTTCAAATTGAGAAGATGGCACCATTGATTGCCAAAGAAATGAATATCAATGAGGATACTGTTAGAGAGGTTCTAAATTCTACTGTTGGTATTTTAGAGGATATGGTTAAATATGATAAGGAATCTGTTATTGAATTGCTGAAAAAAAGATTTGGAATTAATCTTGAAGATGACGATACATAGAGATTTTCAAAATATTAATGTTAATGGATTTAACATATGTCCTTCGATTACTTGATGATTGAGCAATTTTCATTTGATGTTTGACTTTGTTTATTTGATGTTTAGGGGTCAAACATCTGATGTTTAGGGGTCGAAAATCAAAAGTACAGGGGGTAAACATCAAATAAATTTTCAATTTTACTCGTTTTTCGACATTTTTGGCATTTGGAATATTAAATAATGTTAAATATTTGATTTTGAAAAATAAAACACTTATGGGTGCGTTCAAGAAGTGTAACCGTGTTACTATAGAGATAGGACGGGCTTATCTCCGAACATTATTCACCACCAAAATTTTTGCTCTATGGCTCTAAAATTCATTAAGCAAAAAAAGAATATCACCACCGGCTATTCACCAGGTGAGAAGTACGTTGCAAAGATTTTGTACGATGATGTAATTGATACCAGAAAACTTTCTGAGATGATTGCAGAAACATCGTCATTATCTCGAGGTGATATCTTAAGTGTCTTGGCTCAATTGGAGACCGTAATTGGTTGGGCTGTCGAAGAGGGAAACGCAGTAGAATTGGGAGACTTAGGAAAATTTGTCCTAGGAATAAAGGCAACTGCAATGGCAACTGCCGATGAGGTGGATGCCACTACGATTAAGAGGGTCTATTTGAGATTTGCACCATCTGTGGTTTTTGGAAAGAAAATCAAAGATATCAAGGCAAAAATCCAAAAATTAGACTTCAAGGGCTTAGTTGTAAATGGAGAGGAAGAAGAACCAACTCCATAACTAAGAATGGTTTAACCTTTTAAAAAATGAGAAGCCCATATGATTCCCTCTATGGACTTCTCGCTTTTTAATAAACTCTGAACTAAAACTCAACCATTTTTGTTTATACATATAAGAATAAATATTTATAAAAGAATTAAAGAGAAGTTTCTGTTATAGGGCTTCTCTTTGAGGTTGTAAAAGTTTGAAAATACAAATTGATATTATGAAACTACTACAAATTAATGTTACTACTAATTCGGCTAAAAGGGGAAACCCATAAAAGATTTTCAAATTGTATTTATTACTTTTTATATTATAATCTTTTTATTTTATTTCATAGACTTTTCACTATCACTATAATGAAACTTGATTCTGTAAAAATATATTTAAAAAAATCATCCTAAATAATTAATATGAATAAATAATTATGCTGTTTAATTCTTTCATCTTTTTAATTTTCTTTCCATTAGTTTGTGTATTATATTTCATTATCCCTCACAAATATAGATGGTTATTCCTATTGTTAGCAAGTTATTATTTCTATATGAACTGGAATCCAGTTTATGCAGTTTTAATATTTGGTTCGACTTTTATAACTTATGCATGTTCTTTACTTTTAGAGAAATATAAAGATAATAGGAAGAGAAAAAGAATATATCTTACTATTAGTTTAATAATAAACTTTGGTATTCTATTTCTATTTAAGTATTTTAATTTTTTAAATGATTCTATTTTCCAGATATTAGAAGTAATGAATATTAGGTGGGATGTACCTAACCTTGATATTTTACTTCCTGTCGGAATATCTTTTTACACTTTTCAAGCTGTTGGTTATACAATTGATGTGTATAGAGGTGATGTAAAAGCTGAAAAACATTTGGGTATTTATGCATTATTTATTTCATTTTTTCCTCAGCTTGTTGCAGGTCCTATTGAAAGATCAAAAAATCTATTACCACAGTTTAGAGATATTCATAATATAGATTTTAATAGAATTTCTGCTGGTTTAAAAATTATGCTTTGGGGCTACTTTATGAAACTTGTAGTAGCAGATAGATTGTCAATTTATGTTGATGCAGTTTATAATAATGTAGACAATCATAATGGTTTCTCATTTATTTTGGCAACAATATTTTTCAGTATTCAAATTTATTGTGATTTTGCTGGTTATTCATTAATTGCGATCGGTACAGCTAAAATTATGGGATTTGATTTAATGACTAATTTTAATAGACCATATTTTGCTTTATCAATTAAAGATTTTTGGAAACGTTGGCACATTTCATTATCAACATGGTTTAAAGATTACTTTTATATTCCATTAGGAGGGAATAAAGTTAGTAGTACTAGGCATAAATTCAATTTATTTCTAACATTTTTTGTGAGTGGTATATGGCATGGAGCTAATTATACATTTGTTGTTTGGGGGGGGCTACATGGTGTATATCAGGTGTTTGGAATTTTAAAAGATAGGTACTTACCTAAATTCAAAACAATAAAAGGGATAGAAATTTTAATAACATTTATTCTTGTTGCTTTTGCTTGGATATTTTTTAGAGCAAATACAATTTCAGACGCTTATATTATTATTAGTAAGATTTTTTCCACTCCAGGTAGTTTGTTTATTAATCAAACCACTTTAGGATATTCTTTTATTGGAATTGCTTTATTGTTCTTAAAAGATATTAAAGACGAGTATAATTTAAATATTAAATTTTCAACTTCAAGATTTGCAATAAAAAGATATAGTTATTATATCCTTATGATTTCAATAATTTTATTGTTTGGAGTTTTTGATAGTGGTCAATTTATATATTTCCAATTTTAATCTATAATGTATGAAAAGAGATATAAGGTTATTGATTAGAAGTTTATCTATTGTATTATTATTAGTTGTAGTGGCTGATATTTTGGTAGGTGTATTTTTTCAGAAGATTTCAGATATAGCACTTAGTAAAGCTCCTAATGCTATGAGAACAGAATATACGATAAAGAAAGTAGATTCTGATGTTATTATTTTGGGTTCATCAAGAGCTAATCATCATTATATACCATCAATTGTTGAGGATTCTTTAAGCTTATCAACCTTCAATTGTGGAAAGGATGGTAAACCTTTTTATTATTCTGCTGCTATGTTCGATGCAATTTCTAAAAGATATACTCCTAAGATTGTAATTATTGATATAGAACCTAATTTTCTCTCTAGTGGATTTGCAGATTATGATGAAGTATATGAACTATATCCTTTCTATAATGAAAATGATATGTTTAAAAAAATAATTCATAAGAAAAGTAGATTTGAAAACATAAAAATAATGAGTTCTATGTATAAATATAACTCAAGGTTTATTGCGATATTTGGAAAGATATTTTTGCCTGACTATATAAGTGAAAAAGGTTATATGGCTTTACCAAATAAAGGATATAAATATCCAGAATTAATTTCAAAAAATGAAATTGAGATTAATGATAGTGTGGATGAATTTACTGTTTCTCTACTTAATGAGATTATACATATTTCTAAGGAAAAAAATATTAAATTAATATTCTCAATTTCGCCAAGATATTCCACGCTTAACTATAAAGGGATTAATAGTTATAAAGAATTAATTCATATATTAGAGAAAACTAATATTCATTTTTATGATAATGGAGGCATATCATTAATTTCTAATAATGAGTTTTATAAAGATGGAGCACATTTAAATGATAATGGAGCAAGAGTATTTACTAGTTTATTAATTAATCAGATAAAACAAAGACAATAATAATTTAGTTTCATCTGATTTTTATTAACAAAATTATCTGCTTGCTTGCCTTTTGCAGTTGCATTTTCCAGAAGATTATATATTAGGAACTAAAAGGTAGAAGGTAAAAGGAAGTGCTTCGCAAGGTAAAAAGTAAAAAGTAAGAGGTAAAAGGTAAAAGGTGAGGTGTTGAGGATGTGAGTTTGTGAGATTGTGAGGTGTTGAGGAAATGAGGTGGATATATTAATAATGAAGAAGATTTATATATGAAGAAGATTTTATTTGTGGCTCCTAATTTAGCTACAGGAGGAGGAGGTGCAGAAAGGCAAATGGTTGTTTTGGCTCGTGAATTATCTTATTATAATTATAAAGTCGATATATTATGCTATTCAAATGGAGATTATTATTCTTATTTACTAAAAGATAGTAATGTTTCTGTAGTATGGAAAATAGAGAATAATTATCTATTTCGCTTATTCAAAGTAAGAAATTATATTAGAAATGGTAAATATGATGCTGTTATTTCTTTTCTCCATACTGCAAACTTTTTAAATAATTTATCAGCAATAGGAGGGAAATCATGGAAAGTAATTACAGGAGAGAGAAGTGCAAAAGAATCTACTTTTAATTCAAGAAAAGGAAAAATATTTGCATGGTTTCAGAGATATTCCGATGCAATTGTATGCAATTCGAATAATGCAAGAGAAATGTGGGAAAAGCACTATCCTCAATATAAAGAAAAACTGATAACAATATATAATATTGTTACTCTCCCGGAAATAACTTCAGAATATATTCCCAGAAAAAATGGTAAAACTCATATTATTGTAGCAGCCTCATATCAATATATTAAAAATCCAATTGGATTAATTAATGCTTTAGCATTGTTAAATAATGAAGAGAGAAATAAAATTAAAGTAGATTGGTATGGGAAAAATGATAGTTCAAGAGAAATAGTATATAATGAAGCAAATAAGAAAATTAATGAATATCATTTAACTGATATTATTGAATTGCATCCTGTATCTGATAAGATTCCTGAATTATATAATAAATCTGATGTAGTAGCACTTTTTAGTAGCGTTGAAGGTTTGCCTAATGCAATATGCGAAGCAATGATGATTGGTAAGCCCATTATTATGACTAAAGTTTCAGATTATAAGGTGTTAGTTGATGAAAGTAATGGTTTTCTTTGTGATTGGGATAACGTAGAATTAATAAAAGAATCAATTGTTGCAGTTTCAAAGATTAAAGAAAGCAGTATAACTCAGATGGGAAAAAACTCTAAAAATAAAGCTAAAAACTTATTTGCTCAAAATGTCATTATTAATCATTGGTTATCATTAATAAAAAACTAAATAATGGAAATAACAATTAAACCATATTCTTCCGAATATGCAAAGCAATGTGCAGAGCTTGAACAATATCTATGGAAGGAAGATAATATTGGTCGAGAAATTCGTTTTGATTGGACCTATAGCAATTGTCCGAATTATTCAAAACCATTATCTGTTGTGGCTGTTAATGAAGATAATGAGGTTATTGGATTTAGAGGATATTTTCTTAATATTTATTTTCTTAATAATCGAAAATGTGTTATTGCTCAGCTAAGTGATACTGTTGTGTCTGATAAAGCAAGACGATTAGGTGTTTTTCAAAAGATGACCGATTTTTCCTTGAATTATTTATCTAATAATGATGTTAAATTTATTTTAAATTTAAGTCCTTCGTGGAAACCTTATCATGGATATAAGAAGATTGGTTTTGAAGATTTAGCCCATTTTCATAGTAGGTATAAATTTAATCTTTGGTATTTATGCTTATACAAAATATTAAAGAAAAATCGTTCTAATATGGATGGGAAAAATGAATATTCCAATGAACAAAAAGGGATAAAATATTTTATTACAAATAAAGTAGCTGATGAAATCCTTCAACAGGTTAGCAACCTTGATAAAACATCAGGAATACATTCATCAATGAATTTTGAAAATTTAAAATGGAGAACAAATCGGCCAAATAGAAAATACATTTATGTATATGCTATTGATGAAAATGGAAAATTACATTCATTTATAATCTTGAAAACAAAGAATTATTATACTTATGATATAGGGATTATGAAATATGATAATTCAAAGATATTGAGAACTTCATTTAATTATTTCTATAAAATGTATAAGCCTGCAGTAATTGTTGCTTGGGATTTTGCAATTGATAAAGAAGATAAAAAAATATTAAATAAATTAAATATGTATTCAATTCCGTTCATTAATAAAATACGTAAAAATCCACCCGCATTAATTAGAACTCTACAATATAATGAAGATGGAAGTATGAATTGGTTAATTAATGGAATTGATATTAGAAAAGTAGAAAATTGGTCAATTAGTAAAATTGATTTAGACAGTTTTTAATTATGAGAAAAATTATTGCATACATTCTTTATATAATATATCTGCCAAAGATTATTAAAGAATCAAAACGTTGTGATTCTTTATTAACTATTTATGGACATGATATATCTCTTAATTCGTTTGAAAATTTAATTAAGTGGTTGCTTAAGAAAGATTATTATTTTATTAGTTGTTATGAGTTGTTTGATTATATTAATGGAAATTTATCTGATAAAAAGAAATATGTTTGGCTGAGTTTTGATGATGGTTGGAAGAGTAATTATAATAATGTATTCCCAATATTAAAAAAATATAATATACCAGCTACAATTTTTGTTGCCACAAAGGGTATTGAAGATGGATATTTTTGGTTTAATAAAGCCAGGTATAATAGAAATTCTATATTTTATAAAGATATAAAAGAATTATGGGAAATGCCAAATCAAAATAGAGTTGAGATAATTGAAAAATTGGAGATGAAAAAAGACTATAGATTAACTATGAATCCTGATGAATTAAAAGAAATAACATCATCTGGATTAATTTGTTGGGGGAATCATACGAATGATCATGTGATGAGTGATAAGTGTAAAGAAGATGAATTAAAAAATGAAATCTTTCTTTGTAATGAAAAGATTAAGCAATGGACTGGAAAGGATTCAAATTTTATCTATTCCTATCCTAATGGGAATTTCGATGGTAATTCAGAGCGAATAGTTAGAGAAATGGGTTTTAAAATGGCAACAACTACTGAAATGGATAGAACATTTAAAAATACTAACCCTTTTTCTATTCCAAGAACAGAATTTAAAGAAGTGAGCTTGAAAGAAAATATTCTTCACATTTATAACATATGGACACCTTTTTTTGATAAATTAAAAAGGACTTTTAATATTCAATCAAAAAAGTGATGTATAATGGAAAAAAAGAAAATACTTGTAATTGGAAATTTTGGCTATCGGACTAATCAATTAGATGGACAAACAGTAAAGACTAGGAATATATATGAATTGTTATTACGTAATAAACAAATTGTTGATTATTACGATACACAAGATTATCAATCTAATCCCTTTTCATTATTTGTTATGATTTGGAAATTAATAAATATAGATACTTTAATTTTGATTCCTTGTGTATCAAATTTAACATACTTTTTCCCATTTTCATTTTTTCTTTCAAAAATATTCAGATTTAATATTATTCATATATGTGTAGGAGGTTGGCAATTAGAGTATTTTAAAGGAAATGAAAAGTTTAAAAAACATAATCTGCAGCTAAAACTTAGTAAAAAAATCAAGGTTTTTATGCCTCAAACAGAAAGTGTCACATATAGTCTTATTAGAGAATTTAGCTTTAAGAATATTGAAACTCTAAATAATTTTAGGATATTTAAGTATGAGAAAACTAAAATTTATTCAACTAGTAAATTGAAACTAGTTTTTATGGCTAGAATAAACATGAAAAAAGGATATGATACAATATTTAATTTTTTAGACTTTGCTAAAGATAATAATTTAGATGTTATTGTTGATTTTTATGGACCAATTGAGTTAGAATATAAATCAGATTTTGAAAATAAATTGCATAATTATAAGGATGTAGCAAATTATAAAGGGATTTTAAATGGAAATGAAATTTATACTACATTATCTAAATATGATTTACTTCTTTTACCTACAAAATTTTACACTGAGGGATTCCCTGGAAGTATTTTAGATGCATATATCTCTGGGATTCCTGTTCTAGTGACTAAATGGAAGTATGCTCTTGAATTTGTAGAAAATAATAAAACTGGTTTTATTGTCTCATTTGATAATTGTCAAGATGAGTTTAATGAGAGAATTTTATCGCTTTATAATGATAGAAATATGTTAGAAAGGATGAAAAAATATGCAAGAGAAGAATCCAATAAATACTCATTTGATTCTGCATGGCAAACAATTAAGAAATACCTATAGTATATGCTAAGAATAGTTGGAGATATAAATTTTAGTGATGGATTTTTTGATACTGGTTTTGGTGTCGGCTCTTCAATAAGAAAGGGTAGAGATCCTTTTGCTAAACTCAAAAGAAATACTAATGATTATTGGATAGGTAATTTTGAATGTGTTTGTTCAAATACTTCAAATAAACAAGGCACATCTTCAAGACAATTTATTATTACTCCAAAAGATATTTCACACATTAAGCATTTCAATTTATATAATGTTGCAAATAATCATGTAATGCAACATGGAGAAATTGCATATAACGAAATGTTGTCTTATTTAGAAATTAAAGGAGTGAATTATGTTGGAAGTGAAAATAAGAAAAAACATATTTTCGAACATCAAGAAAAGAAAATAGGAATAATTGCTTTTAGTCAAAGGCCAGATAACTTTTCTCAAAATCCATTATATTGGTCAATGCCTGAATATTCTGATGTGAAAAAAGAATTAGAGGATTTAAGCTTATGTGATTATAAAATAGTATATGTACATTGGGGAAATGAATTTATTAATTATCCATATATAGATCAAAAGAATTTTGCAAGATATATGATTGATTGTGGTGCTGATTTAATTGTTGGAATGCATCCTCATATTTTGCAAGGATTTGAAGTTTATAAAGGTAAACATATATTCTATTCAATAGGGAATTTTGTTTTTAATATGCCTTGGGAACCTACTAAATATTCAATAATTCTAAATGTTGATTTAGCGGAAGAAGTAAAAATAAGTTATAATTACATCAAAATAGAGAAAGATTATTTCCCTAATTATGTTCAATCTATACCTGCTGAGTTTCAATTTGAATCATTAAATAAATTATTATCTATTAATGAAGAAAATGAAAAATATTATTCTAAAGTCTTTAATAAAACAAAAGAATATAGAAAATCGAATTATAAGAACATTATATCTAATTTATATAAATTGAAAATCAAAGATATGAATAGTATTGTTTTTGATTTCATAAAACGAAGATTATAATAATTATGCATTTAACAACAAGTAAATCATTGAGTTTTATATTTACTCCATTGATTAAATTAACGGAATATATGGGTGTTAATCATCCTGTTACTTTGATTAAAATAAGGTATTTTGCAAGATTTGGAAAATTCCCTAATTTGAAAAATCCAAAAGATTTGAATGAGAAAATTTTATATTTGAAATTATTCTCTGATACTTCAATGTGGACTGATATTGCGGATAAGTATAAGGTTAGGGAGTATATAGAGAATTGTGGTCTTGGAGATACTTTAGTTAGGCTTTATGGAGTGTGGTATGATGCTGAAAGTTTTAATTTAGATGAATTACCTAATTCGTTTATTTTAAAAGCTAATAATGGAGATGGCAAGGGAACTAATCTTATTATAAAAGATAAAAATGAATGGGATAATAAAAGACTTAGAGATATCATTAATTTATGGTTAAGTAAGAAAAATATTGGAGCTCTTGCATCAGAACCTCAATATGAGAATATTCCTCCTTGTATTATTGCTGAGGAATTATTACCTGTGGGTAAAGGTAGTTCATTAATAGATTATAAATTTTGGTGCTTTAATGGAAAAGCTCATAGTATATTAACTTGTTCTAGTCGAAATTCACAATCTGTGTGTTTAGGATGTTATGATTTAAAGTGGAACTATTATCCAGAAAATTTGAGGCCATCGAAGGATTATCCATTAGAATCAAAACCTTTGTTAAAGCCTAATAATTTGGATAAAATGATTAGGTTTGCTGAAATACTTTCAAAACCTTTTCCTGAGGTTAGGGTTGATTTATACAATATTGATGGAAAAATATATTTTGGTGAATTAACCTTTACATCCTTAGGAGGTATGATGTATTATTATACTCCAGAATTTTTGAAGGAAATGGGAGATAAGGTTGATATAAATTATAAGGGATAATTAAATGCTTTCAGTAATAGTTCCAATATTTAATGAGGAAAAATATATTGAACATTGTATTCAATCTGTTTTGGAACAAGATTATCCAAAAAATGATTTGGAGGTTTTGTTTGTTGATGGAATGAGTAATGATAATACTCGTAGTATTATTTCTTCTTATTCTGAAATGTATCCTTTTATTTTTCTTTTAGATAATCCCAACAGGATTGTTCCTTATGCAATGAATATTGGTATTAAGGCTGCAAAGGGTAATATAATAATGCGTTTGGATGCTCATTCATTTTATCAAAAGGATTATTTTTCTGTATTGACTAAAAGATTAGTTGAATTAGGTGCTGATAATGTTGGTGTGGTATGCAAGACTGATGTTTTAAATAAAACTCCTAAAACTCTTGCTATTCGTGAGGTTTTGGGTAATAAATTTGGTGTTGGAAATTCAACTTTTAGAATAGGAGTAAATGAGGTTAAAGAAGTTGATACTGTTCCTTTTGGTTGTTGGAGAAGAGATGTTTTTGAAAAATATGGATTGTATGATGTGAGATTAGTGAGAAATCAAGATATAGAATTAAATAAAAGAATAATTAATGGAGGAGGAAAGATATTTATTGTACCTGATACTTATTGTACTTATTTAGCAAGAGAGACTTATAAAGAATTATCAAAAAATAATTATGCAAATGGGAAATGGAATATATTAACTGTATATTATACTAATCAACTAAAGTCATTATCTCTTAGACATTTTATACCTTTCCTATTCTTACTTTCTTTAATAATACCTTTGCTACTATCTTTGATTTATTTGCCTTTTATTTTTCTTTCTATCCTATCGCTTCTATTATATTTATTAGCTTTGGGTATAATTAGCATTAAATTAAGCGTATCAAAGAAACTAAACTTCTTTTATTTACTCGCTTCATTTATAACATTGCATTTATCTTACGGCTATGGTTCTTTAGTTGGGTTACTTAAATTACCATTTATAAAAAGATAATTTGTTCTTTGTTTTATCAATCTATTAATATTAATCTATTATGAATTACCAAGATTTTGTTGGTTTCGTTAGGGAAACTTTTGATGATAGGGATGGTTTTATTATCCTGCATGATCCTCGTTTTATTGGGAATGAGAGGAAGTATATTATGGATGCTATGGATTCGAATTTTGTTTCGAGTGTAGGTGAATATGTGAATAAGTTTGAGAAGGCTGTTGCTGAGTTTACTGGTAGTAAGTATGCTGTGGCTGCTGTTAATGGTACTTCAGCTTTACATATTTGTATGCTTTTGGCAGGTGTTCGTCCTGGTGAGGAAGTTATTACTCAACCTGTATCTTTTATTGCTACATGTAATGCCATTACTTATACTGGTGCAAATCCTGTATTTGTTGATGTTTCTCGTTCAACTATGGGAATGTGCCCAATTAAGCTTGAGGAGTTTCTAAAGGAAAATGTACGCAAAGGTGCTGATGGAAATTCATATAATAATAAGACAGGAAAACGTTTTGCTGCTGTTGTTCCTATGCATACCTTCGGTCATCCTTGTGAGATTGATGCAATTGCTGATATTTGTCAGAGGTATAATATTCCTTTGGTAGAAGATGCTGCTGAAAGTATTGGCTCTTATTATAAGGGTAAGCATACTGGTTTGTTTGGTAGGCTTAGTGCCTTAAGTTTTAATGGTAATAAGGTTATTACTACTGGTGGTGGTGGTATGATTTTAACTGACGATGAAGAACTTGCTAAAAGAGCTAAACATATTACAACAACTGCTAAGGTTCCTCATAAGTGGGAGTATAATCATGATTATACTGGTTATAATTATCGTCTAACAAATCTTGCTGCTGCTTTGGGTCTTGGTCAGATTGAACAATGTGAGTTTTTTATTCAAGAAAAACGTAAGCTAACGGATAAGTATATTTCTTTCTTTAAGGATAATAAAGATATTGAGCTTTTTGTTGAACCTGAAGATTGCCGTTCTAATTATTGGCTTAATGCTGTTATTCTAAAGGATAGAGAAGCAAGAGACGAGTTCCTTACCTATACTAATGATAATGGAATTATGACTCGTCCTATTTGGGTGTTAAATAATAAACTTGATATGTATAAGGGCTGTCAATGTGGTGACCTTTCAAATTCTCAGTGGCTTGAAGATAGGGTTGTGAATATTCCTAGTACAGTTATTATTCCTAATTACTACGAAAACGTAAAGAAGAAGCTTTATTACTAATCTTAATCAGAATCAGGATTATGGAGGATTGGTAGGATTTTCAGGATTTTGCTTAGGTATTTCTCGTGCTAATCTTTTAAATCTTATATAATCCTGATTCAGAATAAAGAAAATAATCAGAATCAGGATTATGGAGGATTGGTAGGATTTTCAGGATTTCGCTGATAAATTATCTCGTGCGAATCTTTTAAATCTTATATAATCCTGATTCAGACAAAAGAAAATAATCAGAATCAGGATTATGGAGGATTGTTAGGATTTTCAGGATTTTGCTTAGGTATTTCTCGTGCTAATCTTTTAAATCTTATATAATCCTGATTCAGACAAAAGAAAATAATCAGAATCAGGATTATGGAGGATTGTTAGGATTTTCAGGATTTCGCTGATAAATTATCTCCTGCGAATCTTTTAAATCTTATATAATCCTGATTCAGACAAAAGGGAGATAATCAGAATCAGGATTATGGAGGATTGGTAGGATTTTCAGGATTTTGCTGATAAATTATCTCCTGCTAATCTTTTAAATCTTATATAATCCTGATTCAGAATAAAAGAATACTATGAATGATCTAAGTGACTTAAATGATTTGACTTATTTGATTAATGGCTGTGCTATGAAAGTTCATTGTACATTAGGCAATGGTTTTCAAGAGGTCATTTATCAAAGAGCTTTGGCAATTGAGTTAGAGCGAGCAGGTATTAAGGCTAAGAGGGAAGTAGATCAGGTTATTTATTATGATGGAATTGAAATTGGTACAAGACGAGCTGATTTTGTTATAGATGACAAGATAATACTTGAGTTAAAAGCTTTATCTAATATTGAAAATCTGCATATTGCTCAAACAAGAAACTATTTAGTTGCATATAATTTCCCTTTAGGATTATTAATTAATTTTGGTGCTAATAGTTTACAAATAAAAAGAATATATAATAATAATTATAATCAGAATTAGGATTATAAAGGATTGGTTTGATTTTCAGGATTTATTTTATATACAATCTCCTGCAAATCTTTTAAATCTTATATAATCCTGATTCAGACAAAAGAAAATAATCAGAATTAGGATTATAAAGGATTGGTTTGATTTTCAGGATTTATTTTATATACAATCTCCTGCAAATCTTTTAAATCTTATTTAATCCTGATTCAGACAAAAGAAAATAATCAGAATTAGGATTATAAAGGATTGGTTTGATTTTCAGGATTTTGCTTAGGTATTTCTCCTGCTAATCTTTTAAATCTTATATAATCCTGATTCAGAATAAAGAATATAAATAGTTATGATTAATGTAAATAAATTCATTGCAAAACATATTACTAACCGTTCGGAGAGTATGTTTTTGAAAGATATTGAGAGAAACAGGGATGTATTAACTAAGGAGATTGAGGGTAGGAGTGTTTTGGTTATTGGTGGGGCTGGGACTATCGGTTCTTCTTATATTCGTGCTATTTTACCTTTTAAGCCAAGTAAATTGGTTGTTGTGGATATTTCGGAGAATGGTTTGACTGAGCTTACTCGGGATCTTCGTTCTACTTATGGTATGTTTGTACCAGAGGATTATAGAACTTATCCACTTAGTTTTGCTGATCCTATTTTTGAGAAGATTTTTAGAAAAGAGGGTGGTTTTGATATTGTGGCTAATTTTTCAGCTCATAAACATGTTAGGAGTGAGAAGGATAATTTTTCTGTTGAGGCTTTGATTGAAAATAATGTTTTAAAGGCTCGCAGACTTATGGAGTTGTTAGCTGAGTTTCCACCTAAGCATTTCTTCTGTGTTTCTACCGATAAGGCTGCTAATCCTGTAAATATAATGGGTTGTAGTAAGAAGGTTATGGAGGAGATGATTATGTCATATTCCAAAAAGTTTAAGGTTTCTACTGCTCGTTTTGCTAATGTTGCTTTTTCTAATGGTTCTTTATTGGCTGGTTTTATTGATAGATTGATGAAACGCCAACCTTTGTCTTCTCCTAATGATGTTAAGCGTTATTTTGTTTCTCCTGATGAGAGTGGTCAAATTTGTATGTTGGCTTGTATATTAGGTAAAACTGGTGAAATATTTTTCCCTAAGTTGGGTGAAGAACAAATGATGACTTTCTCTTCTATTGCTGATAGGTTCTTGGAGGATTTGGGCTATAAAGTGAAGTATTGCAAGAGTGAAGAAGAAGCCAGAAAATTTGCTTTTGAGATGGGTGAAGATTCTATGGAATATCCTGTTTATTATTTCTCAAGTGATACTACTGGAGAAAAAGGTTTTGAAGAGTTTTATATTGAGGGAGAAAAGCTTAATATGGAAAGATTCTCTTCATTAGGTGTGATTGAGGATTATTCTCTTCGACCAGAAGCTGAATTAAAAGAGTTCTTTTCTAAAATGACTAAACTTTTCGAAAGAAAGGATTTTGAGAAAAAGGATGTGGTGGATTTATTAAAAGAGTTTATCCCTAACTTTGAGCATGAGGAAAAAGGGAAAAACTTGGACTCTAAAATGTAATATTATGTATAAGTTAATTAAAAGAATTTTTGATTTTTTGATGTCTTTATTGGCATTGTTGGTTCTTTCTCCTCTTTTGATTCCGGTTATTATCGGTTTGCTTTTGACGGGGGAGCATTATGTTTTTTATTTTCAGGAACGTATTGGAAAGGGAGGTAAACCGTTTAAGATTTGGAAGTTTGCTACCATGCTTAAGAATAGTCCTAATATTGGTACTGGTACTATTACTACAAGGAATGATCCTCGTGTTTTGCCTATGGGTGGTTTCTTACGCAAGACCAAGATAAATGAGATTCCTCAATTGATTAATATATTGATTGGAAATATGAGTATAATTGGTCCTCGTCCTTTGGTTAAGAAGGGTTATGATTTATATCCTGATGACGTAAAGGCTTGTATTTCTCAAATGACTCCAGGTCTTTCAGGAATTGGTTCAGTAATCTTTAGAGATGAAGAGTTTTATGTATCTCAAGCAAAGGATCCAGTAGAATTCAGCAAACAATATATTCAACCTCATAAAGGTGAGTTAGAGAAGTGGTATTTTAATAATAGATCACTATATGTTGATTTTATGATTATCTTTCTTACTGTTTGGGTTATTCTTTTCCCAAAGAGTGATTTGGTTTATAAAGTTTTCCCTTCTTTGCCTCGCTTGGATGAGTCAATTTTTAAATTGTAATTTTTAATTTTTAAATTGGGGTAAACCATAATGTCGCCCCTCTGGGGCTTTAGGAGGAAATGGGGTGTTGGATTTTTCTACCATAATGTCGCTACTCTGTAGCTTTTTGGAATGTGTTATTTATTACATTCTACCATAATTTCGCTACTCTGTAGCTTTTTGGAATGTGTTATTTATTACATTCTACCATAATGTCGCTACTACGTAGCTTTTTGAGATATGTATAATTGTAATTTATATGGAAAGTAATATTTGTGTTTTGATTATGGCTGGGGGAGAGCGTTTGATTGATTCTGAGAGGAGTTTGATATTATAATGTTTGAAATAAAATGTATTTTGTGGAAATGTATTACCTTTGCACTATTATTTAGTGTATAACATTATGAACTTGGAAGAAAAAGACATTCAAAATATTTGGAATAAAGCAACTATTGTTGAGGGGTATAACTCAGATGCATATAGAAAAGATGCTTGTGGTGCTTGGATTATGAGGGATAAATTTGGGGATAGAAATCATATTTTTGGATGGGAGATTGATCATATTTATCCTGTTAGTTTAGGGGGTAAGGATGATATTGAAAATTTAAGACCTTTGCATTGGGAAAATAATGTTAGTAAAGGAGACGATTATCCTAGATATAAATCTGTGATAACTTCTAATGGAGCAAAAAATATCTATAAAGAACGGTGGTTAACTGTAAATTCAAAAATACAAGCTATTCTTTCACAATTGTATAATAAATAGAAATGAAATTAAAGTCGTTAATCGTTAATAGTTTATTTGATCAGTATTCCTATAATATAGATTTCAAGGATGATATTAATATTATAACTAGTCCTAATGGTTATGGTAAATCTACTATTCTAAGGACTATTAGTAGTTTGTTTGATTTGAATTTCTATTACTTTTTTCAAATTCCATTTGAAAAAATAATATTTGAGTTTGATAATGATTATTATATATCTGTTGCTAAAAATAATACTCCTTCTATTAATGATGATTCATCGGATATTAGTGGAGAATCAGATATTTTAATAAGAGAACAATTATTTGTTTCAATTAATGATGAAAAAGAAATTATTATTGAAAAGGATGATATTGAATCTTCTTTTGAAAAGTTAGGCTTTATTAAGTTTGAAAATGACTTATGGTTTGATTCTAAGGGAGAGAAGTATTTTTCTTCATTAGATATTATCATCCAAAATCCTTCGATAATTGAAAGTTTATTTAAGGATAAAGGAGAGCTATTGATGCAGTTATCCGGAACTAATGTATTGTTTATAAAAGATAATAGATTGTTTACTTCTTCTTTTGAAAAGTGTTTTTCAGACAGTTTAATTCATATTGAAAAGTATGTGATTGAAGATAATGCGAATAAACTAAAAAATATTATTACTGAAAAAAAGAGAGAGTTTAGCAAGAAATTTCAAGCCTCTCAGAGTAAAATTATTGCTTCCATTACAGTAAGTTCTAATTTGAATATTTTAGTTGATGAGTATAATAAAAGGGCAAAAATTCTTAATGATAAGTTTGGTAGAGCTTTCTCGATTGGTATTTGTGAGGATATAAAAATTCCTGTTGATTTTAATGATGGTAATAAGGTTTATTTATCAATTACTTTGCAAGAATATGAAAAAGTTATTGATGAATTTATTGAGTTTATTGAAAAAATAGAATTATTTATTGATATTATTACTAAAAGTGAGTTTTCTAATAAAAAAATTCTAGTTAAGGCTGAATATGGTTATAAATTTATTTCTGATAGCGGATTGTTTATTTCTAATAAATCCTTGTCTTCGGGAGAACAACACAGAGTTATTACGCTTTTTGAATTGATATTTAATTCAAATAATGGTATGTTAATACTATTTGATGAACCTGAATTATCTAATCACGTTATGTGGCAATTGTCTTTTATTGGTGATATGGAAAGAGTGTTTAACGGGAAAAATATTCAGTCTATAATTGCTACCCATTCTCCTCAGATTATTGATGGCAGGTGGAATTTAACTAAAGATTTATATCAGATAAGTAATGACAACAATGTCTCGCTCACTTAATAATTTTCTTACTGAAGAAGAATATGCTCTTATTACCATCCCATTGGCGTCAAATTCTCCTTTAGGAAGAAAAACGGTTTGGATTATTGTTGAGGATGATTATGATAAGGCAATTTACTCAAAATTTCTTACAAATAATTGCCGTATTTTCAATTCTCAAAAATCAGAAACGTTAACAAAAAAAGGATGTTTAAATGTTGAAAATATTGTTTCTGAGCTGAATAGTAGAATATTCGGTGGTATGATTTTTGGAATAAGGGATGCTGATTATTCTAGATTCGATTCTAATTATACTTTGCCGGATAATATATTTCGCACTGACTATAGGGATATTGAAATGATGATGTTTGAGTGCGAAGATGTAAAGGAATTTTTTTGTTCTCAATATCATAATTATACTGCAAGTTACATTACAAGCTTATCTTACGCAAAGGAAATAGGTTATTTTAGAATCTTTAATGATGTTTTTCATTTGGGTTTTAACTTTAAGAAAAAATTGAAATTTGATTTTCTGGATAGAATTGATAACTATTCTCATGAACAATTGAAAAATGATTTAGTACAACTTTTTATTAGTGATTGTTCTAATTTTTCTGTGAATGATTTTAATGATTTTCTATATACTATATATGAAAATAAAGATTTTGAGATATGCAGAGGTCATGATGTAGTGAGGGTGATTATCAGTATTATTAAAGAAGATTATCCACAAAATCTAAGTAAAGAGACTATAAATAATAATTTGAAAGATAATTATTCTCAAACAAGTTTTTATTCTTCAACCTTATTTTCTGATATTAAGGCATGGTGTGTTTCTCATAATAAAATAATTTGGGATTGATATGCTTTAGTTTTGCTTTGCAAAAGTTTAAGGTTTAATGTTTAAAGATTATACTGTATAATATATATGGAAAATAATATTTGTGTTTTGATTATGGCTGGGGGTTCGGGGGAGAGGTTCTGGCCTTTGTCTACTAAGAGACGTCCTAAACAGTTATTGCGTTTGATTGATTCTGAGAGGAGTTTAATTCGTATGACTGTGGATAGGGTTTTGGATATTGTTAGTGGGGATAGGATTTTTGTGGGGACTAATGCTCTTCAGGCTGAGGGTGTATTGGAGGAGTTGCCTATGTTGTGCAGGGAGAATATTATTATTGAACCTGCTTTTAGGGATACTGCTGCTGCTATTGGTTTTGGATCTTTGGTTATTAATAATAGGTTTAAGGATTCTACTTTAATTGTTTTGGCTTCGGATCATTTGATTAAGGATGAGGGGAATTTTAGGGAGGTTTTGCTTAAGGCTGTGGGGATTGCTTCTAAGGGGGATTCGATAATTACCTTGGGTATTAAACCTAATAGGGCTGAGACTGGTTATGGTTATTTGGAGACGGATTCTTGCCAGGTGGGTAAGGAGTGTAGGGTTATTCGTTTTTGTGAGAAGCCTAATGCTGATTTAGCAAAGCAATATGTTGATTCGGGTAGATTTTTATGGAATAGTGGAATGTTTGTATTTAATATTAATACTATTTTTTCTGCTTTTAGGGATTTAATGCCTAATCATTTTAGGGTTTTGAATGAGATTAAGTCTTTGGGCTCTGAGATTAGGAATCCTGAGAATATGGATTTGATTAAATGGTTTATGGAGTTTGAGAAGATTTCTATCGACTATGGTATTATGGAGAAGTATCATAATACTATGGTTATTCCTACCGATTTTGGTTGGAATGATATTGGTTCTTTCCCTGCTTTGGAAGAGGTGTTTGAGGGAGATGAGAATGGGAATATTGTTAAGGGTACTTCTCTTAAACAATTCGACTCTAAAAATAATATCATAATAAGCTCTAAAGGTAAAAATATTTCTATTGTAGGTATTGAGGACTTGATTATTGTGGAGGGGGATAATGATATTCTTGTATGCTCCAAAAAATCTGCTCAGGAGATTAAAAAAGTCATTAGCTAATTTTTAAATTGTAACTTTTAATTTTTAAATTGTTTTTTTTGTCCACGGATTTACACGGATTTACACTGTTTTGCCGCTTTGCGTCATTGCGAGAGCGTAGCCCGAGAGCAAAAATTAGGGGTTGGGTGTGATTAAAGTGAAAATATTAAAGTGAAAAATTAAAAATTACAATTTTCCAATTAATAAATCCTTTGTGAAGCAACATCAAATTTTGTAAGTATCCCTATATTTGGGACAAAAATCATTACTTGATGCCCTGTAATTGGGACAAAATTCTTGTGATGTTGCCCATATTTTGTTACAAATATGTATATTTGCATTTGGTTTTTTAATTGTTTGATTTATGTTTAAGAGAGATATTCTTGATGATTTAAGTCTTTGGGCTTCTAAACCTAATAGGAAACCTCTTGTTTTAAGGGGTGCTCGTCAGGTTGGTAAAACTACTGTTGTTAATTATTTTGGAAAGGATTTCGATAATTTTCTTAATGTGAATTTGGAAGATAGGATAGCTTCTGCCATTTTTGAGTCTTCCAATTCTATTAATGACCTTATTATTGATTTGTTTGCTTTTAAGGGTATTCAAAGGAAAAATGGTCGAACATTAATATTTATTGATGAAATTCAAAATTCTCCACAGGCTGTAGCTCGTTTACGTTATTTTTATGAGGAAATGCCAGAGGTTTTTGTTATTGCTGCTGGTTCTTTGCTGGAGAGTTTGATTGATATTCATATTTCTTTTCCTGTTGGAAGGGTAGAATATATGGCTATTCATCCTTTCTCTTTTCGTGAGTTTATGGTTGCTGAGGGTAATGAAATGTTAAGACAAAGAATTTCTGATTCTCCAAGTTCTTCAGTTGTTTTTCATGATAAATTGATTTCGTCTTTTAATCGCTATGCTTTAATTGGGGGAATGCCTGAAATTGTAAAATCTTATTTTATTAATCAGGATATTGTTGCACTTGCTGATATTTATGAGTCTTTATTGCAAGGTTATAGGGATGATGTTGAAAAATATGCATCAAATAGGACTCAAATGGAGGTTATTAGATATATTCTGACTTCAGGGTGGGCTATGGCTGGTCAATCTATTAAATTTAATGGTTTTGCTGGTTCTGAATATAAATCAAGAGAAATGGGAGAGGCTTTTCGTACTTTAGAGAAGGCTATGCTTTTAGAGTTAGTTTATCCTATTACTCAGACTTGTTTGCCTGTTTTGCCTGAAAGAAAACGTTCTCCAAAACTTATTTGGTTAGATTCTGGTTTAGTTAACTATGCCGCCAATATTCAAAAAGAGGTGTTTGGTGCTAAGGATATTTTAGATGCTTGGAGAGGACATTTGGCTGAACATATTATTGCTCAAGAGTTATTGACTTTATCTAATAGGGTAAGTAATAAAAGATTTTTTTGGACAAGGAATAAGACTAATTCAAGTGCTGAAGTTGATTTTATTTTTAATTATGATTCCCATATAATTCCTATTGAAGTTAAAACTGGACATAATTCTCATCTGCGTTCTTTACATTCTTTTGTAGATAATAGTGAAGATTGTAGGTTGGGTGTTCGTGTTTGGTCTGAGCCATTTTCTGTTGATAAGGTTAAAACAATAAGTGGGAAAGAGTTTAAATTATTGAATATTCCTTTCTATTTGTTTGGTTTTTTACCAAAAATATTAGAGATTGAATTTTTGTAAGTTTTAAATTGTAATTTTTAATTTTTAAATTGGGTTTGTCCACGAATTGCACGGATTTTCACGAATTTTCTGGATTGCTTCACCTTCGGTTCGCAATGACGTAAACAGTGCTTTAGTTATTGTGATAAAATAATACGCTTTGTGTCATTTCCCTTTAGGGGTAAAGAGATTTTTAAATTGGAATTTTTAATTTTTAAATTGGTTTTTGGGTGTGGATAGAAAAAGAAAATCTATGAAAAGAAGCGAAAAGTTGTAAATTTCTATTGACATAAGTGGCAAAAAGTTGTATATTTGCTGAGTTAAACATGGAAATAAGTTGTAAAATTGATTTTATATGAAGCTTAAACGTAAAATATACAGTTCTTTAGTTCAGTGGAGAGCTTCTGGGAGTGGAAAGGCTTTGCTTTTGAAAGGGGCTCGTCAGGTTGGAAAAACTACTCTTGTTCGTAGATTTGGTAAAGAGTATTATAAGAATTTTGTTGAAATCAATTTTGAGCAATCTCCTCTTGCTAAGCAGGCTTTTGATGGGAATTTAGATTCTAAGACTATTATTATGAATCTTTCTGCTATGGGCTATGGTCCTTTTGAGAAAGGGAATACATTGGTTTTCTTTGATGAGATACAGTCTTGTCCTCAAGCTCGAACTTCTATTAAATTTCTTGTTGAAGATGGATGGTATGATTATATTGAATCCGGCTCTTTATTGGGTATTAATTATAAGGATGTTTCTTCTTTCCCTGTAGGATATGAACAACAATTGGATATGTATCCAATGGATTTTGAAGAGTTTTTATGGGCAAATGGAGTCTCTTCTGATGTTATTGATGTTTTAAGACTTTCTTATAATAATATTAGTAGTCTTCCTGATTTTTTGCATGATCAAATTATGTTGCATTTCAGAAAATATTTAATTATTGGTGGAATGCCTGAAGTTGTTAATAATTTTGTTGTTAATGGTGATATAAATAAGATTACACAAATTCAATCTAATATTCTTGGTGGTTATAGAAATGATATTGCAAAATATGCTGGCAAAGATAAAATTCTTGCGAAAAGAGTTTTTGATTCTATACCTGAACAATTGTGTAAGAAGGATAAACGTTTTGTATTGGCTGATTTAGAAAAAGGTGCTTCACAACGCAAATATGGTGATGCTACTATGTGGTTAGTTGATGCTGGAATTGCGTATTTTTCTTTTAATGTTAGTGCCTTAGAATTACCTTTATCATTTTCAGAGAAAAGAAATCTTTATAAACTCTTTATGTTAGATACGGGTTTATTGTGTAGTTTATGCTTACCTACAATGCAGTTTGAAGTGCTTAATGGGATTATTGATATTAATGAGGGAGCTTTGACAGAAAATTTTGTTGCCTCTGAATTGATTAAGAGAGGTAAGTCAATTTATTATTATGATAAGAAAAGTAAGCAGGAGTTAGATTTTGTTTTTTTAGATAATAATAAGGTTTCTATTATTGAGGTAAAATCGGGTAAGGATTATAAACGTCATGCTTCCTTAGATGTTGCTATTATGAATAATGGTAATAATATTGGACGTCCAATGGTTTTTAGTCGTTTTAATGTTGAAAAAGATAATGGGATTATTTATTATCCTTTGTATATGACAATGTTTTTGTAAGTTTTAAATAGGAATTTTTAAGTTTTAAATTGTTCTTTGATTGTCCACGAATTACACGGATTAGTACGGATTTTGCCTCTTTGCGTCATTCTATGGGTAAAGCCACGTAGTGGCGAAATTATGGTAGAATAATAAAAATGAATATTCCAAAAAGCCCAGTATGGGCGACATTATGGTAGATTGTGATTTTGTTTTAAATATATTATCTTTGTGAGCCCAACAACTCAACAACTAAACGAATAAACAAATAAAATAAATATAAATATGAAAAAGGCATTAATTACTGGGATTACTGGTCAGGATGGGAGTTTCTTGGCTGAGTTTTTATTGGAAAAGGGTTATGAGGTTCATGGTATTTTGAGAAGGAGTTCTTCTTTTAATACTGGTAGGATTGAACATCTTTACCTTGAGGAATGGATTAAGGATATGAGTAAGAATAGGGCTGTTAATCTTCATTATGGGGATATGACCGATTCTTCTTCTTTGATTAGGATTATTCAACAGGTTAAACCTGATGAGATTTATAATCTTGCAGCTCAAAGCCATGTTAAGGTTTCGTTTGATGTCCCTGAATATACTGCTGAGACTGATGCTGTTGGGACTTTAAGGCTTTTGGAGGCTGTAAGGATTTTGAATATGGAAAAGCAGTGTAAGATTTATCAGGCTTCTACTTCTGAGCTTTATGGTTTGGTGCAGGAGGTTCCTCAAAGTGAAACAACTCCTTTCTATCCTCGTTCTCCTTATGGGGTGGCTAAGCTTTATGGTTTTTGGATTACTAAGAACTATCGTGAGAGTTATGGTATGTTCGCTGTAAATGGTATTTTGTTTAATCATGAAAGTGAACGCAGGGGCGAGACCTTTGTAACTCGTAAGATTACTCTTGCTGCTGCTCGTATTGCAAAAGGTAAGCAGGATAAATTATTCTTAGGTAATCTTTCTGCTCTAAGAGACTGGGGATATGCTAAGGATTATGTGGAATGTATGTGGATGATTCTTCAGCACCCAACACCTGAGGATTTTGTTATTGCTACTGGTGAATATCATACTGTTCGTGAGTTTTGTTCCTTAGCGTTTAAATATGCTGGAATTGAACTTAAATGGGAGGGAGAAGGTGTGAATGAAAAAGGTATTGATATCAAAACTGGTAAGGTTTTAGTAGAAGTAGATCCAAAATATTTCCGTCCAGCAGAAGTAGAACAATTATTAGGAAACCCAACAAAAGCAAAAACCCTTCTTGGTTGGAACCCTTCAAAGACACCGTTTGAAGAATTGGTTAGGATTATGGTTGAGAATGATTTGAGGATTGTTTAGGTGTTTAGGTGTTTAGGTGTTTAGGTGTTTAGTTGTTTAATCGTTTAAGTGTTAGATGTTATGAAACATATTTATTCATTTGAGAAATTAGAGGTTTGGCAAGAAAGTAGGAAATTAGTTAGTCTAATATATTGTCTTACTAAGAAATTTCCTGAATTAGAAAAGTTTGGGCTTTCTAATCAAATGCAAAGAGCTGCTGTTTCTGTTCCTTCTAATATTGCAGAAGGAGTTAGTCGATCTTATTTAAAAGAACAAATTAGATTTATTGAAATTGCTTATGGTTCATTGATGGAAGTATATTGCCAATTATTAATATCTTTAGATTTAGGTTACTTAAAAGATGATGAATTAGATAATGCACAACAAATTATATTTTTAATATCTAATAAACTAAATGCATTAAAGAATAGTATTTTAAGTAGAATGAAGGTTTAGGTGTTTAGTTGTTTAATCGTTTAATCGTTTAGTTGTATTACGTCTCAACAACTCAACAACTCAACAAAATACAAAGAAATATGAAAAAAGAAGATAAGATATACGTTGCGGGACATAACGGTTTGGTTGGCTCTGCTATTTGGAATAATTTAAAATCTAAGGGCTATACCAATTTAATTGGTCGCTCTTTTGAGGAATTGGATCTTGGGAATCAAAGGGCTACTGAAGAGTTTTTTGAAAGCGAAAGACCTGATTATGTGTTTTTGGCTGCTGCTCATGTTGGGGGTATTGTGGCTAATAATGTTTATAGGGCTGATTTTATTTTTAATAATCTTCAGATTCAGAATAATATTATTGGCTCTGCTTATAAATATGGAGTTAAGAAGCTTTTGTTTTTAGGTTCTACTTGTATTTATCCTGCCTCTTGTCCACAGCCAATGAAGGAGGATTATCTTTTGACAAGTCCTTTGGAATATACCAATGAACCTTATGCTATTGCTAAGATTGCTGGACTTAAGATGTGTGAGAGTTTCAATATTCAGTATGGAACAAATTTTATTGCTGTTATGCCAACTAATCTTTATGGTCCTAATGATAATTTTAATTTAGAGAAAAGTCATGTGTTACCAGCACTAGTTCGTAAAGCTCATTTAGGTAAATGTTTGATGAATAATGATTGGGAAGGCTTAGCTAAAGATTTAAATAGATATCCAATTGAAGGAGTTGATGGAAATGCAAAGAGAGAGGAAATTTTAGAGAAGTTAAATAAATATGGTATTATAGTTTCTGATAAAGGTGTTTCAATTGAGATTTGGGGAACAGGAAAACCATTAAGAGAGTTTCTTTGGAGTGAGGAAATGGCCGATGCTTGTGTGTTCGTTATGGAGAGAGTGAACTATGAAGACCTTAAGCCTAAAAACTCTAAGGAGATTAGAAATTGTCATATTAATATAGGTACTGGAAAGGAAATTTCTATTAAAGATTTGGCTTATCTAATTTCTCAAAAAGTAGGATTTAAAGGTGAAATCATATTTAATGAAGATAAACCAGACGGAACAATGAGAAAACTAACCAACCCATCAAAACTCCATTCCTTAGGCTGGCATCATAAAATAGATATTGATGAAGGAATTGAGAAAATGTATTCTTGGTATAAGAATAATTTGAATTATAATTAGAAAATATTGACGGATTAAATAGATTTTCCTTTTAATATGTTAGGTTAGATGAGTATATTGATAAAATAGATTAATAAATAAGATCTTTCTATTCGCCTAATTTATAGTACTATTATGCAATTGATGTTTGTGTTTAATGTTATTTTTATATAAAAATTATCTCTAATTAAGAAACTTATTGTATTTTTGTTCGTATTAATCAAAGGAAAATTCAAAATTGAATATAAATTAAAAATGAAAAAAATGAAAAAGATTATTTTTGCAAGCTTATTTATGCTTGTTTCAGTATTTAGTTTTGCACAAGAAGAAGTAGCAAAACCAGAATTAAGACCTACTAAAGATTATCTGGTTGGAAGCTTTGCTGATAATTGGTTTATTTCAGCTGGTATTGGTTTCCAAACTTATCTGTCTGAGTATTACACAACAGGATCAATTATTGATCATTTTAGCCCATCAGCTTATATTGGAGTTGGAAAATGGTTTACTCCAGTAATGGGAGTTAGAGGTCAATTATCAGGATTAAATCAAAGAGGTTACAACTTATTAAATACTCCATACATTGATGCAAATGAAATGGAAGGTAATTATTACAAAATGAATTACTATTACTTTAACCTTCATGCTGATTTCTTATTTAATATCCACTCTCAATTCTATAGATATAATCCAGAAAGAAAATATGAACTTATTCCTTTCGTTGGATTTGGTTTATTCTCAACTTTGAAAGATGGTTTAGATGATATGGAATTTGCTGCTAACCTTGGTATTATTAATCAATTTAGAATTAATGAAAGATTAGACCTTGATGTTGAATTAATGGCTACTGTTCTTCGTTCTGCAATTGATGGAAATCCTGCAAAACGTATTAATGTTCCTGCAAGTGCAACTATTGGTCTTTCTTACAAGATTGGTAAGGAAAAAGAATTTAAAGAAGGAATTACTCCTGAAACTTTAGCAGAAGTACAAAACAAAGCTGCTCAAAAAGAAAGCGAACTTCAAAACCAAAATGATGCTTTAAAAGCAGATCAACAAAGAAAGAATGATGAGTTAAATAAAGCATTAGAACAAGAAAGACAAAAGAATGCACAACTACAAAAAGAAAACAACGATTTGAAAAATAGACCACAACAAACTACATCAACTGGTTCTACTACAAAAGGAATTAAAGTTTTCTATGAAATTGGAAAAACTGAATTAGACGATTTCAACTCTGCTAATCTTGAATACATTGCTGAGTACATTAAATCAACAAACAGAAAATACACCATTACTGGTTATGCTGATTCTTCAACAGGAGGAAAGAGCATCAACGAAAAATTAGCTAATAAAAGAGCTGTTAATGTTTACAATCTTTTAGTTGATAATTATGGTGTTAATAAAGATTTACTTTCAATCGAATCTTCAGTTGTAGATCCTCAAGGATTAGCTCCTGAAATGGTTAGAATGGCAGAAGTAAAATAAGAATTTGTTAAAACAACCTGATTTTAAGGGAGGATGATTGAGTTCATTCTCCCTTTTTTTGTATATACTCTATTAGAGTTTGCATTAATATTTTTTTTCTCCTTTACTCACAGATATAAAAATATATTATGTATTTTTGCTTATTAAAATGAAATGCAAGTTTGTTTTCCATTGTATTTCTAAATGAATATGGTTAATATAAATTACTATCTCATGAGAAAATTTTACTTATTATTTCTGTTTCTATTTATCAATTCTATTAATTCCTTTTCTCAAACTGACCAAAATACAAATGCTCAAAAATCCATTCTTGATAAAGGAGTGAGTCATTTTGGATTTAGGGTTGGTTTTTCAAATAAGGATATTGAGAATGATAGACTATTAACTATTGTTGATATTGATGAGATAAAGAATCTCAGCTATGAATTTGCTCTATCAGGCTCTTGGTTTATTGATGAAAATGTTGCTTGGGGAGTAAAGGTCAACTATGGTTTTAGCGACCAGACCTATAAGATTTCATCAAACCTTCTACCGCTTTTGATAAATGCACAAACATATAGCTCAAGTATTGCAACTTCTAATTTCGAAATTGGAACAGGGGTAAAAAACTATGTTCCTTTCGGAAATAGTAATAGATTTTTTGTTTTCAATGAAACAAATGCTTCTTACTCCTACCTATCTTCACTAACAAGAGATGTGTATGATGAGGGGAAGGACATAAAGAAGTCAATGAAAAACACTCATGAAATAAGTCTTGGGCTATCACCTGGGGTTATGTATTTCTTGAAAAAAGGATTTGCTTTTGAATTTGCATTTAATCCTGTTATGATTTCATATAATAGAACTTATATTAAGCAGGATGAGATTAATGATGGGGGAGGCTCTGATTTAGCAATAGATTTCAGGTTTAACCTTTTGAAAATCTATTTTGGATTTGCTTATTATTTTGGAATATAGTTTTGTTTATCCACAGATTCTCACAAATTCTCTCAGATTTAATGTCAATCTGTATATTATAATCCTATAAATTTGTGTAAATCTGTAGACAGAAGAAGAAAAAATAAATATATGAAAAGAATATTATTATCCCTATTCCTATTATCAACCATTTTTATTTCATGCGTTGATGAAAAATACTATAAAGAATCAAATGAATGTAATATCTTGGTTTTTGATATTATGGGACAGATTGATAACAGAATAATTGAAGGAGGTCAATCGGACACAGGAATTGTTGAAGTTAAAATTCCTATTTCAATGGATATAAGCAATCTTACTGTTAGCTCTGCCAAATATTCAAGTCTTGCAAAGTCAAATATTGATGCTTTGAAACTAAAGGATTTCTCAAAGGATGTTTTCATAAAACTTATTGCAGAGGATGAAGAAGTTACTAAGATTTGGAAAATAATGGTTAGTTATGGAGATGCACCATTACAATTGGTATATTCGGATATGAAGAAGTGGACAATTGCAAAGGATGAGAACGGAAACGAGATTAAAATCAACACAACCTTTGCCTATTTCCCTGGAGAGGCAAATGTTTTCTCCCCATGGCAACATTCAGCCAAAGCAAACACCCTTTCAGGTTTCTTTTCCGTAAATCCAAAGCCCGATGCACTTACCTCAGACTATGCATCAATAGAGACAAAGCTTTATCCTGCAGGTGCAATGATGCATTCTGCCGTTGTTGCAGGGGCTTTGTTTACAGGGAAATTTCTTTTAAATTTCTCACATTTGCCAAACGGAAACGACCCCAATCCAAGAAAACTTATAAACTTTGGAACAGCATTCTATAATAAGCCTCAAGCCGTAAGATTTAAGCTAAGATATAAGCCTGGCTTGGTTATGAAAGATGGGGACGCCAAAGATATTTTGCAAAATGACCCATCTGGCAGACCTTCAAAGGATTCTTGTGAGATATACTTTATGCTACAGAATAGAAATCAGGATAATAACAAATTTCTTAGGGTTGGTGTGGCATGGCTTAGGACAGGTGATTCAATAGGAAACTTTGAATCAGAATCAGGCTTTATGGAAATAACCCTACCATTTATCTATGGTCAGCCTTCAGCTCAGATGCTTGAAGAAAAACCATATATGAAGATAGGAGGGATGAGAGGCGAGCTGGTTTTCTATCGATTTGTCCCTAATGGAACAGGGTTTGACAAAATCCAAATGATTGAAGAGTATGCACCTCCATCTGCAAATGTAGATAATATTATTGTTGTCCTCTCCTCAAGTGCCTATGGCGATATGTTTTGGGGAGCACCAGGCTCTCGTTTGGATATTAAAGACATTGAATTTATCTATTAATTCTTCGCATATTGGATTATTGTCCTGAATTAGGATGATAGATTAGTATTTGATTTAATGATTTACAAGCATTAATCCCTACATATTCTAATAGGTTTGGTTTCCTTTGAATAAAAATAAACCTATTGGATTGAAAAGTAAATAAAGTTAGGTTAAAATACTATGGGAATATCCTTTAAGAAATTTGAGAGAAGTCAAATGAGGGTTTGGTTCTTTGGAAGTATTCTTTTAGTTTAAGGTTATGTGGGTTGTGTAGCATTGGGTCTTGCTCTGCTATTTCAATTGCTATGCTTCTGGCTGCTTTGAGTATTGGCTCGTCCTTAATTATATTGGCTATCTTTAAGTCAAATAAGCCGCTTTGTTTTGTGCCAGCAATGTCGCCTGGTCCTCTAAGGCGAAGGTCTATTTCGGAAATCTCAAATCCATCATTGGTTTCACACATAGCACTTATTCTTTCCTTTGCCTCAGAAGAGAGTTTGTAGCTGCTCATTAAAATACAATAGGATTTATCGGCTCCTCTTCCAACTCTTCCTCTTAGTTGGTGCAATTGTGATAGTCCAAAGCGTTCTGCATTTTCAATTATCATAACAGAAGCATTGGGAACATCAACTCCAACCTCAATTACTGTTGTGGAAACCATAATATGTGTAATTCCTCTCTTGAACCTATCCATCTCATATTCCTTGTCCTGAGGTTTCATCTTCCCATGAACTATGCTTATCTGAAATTCTGGTAGTGGAAATTCCCTAACTATGCTTTCGTAGCCGTCCATTAAATCTTTTAAGTCTAAGGTTTCGGACTCCTTAATTAGAGGATACACAACATAAACCTGCCTTCCTGCCTTAATTTCTTTTCTCATAAAGGCAAACACTCTTAGTCGGTCCTTGTCGAAGAAATGAACTGTCTGAACAGGCTTTCTTCCTGGTGGCAATTCATCAATTACAGAAATATCCAAGTCTCCATAGACTGTCATTGCAAGTGTCCGTGGTATGGGCGTTGCTGTCATTACAAGAATATGAGGTGCAATATGGTTCTTTGTCCACATCTTAGCTCTTTGTTCAACTCCAAATCGATGCTGTTCGTCAATAACGCATAGTCCCAAATTGGAGAATTTGACCTTGTCTTCCAATAGGGCGTGAGTACCAATAATAATATCTATCCTTCCTTCTTCCAATAGTGGTAATATTCTATTTCTTTCTTTTTGAGAAGTACTTCCTGTCAAAAGAGCAACCTCAATTGGCATATCGCCTAAGAATTTCTTGATTGAAACAAAATGTTGCTGTGCGAGTATTTCGGTTGGAGCCATAATTGTTGCTTGAAACCCATTGTCTTTTGCAATCAGCATACTCATTAGAGCAACCAATGTCTTCCCACTCCCAACATCTCCTTGAAGCAATCTATTCATCTGATGCCCCGTTCTAACATCGTTCCTTATTTCTTTTACCACTCTTTTTTGAGCATTTGTAAGAGTAAAAGGCAGATAGGTATTAAAGAAATCATTAAAGGAGTCTCCAATCTTTGAGAATATTAATCCTTGCGACTTTTCAACCCTTATGGTTTTTAGGAGTTGGTGTTCAAGTTGCATAAAGAATAGTTCTTCAAATTTTAGTCTTGTTTTTGCCTTTGAGAGTAGTTCAGTGGAAGTTGGGAAGTGTATTTGAATTAGAGCCTCTTCAAGAGAAATCAAATGATATTTCTCAACTATGTAATTTGGTAGGCTTTCAATTATATATCCCTTAACCTGTGCAATGAGGGTACGCATAAGGTTAGATATTGCTTTGGAGTTGAGGAAAGAATTTTTCATCTTTTCGGAGGTATTGTAGAGAGGGGAGAATTTTTGTGTATGTATTTCTTGCGAAGAGAGATAGGTTTCTAAAGGTTCTATGTCGGGGTGAGCAAAATTATAGGCTCCCTTAAAAAGATTAGGCTTGCCAAAAATCACATATTCCTTTCCTTGTATCAAACTTTCTTTTATCCACTTTATCCCTTTAAAAAACACCAGCTCAACCATTCCTGTCTGGTCTACAAGTTTAACCGACAGTCTTCCTTTTTGCCCAATGCCAATCACTTCCATCCCAACTATCTTTCCTCTTACTTGTATATATACCTCTTCCGATTGAATATCTTTTATTTGAATAAAATTGCTTTTATCCACATAGCGATAAGGGTAATAGGAGATAAGGTCTCGGTAAGTAGTTATATTAAGTTCCTTGTTAAGAACCTTAGCCTTCTTTTCTCCAACGCCTTTCAAGAATTCAATCTTAGTATCTAAGAGATTAACCTGCATTTCCTTTTTATTTTCTGCAAAGATAATGTTTTTTTACTTTCTTTTGTCTATATTCAAAAGTAATAAAATCTTCTATTCTTCCCAACTTTGTCTTGATACAAAGTTGCAAAAATTAAGACTGTAAAATGTCGGTCTGTTGATGATGGTTGTTTAATTGTGGTTGTTAGGTTAGGAATTTTAAGGTCAAACAACTAAAATTTATAATCTTATTTCACAAAATTAAAACGAAGAAAGAAAAAATTAAAACGAAGAGTTAGTAAATTAAAACGAAGAGTTAGTTTTCTCTTTTAGTGTTGTATTGGGAATACAAAAAAAGCGAGGAGATTTCTCATCTGCTCGCTTAGTATATTATTATGAAAAAATATTATAAAGGCTTTAAACCTAATATTTGTCTTGCTTCGGTTGGGTTAGCAATTTCTCTTCCAAACTCTTTTGCAAGGCGAACAACCTTTGCAACAAGTTCTCCATTACTCTTTGCTAAAACTCCTTTTGAAAGGTATACGTTGTCTTCAAACCCAACTCTAACGTGTCCACCATCAATAATGGCAAGTACAGCAAGAGGGAATTCAAAACGACCAACGCCAGCAACTGTATAGGTTGCATCAGAAGGAATTGAACCTCTAAGGAAAGCAAAGTCTCTTATATCTCCACCAATTCCACCATTAACACCCATAACAAAGTCAAAATGCATTGGTTTTTGGATATGTCCTTTCTTGTGAAGACGAAGAGCCATTTCAATCATACTCTTGTCAAACACTTCTAACTCTGGTTTAATACCTCTTTCAATCATTCTGTCACCAAAGTATTTAATAGTGTTTTCTGTATTCATAAACACTTCATCGCCTCCAAAGTTAAGAGTACCACAATCTAATGTAGCCATTTCTGGATTTAGTTCTGTTGGTTGCAAACGTTCATCGTCAGTCATTCCAACTGCTCCACCTGTTGAAGGTTGGATAATTACATCTGGACATTCTTTTCTGATTGCATCCATAATTACTTTGAAACGCTCTTTGCTTTGAGTTGGAGTTCCATCATCTTCCCTAACGTGAAGGTGAATAAGTGAGGCACCAGCATCATAAGCCGACTTAGCTTCTCTAACACATTCTTCAACTGTGTATGGTACAGCAGGATTATGTTCTTTAAGTACTTCTGCACCGCAAATAGCTGCGGTTATAATTAATTTTTCCATGATTCTATTTAAGTTTTATTATTTATTTTTTCTTTGACACTGCTTTGGAACTACGCAGGTTCCTGTTGCTATGCAAACAACTACTGGCTCTTCCAAAACATCGGCTGCTGAAGGAGAAATATCTGTTCTTGGAGCAATAACCTTACGTGCTTCAAATTTCATTTTTCTTGAAGAATTTCCAGTTGAGGTAATTTCTCCCACTGCTTCAATAAAGTCCCCAGCATATACAGGAGCTAAAAATTCAACATTATCGTAAGCAACGAAAAGTCCTTCGTCTCCATCATTTATTATTAATAGTTCTGTTGCAACATCACCAAAAAGATTAAGCATTTTTGCTCCATCAACAAGGTTTCCACCGTAATGAGCGTCGTGCATGCTCATTCTAACTCTAATTACTGATTTTGTACTCATAGTTTTTTTATGTATTAAAATGTTATATCAATTATTTCACTAAGTAATCAATGAATAAATAAGGAGTATGAATTTCGTGAGGTTCAATCTTCTCAACCTCTTCACTTGCTTGTGCAATAACAACGTCTGCTGCCATAGCAATCAAAGGGTTGAAGTTTTTTGTTGTTCCCCTATAAACAAGATTTCCAAAAGAGTCTGCAATACTTGCTCCAATTAATGCTATATCGGCTCTTAAAGGTTTTTCCAAAAGAAAATCTTTTCCATCAATATTGATAATTTGTTTTCCGTTTTCAACCATTGTTCCCAAGCCTGTTTGAGTTAAAACTCCACCTAAACCAGAACCACCACAACGAATTTGTTCAATAAGTGTTCCTTGAGGCACAAGCTCAATCTCCATTTCTCCACTCAACATCATATCTCCAGCAATTGGATTTGTCCCTATATGTGAAGCAATAACTTTCTTAACCAAACGATTAGCAACTAATAACCCACTTCCACATTCTGGAAATGCGGTATCATTGCAAATTATTGTTAGGTCTTTTTTCCCAGCTTTAACAATGGCTTTAATTATGTCATCAGGAGCCCCAACTCCCAAAAAACCACCTACCATTATTGTCATTCCATCTTGTATTAGGTCAACTGCTTGATTGATTTCAATCCTTTTCATATATATAAATTTATGTATTAAATATGTTAATATTAAGAAGTGGCAAAGTTAAGGATTATTTTTAGAAGAGCCAAATTTTGCAATTAATGGCTGTTTAAGTTAGATTATTTACATTTATTTCATACCTTTGCATGTTAAATTGATATATAATAATAAATTAAAAACTATATTAAGATATGAGTACAAAAGTTACTAAAGAATTGGTAAATCCAAGAAGTATTGTGGTTGTTGGAGCTTCAAATGACACAACAAAACCAGGGGGAGCAGTTTTGAGAAACATTATTGAGGGTGATTTTAAAGGAAATTTATATGTTGTAAACCCTAAGGAAGACGAAATCCAAGGTGTAAAATGTTATCATAATATTAATGAGGTTCCTCAAGTTGATATGGCTGTTATTGCAATTGCAGCAAAGTTTACTGAAGAAACAGTAAGAGTTTTGGCTCAAGAAAAAGGAACAAAAGCATATATAATTATTTCTGCAGGGTTTGGTGAAGAAAGCCAAGAAGGAAAAGAACTTGAACAAAGAATAGTAAAGATAATTGAAGATAATAATGGTTCTTTAATTGGTCCAAACTGCACAGGAATATTTACCCCTTATCATCGTGCAATATTTTCTAAACCATTCCCAAAATCATCTTCAAGAGGAGTTGATTTCATTACAGGTTCAGGAGCAACAGGATGTTTTATTATGGATATTGGAATGCAGCAAGGGCTACACTTCAATCATTGTTGGGGTGTTGGCAACTCTGCTCAATTGGGTATAGAAGATATATTGGAGTATCACGATGAGGTTTATGATCCAGAAACTTCTTCAAAGGTTATTTTGATGTATGCAGAAAATATTAAGAACCCTTCAAAACTCCTCAAACATGCTTCATCCCTATATAAGAAAGGTTGTAGAATTGCAGCAATCAAATCGGGAGGTTCAGAGGCAGGTTCAAGGGCAGCCTCATCTCATACAGGAGCTTTAGCTTCTCCGGATGTTGCAGTTGATGCTCTTTTCCGTAAAGCAGGAATTGTTCGTTGCAATGGAAGAGAAGAGTTAATTACAATTGGCTCAATCTTTACTTATCCTGAATTTGAAGGAAAGAATATTGCAATCATAACTCATGCAGGAGGACCAGCAGTTATGCTAACCGATGCTTTAAGTAGAGGTAAAATGGAGGTTCCTCATATAGAAGGAGAGAAGGCTGATAAGCTTTTGGCTGAACTTTTCCCTGGCTCATCTGTTGGTAACCCAATTGACTTTTTGGCAACAGGTACTCCAGAGCAATTAGGAAAGATTATTGACGCTTGTAATAATGACTTTGATAATATAGACGCAATGTGCATTATATTTGGAACGCCAGGATTAGATAAAATCTTTGATGCCTATGCAGTAATTGATCAAAAGCTGAAAACCTCGAAGAAACCGATTTTCCCAATTATGCCTTCAACACTTGTTGCAAAAGATGAGGTTCAAGACTTTGTTTCAAAAGGGAATAGCTATTTCCCAGAAGAAACAGTTTTTGGTACATCCTTAGCTAAAATAAAATCAACTCCTAAGCCAAGCGTTGATGCAAAAGATATTATTGAAATAGATGTTAAGAGAGTTAGAGAAGTTATTGATAGCGTAGAAGATGGTTATTTAGACACAAAACCAATGTATCAATTGCTTGATGCAGCAGGCATAAAACATTCAAATGAGGTTTCTTCCGATAAGGTTGAAGATGCTATTGCTTTTGCACAAAAGTATGGCTATCCTTTGGTGATGAAGGTTGTTGGTCCTGTTCATAAGAGTGATGTTGGAGGAGTTGTTCTTAACGTAAAAGATGAAGAAACAATTAGAAGAGAGTTTGATAGACTAATGAAGATTAAAGACACTTACGCAGTTCAAACCCTTCAAATGCTCTTTGGAACAGAAATATACATTGGTGCAATGCGTACTCCTCTTTTCGGGCATCAGGTTCTTTGTGGAATAGGAGGGATATTTATTGAAGTCCTTAAAGATGTTCAATCAAATCTTGCTCCTATAGGAATTGCAGAAGCTAAGCAAATGATTAAAAGCCTAAGAAGCTATAAGATTATTCAAGGAGTTCGCGGACAAGAGCCTGTTAACGAAGACTTATATGCTGACCAAATTGCAAGAGTAAGTGCATTGGTTCAGGCAGCTCCTGAAATTGCTGAAATGGACTTAAATCCTCTATTGGGTTCAGCAAATGCTGTTGTTGCAGTTGATGCTCGTATTAGAATAGAAAAGTAATAAAATATATCACTATGAATAAGAAAGTTCTATGGAACATAGTTTCCTCAGTATTAATTATAGCAATGTTTCTCTTGCAATACTCTCCAGAATTGGAAGAGTTTAAGTATTGGATTTGTTTTGCAATTGTTGTTGCAGCAGCCATAATAATTGTGTATAATACAGTCGCTATATCGCTCAAGTTTTCACAAGCTAATAAGCAAATTGTACGTTCAAACAAGAGAATTGCAGAACTGGAAAGCCAGTTAACTAACAAACAAGAAGAAATAGTACAAAACTAATGAAAAGAAATGATATATTAATCACCCTGATAGTAATTGGGGTGATTGTTCTATTTATTGCAATTGAGCCTTTGAGAAATTGGTTTATGCAATGGAGTGGAGCAAAGGATTGGAGGTATTTCCTCTTAGCCTTCTTTAAGTTTGCTATATTGGCAACCTTAGGAGAAAGTATTGGATTAAGAATATCAAAAGGTGTATATAACGAAAAAGGATTTGGACTATTGCCAAGAGCCTTCGTTTGGGGAATATTGGGAGTTGTGATTTCGGTTGCTATGGGACTATTTGCAAGAGGAACATTTGGACTATTTGACTATTTTGGTTTAAATATTAGTGGTGCAAATCTTGCAGAGCAATCCTTTGGAATAAAGCTGCTCTATGCTTTTTCTGTTTCAATCTTTATGAATACTTTCTTTGCACCGGTCTTTATGACTGTTCATAAGGTAACTGACACTCATATATTAGAAAACAAAGGTTCGTTCACTAAGTTCTTTTCCCCAATTCCGTTTGGAAGGATAATTGAAAACCTCAATTGGAAGGTTCAATGGGGATTTGTGTTCAAAAAGACCATACCATTTTTCTGGTATCCTGCACACACAATAACCTTTATGCTCCCTAAGGAATTCCAAGTATTATTTGCAGCCCTTTTAGGAGTGGCTCTCGGAGTAATACTTTCAATTGCTAACCTTAAAAAGAAATAAAAAACAAATGATTAAAACTTATAGGATAATAATTCTTTCCCTTATCAGCCTAATAACCTTCAATGCCTTTTCTCAAGAAACAGCAGGATTTACCTATGATGTTTATGGATACGTAAATGCACAATATTTCTACAATACTCGTAAGAATTATGCAGTAGTTGATGGATTGTTTTCGCTTTATCCGCTTCCACCTCTTTTGAATGAGAAAGGCGAAGACCTAAATGCAGTTGACAATCACTATTTTTCTGTTTCCACAACTCGAATAGGGACAAAACTAAACTTCGGCAAAACAAAAGGAGCAGATATTTTCGGAGTAATTGAGGTGGATTTCACAGGGCAAGCCGATGGAATGGCAAACTACCTCAGACTAAGGCATGCATATATTCAAACTAATTGGGAGAAAGCCCAGCTTTTAGTAGGACAATATTGGAACCCAATGACATTGCCTCAAATGATGCCTTCAAACAAAGAAATGCACAACGGAGCACCCTTTCATCCCTTCGGAAGACTATATCAAATAAGATTAGAGTATCAGCCAGCAGAGAAACTAAATATACTTTCTGTTCTTTCCTTTCAAAGAGATTATGCAACGATTGGGGTAAGCAACTCAAAGGACTATACTCAGCAAATAAGGTCTTTCATTCCTATAACAAACCTTCACTTGCAATATGTTTCGGATAATTTCTTTGCAGGAATAGGAGGGGAGTTTAAGGCAATAAAACCAAGAGAAACCTTCCTTACTCCGAACAATCAAACCCTTAGGATGAACGAAACAATGTATAATTTCTCCACATCTGCATATTTTAACTACAAAGTAAAGAACCACGACCTGAAATCGCAGGCTATAATTGGCGACAACCTCAACGATATGACCATATTGGGAGGATACTACGAATCGGCATTTGACACAATAAATAATAAGTTCAACTACCACCCTACAACAACATTCGCTTCATGGTTAGATTACACCTTAACTATTGGAGACTTTAAGCCAGGATTATTATTGGGCTACACAATGAACTTAGATATTGACACAAAAGGCTATATTAACGCTTATGGATTAGGAATGAATATTGATAATTACTATAGAATTTCACCACGATTGGAATACACTATCAATTCTAAGTTTTCTCTTTCTCTATGCGTTGAGTATCAGAATGTAAAGTTTAATGATGTTTCAAAAAGAGTTAAAGGTTATAAGCTTGCCCTCAATGCAACATATAATTTCTAAAAGAGTATGAAAACCATTTCTTTTGTAAAATACCAAGCCACAGGAAACGATTTCATCCTTATTGATAATTGGAAAAGGGAGATAAGCCTTACCAAAGAAGAGGTTCAAAAACTTTGCCACAGACAGCTTGGAATAGGCTCCGATGGTTTAATCCTATTGGAAAACAGCAAAGAAGCCGATTTTGAAATGAAATTCTATAATCCCGATGGCTCAACAGAAATGATGTGTGGCAATGGAGCAAGAAGCATAGTGGCGTTTGCACAAAGTCTTAACCTGATTGAGTCCTCAACAATATTTATTGCCCCAGACGGATTGCATAATGCCGAAATATTATCTCAAATAGGCAATAAGCATATAATTAAACTAAGCCTTCAAGACGTAGGGAAAATCGTTGAATATGAAGATGGGCAATATCTTAACACTGGCACATCGCATTTTGTTAAGGAAATAGGAGATATTTCTCAAATTGATATAATTGAAAAAGGAAGAAAAATCCGCTATGATAAACGATTTGAAGAGCATAATGGCACCAATGCAAATTTTATTCAAGCAATCAGCAATTCAGAACTAAAAATTAGAACCTATGAAAGAGGAGTGGAGAACGAAACCCTTTCTTGTGGAACAGGAGTAACAGCCTCAGCCATTGCCTATGCCGAAAAGCACAAGATAACATCTTCACCAATAACCATTCATTCAAAAGGAGGGGAATTAAAAGTCTATTTCACTAAAACCCCACAAAACACTTATTCCAACATTTACCTACAAGCAGAGGTAGAAAGAGTATTTGAAGGACAAATCAACCTATAAAATAAATAAACTATGAAAAGATATTTACTTGCATTTCTATTCCTATTTGTGATTCTTAGCTCTTATGGACAAAATAATGTGGGATTAAAAAAGGGTTTCAAAGGTGTATTTGAGCCTGCTTATCAGGTTGGCGTTGGCGAATATGGTTTGGATAGGTTTAAGGCTAATTTGATATATGGCTATCAGTTTAATCCCTACGTTTCTATTGGAGTTGGAACTGGTTTGCGTTATTATTTTGATGAATCTAATGCTTTCACGCCTCTGCTTTTTGACTTAAAGATTAATTTTTTGGATAGAAAGGTCTCTCCTTATTTCTCATTTAGTGCTGGTTATAATTTCAGTCCTTTTAGTTCATTTGTCAATATAGGCTATCTTTTCAATCCTGCCGTTGGTGTTTGTATAAGGATTTATGAAAAGTCAGCTTTGTATCTTGGATTTGAAATTGAAGTTCAGCAAAAGGAATTTATTAATTATTATGATCTTTATTTTGGATATACTAATGAAATTAAAAACTCTTATTCAATGAGTTTGAATTTGGGGATTACTTTCTAAAATACTTTAATTTAGTTGTTTAATATCTATTGTCCACACAATTAAAGAGGATATAATTTTCTAAAAACAAAGCATTAATCTCCCCAAACCTTATTTCAATCTACTTAAACTTCGTTTCAATCTTAGAATCATGCCATGATATGACTGAGATCATCCCATGATCTATTCCACATCATGGGATGATTTACCCAAGATCATGGCATGATCCATACATCAAAATCAAGTTTAAAAAGTTCAAAGCCTAATAACCTTAGATTAAAACCTTATTTTCAGAGGTTTATACTTCGTTTCGTGCGGGATTTATACTCCCGCACTATACTACTATAAGGATTTATAATCCGCAAGATATTCCTATTAAATAAGAAATTGTATATTTGCAGAAAAGAAATAGTTATGAATAAGTATCGGATTACTTATCGGTTTACCGCTTGCAAAGCAAGACATCCTAATAATAAAGAAGTGCGGGAGTACAAATTCCGCACGACTGAGAATTATAGTCTAATAGTATAAAAGGCGACATTCTCTCCATCTCTAATCCATCAACTGAAGGTAGGAAATTATGTACTCTGAATCCATTTCCTACCCAATGAATAGGAGGAGGAGGGGAAATTAATTCTATCTTTTTTATGCTCATTTCTATATGTTTTTATCTTGTATAATATATATCTAAGAACATCTAAAGACATGTTTTGTTCAATAAATCATAGTTTTTTCACTATTTTTGCCAATCAAATTAATATAAAACACATATTAGTCTATGAAAAAAATTCTTTTTGTAATTCTTTTTGTCTTAGGAGTAAATAGTTTTTCATTCTCTCAGAGCGTTGACCCAAAGCTCAATGCACTTAGAAAAAACGTTATACTTACCCTTTCTAAGCATGGTCCTATGGATATTGGGGTTGGAATAATACATGTTCAGAGAAAGGATACTATGCATTTCAATAATAATTATCAATATCCGATGCAAAGTGTGTATAAATTCCCTATCGCTATTGCGGTTTTAGATAAGGTAAGCAAGGGAGAATTGGCGATGGATAAAAAGATTAAGATAAAGAAAAGCCTTATATTAGAGAATACCCACTCTCCTCTTAGAGATAAGTATGGAGTTAAGGATTTGGAATTAAGTGTTGGGGAATTACTTGAGAATATGGTTAAATTTTCGGATAATAATGCTTGTGATATTCTTCTAAAAAAGGTTGTAAGCCCTAAGAAGGTAAATAGGTTTGTTAAGAGATTGGATATTGACAATATTAAAATATTATCAACAGAGGCTCAAATGCATGCTAATCCTGATTTGGCTTATGACAATTACTCCACACCTCTTGCTATGTGCGATTTGCTTTATAAGGTCTTTTACACAGATGTTTTAAATGATATTACAAGAGATTATCTTAAAGGGATAATGACAACTAAGACAAATACAAGATTGGGGAAATATCTTCCAAAGGATGTTATATTCTATCATAAGACAGGCACAGGACCAATGAATCCTAAAAGGGTTATTCAAGCGGTAAACGATGTGGGGATTATGGAGATTGATAAAGATAATCATATAATAATATCTGTATTTATGAGGGATATTGATATTACTTATGAGCAAGCCGATGAGATAATGGCCAAGATAGGGGAGATAGTCTATAAGACCTACTCTAACTAAATAAAAAACTGCGAAGTTGAGTAATTACAGCTTCGCAGTTTTCTCGTCGTGCGGGATTTATACTCCCGCACTAAACTACTATAAGGATATATAATCCGCAAGATATTTGTATTAAAGAAGAAATTGTATATTTGCAGAAAAGAATTAATAATGAATAAGAGTCGGATTGAAAATCCTAATAATAAAGTCATGCGGGATAACATATCCCGCACGACGGACTGTCTTTTGATTCTAATTTTCGTTGTGCAGTATATGTTATTTTGTTCTGTTGGAAATGTAATCCCACACGACGAAGAGTTAATATTGCTGAATTGCTTATCGGCTTGACGTTTTGAGAAACAGTTATTCCATCACTATTTTACAATATTACTATTAGGATTTGCAATATTGATATATTGTGTTATTTAATCTTTCATCCAGATTGATTTGGAGAACATTGCTAAGAATGAAAAAATCTCTAATCTCCCTATTAGCATCAAGACAATTAATGTTGTTTTGGTGCCTGAGTTGAGTGTGTCGTAGGTTGTTTCAGGTGAAAGATAGCCAACTACTGGTCCAATATTACTTAGGTTGGATGCGGAGAGTGCTATGGAGGGTAGGAATTCGTTGCCAAAAAGGGTGAGGATAAATGCTCCGAGAATAAATATCATCAAATAGAGAAAAAAGAATCCAAATACCAATCCTGTGGCTTCTGGTACTAAGGCTATTTTGTTGTATCTTATTGGCAAAACTGCTCTTGAATGAAACATTTGTCTAAAGGTTTGTTTTAGGTATTTGAAGAGTATGATGACTCTGATTATTTTTAACCCTGTGCTTGAGGAGCTGCTTGAGCCTCCAATAAACATTAATATAATTATGAATACTACTGCAAAGAGTCCGTAGTCTTGAGCTTCTGGCAAATAGTATCCTGTTGTTGAAACGATTGAAATAATATGAAAGAATGATGATTTAAGGCTTATTGCAAGGCTGTGTTTGTGGAAAAGGAATAAGGAAACAAAGAGTACAATTGTTCCTAAGAGAATGATGAGTGTATAGAATCTTGTTTGCTCGTCTTTGAATAGTTTTTCTATTTTACCTTTGAATAACCAATAAATCAAAACATAGCTAATGCCAGAGATAAACATTAATCCCATAATTACATATTGGGTGTAGGCAGAGAATTGTCCTATGTTCCCATTAACTGTTGTGAAACCTCCTGTTGAGATGGTTGAAAGACTATGACAAACGGCTGTGAATATGTCCATATCTCCAAAGTAGAGTAGGGTGAAAGCCAATATTGTATATCCAAAATAGATTATAAATATTCGAGATACTGTTTGGTTGATGTGGGGATGTATTTTTTCTTTATCTATTGAGGTAAATTCGGCATTGAATAGGTAGTTAGCTCCATTACGAAAGTTTTTCATAAAGATTATTATGAATAGAGTCAGTCCCAGTCCTCCAATCCATTGGGTTAATGCCCTCCACAATAGTACGCTTTTAGGGATGTTTTCTAAGTCTGTAAGTATTGAAGAGCCTGTTGTTGTGAAACCAGAAAAGGATTCGAAGAGTGCATTGATGGGGGAAGAAAAATATTGAGGGAGTAGGAGGAAGGGGATTGAGGCTACGATAGGGGCAACGCTCCAAATTAGTCCTACAACGGCTCGTCCTTCTTTTTTGGTAAGGCTTTGAGGGTATTTTCTGTTTGCATACATTATTCCAAAGCCAAATCCAATTGCTAAGATTGAAGAGGCAACGAAGTCTATTAGGGTTTGTTCGTTGAAGAGATATGCAATGACAATTGAAGGAATGAAACAAAAGCCAATGAAGCTTATGGTCAATCCTAAAATATAGAATAGGATTTTATAGTTGAAGGTTTTAGCAATTATCATTAACTAAAGAGGTTTATCAGTTTTTGAGCTGATTCAGGAACTGTGAAGGCAATAACATTATCATTAGGCATTATTTGGGTATCACCATTAGCAATCATTGCTTTCCCTTCCCTAATTACTCCTCCTATATTCACACCTTTTGGGAAACGAAGGTCCTTAAGTTGTTTCTTAGTTATTGAAGAGTTTTTTTGTGCTGTGATTTCAATCAGCTCTGCATCAATCCCCGAAAGCCATTTTGAAGAAGTTACCTCTCCACCCAATGTAAAGCGTGTGATGTAGCTTGCTGTTATAAGTTTTTTATTAATTATTGTGTCAATTCCAATATCCTGAGATACGTCGATATAGTTAACATTTTCAACCAATGCAACTGTTTTCTTAACTCCTTGACGATGGGCATAAATGCATGCCATAATGTTTGTTTCGGTTGAATTGGTGAGTGAAATGAAGGCATCAGTTTCGTTAATCCCTTCTTCTTGCAACATATTAATATCGCTACCATTTCCATTAATTATCATCACATCATCAAACTCATTTGCCAAGCGATTGCAACGTTCAATGTCTTGATCAATTATCTTTAAGTTAATTTTATCGTGTAGGTTTATTGCAGCTCTTCGACCAATTCTTCCTCCTCCAACAATCATCGCATTCTTAATACTGAAATTTTTCTTGCCACTTATTTCCTTAATCTTATCAACCTTTTCTACGGTTGTTATGAGGTAAACCAAGTCGTTAATTATATACTTATCCTCCCCATTAGGGATTATTGTTGTCCCTCTTCTGATTATACACACTGTTCTAACTCCCAAATTAGGATACTCCTTAGCAACTTCAATTAGGGTCTTATTAATAAAGAGTGACTTGTTGTCAATTCTTATCATATATATTCGCAAAAGTCCATTTGCAAAGTCAAAAAGCTCGGTTGATATGTTTCGAGTTAGGAGATTGGAGATTTCCTTTGCTGCAATCTTCTCTGGACAAACAAGCTCATCGACTCCCATTCCCTTAAACATTCCCTTATTAACATCGTTCAAATACTCCTGAGTATTTACTCTTGCAATGGTTCTTTTTGCTCCTAAACGCTTTCCCAGCATGCAGGTAATTATGTTAATGCTCTCCTCATGTAAGACAGAAATAAGAAGATCTGCCTTGTCAACTTCGGCTTGTTTTAGAGTGTCTAACGAGGTGGAATTACCCACAATTGTCAACAAATCGGACTCAGCTTCAAGCATTTTCAGGAGTTCAGAATTGGGATCCACAACCGTAATATCATGCCTACTCTTGGAAAGAGAGCGGGCTAAATGAAACCCAACCTCACCATCACCTGCAATAACAATATTCATAAATAAAACAACTTAATGAGATAAAATACGTGTTTTTTCACGGCAAAGTTAATATTTTTTTCTAAATTTGCAGATTATTTTATCACTAATATCATAATTGTATTCATTCAATAATAACATTAAAAATATAGACTATGTACGAAAAATTTCAAAGTTTCCTTCAGTCAGAAATAAGCTCTATTAAGGAGGCTGGACTCTATAAACAGGAAAGGATTATAGTTACTCCTCAGTCAGCAAAGATTAAAACTGACAACGGAAAAGAAGTATTGAACTTCTGTGCGAACAACTATCTTGGTCTGTCAGACAACCAAACTCTGATAGAGGCTGCAAAGAAAGCAATGGACGAAAGAGGATTTGGAATGAGCTCTGTTCGCTTTATTTGCGGTACACAAGACCTTCATAAAGCATTAGAAAAGAAGATTGCAGACTTCTTCGGAACTGAAGATACCATCCTCTATGCGGCGTGTTTTGATGCTAATGGTGGCGTGTTCGAACCACTGTTAAGCGAAGATGACGCTATAATATCTGACTCTTTGAATCATGCTTCCATAATTGATGGGGTGCGGCTTTGTAAGGCTCAACGCTTCCGTTACGCCAATGCCGACATGGAAGATTTGGAAAAACAACTCATTGCTGCGAAGGATTGCAGGTTCCGTTTGATTGTTACTGACGGTGTGTTCTCAATGGATGGTAATGTAGCTCCTTTGGATAAGATATATACTCTTGCACAAAAATACGATGCTATGATAATGGTTGACGAGTCACATTCTGCCGGTGTGTGCGGTAGGACAGGAAGAGGTACGACCGAAGAATTTAACCTTAGAGGTAAGATAGAGATACTTACAGGAACTCTGGGAAAGGCTTTCGGTGGTGCAATTGGGGGCTTTACGACAGGCAAAAAGGAAATTATTGAGATGCTACGTCAACGTTCAAGACCATACCTTTTCTCTAATTCAATACCTCCAATGATTGCTGCCTCTGGTATCGCAACCTTCGATTTGATAGACAAAACAAACACTCTTCAGGATAAACTTCACGAGAATACTGCTTACTTTGTTCAAAAAATGAAAGATGCGAGCTTTGATATCAAACCAACACAATCAGCAATTTGTGCCGTTATGCTTTACGATGCTAAGCTCTCTCAAGATGTTGCAGCACGTTTGCAAGAGGAAGGAATCTACGTAACAGGTTTCTATTATCCGGTTGTTCCAAAGGGGCTTGCAAGGATAAGGGTACAGCTTTCTGCTGCCCACCAAAAGGAGGATTTGGATAAGTGTATTGCCGCTTTTGTGAAGGTGGGAAAAGAATTGGGAGTGTTGAAATAGAAATTTTCAGAGTAATAAGTATATGAATAAGATATTAGTATTAGGCTCCGGCGGACAGATAGGATCGGAGCTAACGATGCGACTAAGGGAGGTTTATGGGGGTGCAAATGTGGTTGCTACCGACATCAAATTGCCACTTAGGGACGAGATAATGCAAAGTGGACCGGTAGAGAAATGTGACGCAACCAACTGCCAAGAGATAGATTCCATAGTTAAGAAATATAAGATTGACACCATATATAACCTCGTGGCAATACTCTCAGCAACGGCGGAAAGAAACCCAATGTTGGGCTGGAACATAGGCATGGGAGCCCTTTTGAACTGCCTCGAAGTCTCGAAAGAGAACCACTGTGCCATCTTTACACCAAGCTCGATTGGGGCATTTGGAGCCTCAACTCCTTTGGATGGAACCCCTCAAGACACCATACAACGCCCCAACACAATATACGGAGTAACCAAGGTGGCAGGGGAATTATTGGGGGACTATTACTTTTCTCGCTTTGGTGTTGATGCTCGTTCTGTAAGATATCCAGGCTTGATTTCCAACGTAACTCTCCCCGGAGGAGGTACCACCGATTACGCTGTTGAGATATATTATGCGGCAGTTAAGGGGGAGACTTTCTTCTGTCCACTGAGCGAAAATACTCAATTAGATATGATGTATATGCCCGATGCGTTGGATGCAGCAATAAACATTATGGAGGCAGATCCTTCCAAACTCATACACCGAAACTCATTCAATGTAACTGCAATGCACTTTAATCCAGAAGAAATATACAAGGAAATCCAAAAGCATTTCCCTGCATTTAAGATGGAATATAAATTAGATGAAGTACGTCAAAAGATTGCCGACTCATGGCCAAATTGGATGGATGATTCTTGTGCAAGAACAGAATGGGGCTTCAATCCTAAGTTTAATCTTGAGTCAATGACCATTGATATGATTGATAAACTAAAGAAAAAACTACTATAATCTTTGATATTCCAATTCTAAGATAGAGTTTATATACACAAAATAGAGGAAGATGCTATGTCTTTCTCTATTTTTTTTATGTCCAAATGCATAGTCAATCATTTTCAAAGTTAAACTTTAGCACCCAAAGTTATGAGTTTACACCCTCAAAAGTTTAAGTTCAGATTATCAGTATCTTCTAATGAGTATGTGCAGGAAGAAGAATTACTATTACAAAGGCTAAGATTACAATCAAGAAACGAGTTAGATTATTTTAATGATTGTCTAAAAGCTGAGCTTTAAATACAGAAGACCAAGTTTTATGTGGATAAGAATTTATTTAAAAATGAGCATTATTTTGATATTTGTATGAAATTAAAACAGTTATTCATAAACTATATATTCTATAAAGAACAGACAAAAACAACAACAAATTGCATTTTTATTCTTTAATAACAGTAAAAGATTTTTCACCTTCAGAAGTAAATATTTTTATTATGTGAGCCCCCTTATTTATTAAGGTTAAATCAAGTGTTGTGCTGTTTTTATTAATTTCCTTTGTAAGCTCTACTTTCCCTAAAATGTTAAATACATAAATTTTCTTAATATTTTCGTTCGCTTCAATAGTAATATTTTGTTTAAATGGATTAGGATAAAATTTTATTATTATAGAATCATTATTGATGCCTTCAATAGAGTTATTGCAACTATAAGTTCCTATTGTTGCAGGAATATCTTCATTGCTCTCAAAATACTTTACTAACCAATTCTTATTTATAGCATTTTGTTTATTACTGGCAATTAATGTAGGTAGATAATTAGAAGAAGAATCATTAATAGGAACAATTATTCCTGAGTAAGTTTGTGCTTGTCTATTATATAAACTACAATATAAATGGTCTAAAGATGAAGTAGATAAATTGTTATTGTAACAAAATAACCAAATTAAATTAGACAATCCACTTACATCAAGATTTGAAATGTTATTGTTAGCACAATTAAGAATTTCTAAATTATTCAAATTATTTACATAAAGATTAGGAAGATTATTGTTATGACAAAATAACATTTGTAAACTGCTTATACTATCGAGGTCAAGGTTGCTTATATTATTACTAAAACAACTAAGAGTCTTCAAGTTGTTTAACCCAATTAAATCAAGATTTGTCAATGAATTAGAATAACAATATAATTGTTCTAAATTTCTTAAGTTTATTACATTAAGATTACTTAAATAGTTTTCATAGCAATTTAGGTATTTTAAGTTATTTAATCCTTTTGCGTCGAGAGTTGTTAATTGATTATTCCAACAATCTAATGTTTGTAAAGAATCTAATCCGCTTAAATCAATATTTGTCAAAAAATTATTATAACAAAATAACATCTCTAAATTGCTCAAATCATTTACAAGAAGAGTAGATAAATAATTGTCATGACAATGTATTTCTATCAAATTATTTAAGCCTCTTAAATCAAGATTCGTTAAGTTGTTATTGGTACAATATAGTTGTTGTAAATTATTATTATTACTTACATTAAGAGTTGTTAAAGAATTATAACTGCAATTTAGCGTTTTTAAATTAATTAAACTACTTACATATAGATTAGTTATAGAATTGTTGCTACAAGATAATCGTCGTAAATTAATTAAGTTACTTAAATCAATATTTGTTACATTGTTGTAATCATATTCTAACTCTTGTAAATTAGTTAAATCACTTACATCAAGATTGATTATAAGATTATGATAACAATGTAGCTTTTGTAAATTATTTAATCCACTTAGGTTGATATTAGTTATAGAATTATTACAACATGATAAATAATTGAGTAATGTATTATTAGACGCGTCTATTCCTGAAATGTTGTTAATATTATTAGAGCAAGAAAACCAATTTATATCTCCATAAATAGTCATTTTTACTCCATTGGATTTGTATGTATTTGTAAAAAGTCCATTAATATTTTCTATAGTGCTATCATTACCACTTTTTATCATTACTCTAGTATTCGGAGTAATAGAGTTCATATATAAAACAATACTATCATTTCCTATTAAATCAAGTTCAATCCATCTATTAGTATTAACTGTTTGACCTAATGTTGCAAAAGAAAATATTATTAAGTTTATTATTGTAAAAAATGATTTCGTAATTACTCTTTTCATATTTAATTTGTTTTTAATTTTGTTATATATATATTTCTGTATTTTATTTCTCTCTACACTTTAGTATTTATATAGTATTTAGATTAAGCTACATAATAAGTATAAATAATATGGCAAATTTACACATGTTTTTTATTAATTCAACTTTTTTATTATTTTATTTCTAAGGAGTATATTCTAATGAGTATGTGCAGGGAGAAGAATTACTATTGCAAAGGCAAGGATTACTATAAGGAATCTCGTTAGATTGTATTGGTGACTTTCTTCGGAATCGAAGAGTGTTGTTATCGAAACATGGAGTAGGATTCCAACCACAATGCCCATAATAATACTTTGATATGGATGCAGGATTTCGAGGTTTTGGTTGAGCAAAGAGCCTATGATTGCCATTGAGGCAAATATACTTAGAAGGAGGATAGACTTCAGTTTGCTTATCCCACTTTGAAGAAAAGCACCCACCAAAACAATGCTTAGGGGAATGTTATGTATTATGATTCCTGTTATCATAGCAAGATTTGGCTTACCCTCAGAGACGATTGGGAACCCTTCCAAAAAAGCATGGATACTCACGCCTAAAAGTAACATGAGGGACGAAAGGAGGGTTTTCTTCTCGCCTTTGTGGTGAATATGACCGTGTTCAGCCCCAGATGAGAGCTGCTCAAGAAGGAGTTGGAGGAGAAATCCTACCAATATGAAGGCTCCAAGAGGGAGACTTGTGTGGTGATTATGTTGGCAATGAGAGTGAGAATGAGGCTCAAACATGGCTGGAATAAGGTCAATGAAGCATACTGCAAATAGGAAGGCTCCCCCAAAAACTGTTATTAATTTAAGGGCTTTATTGTTGTTCTTATTGATAAGAAAAAGGCTTAATCCACTTAGGATTGAGCCGATAAAGAGGGCTGAATAGGCAATTATAACGTCCATTTTTGTTTGATTTTAGAGGCACAAAATTAAGATTTTAATTTCTAATAATCAAAGTTAATGATAGAAAAATACTTATCTTTGCATGCTTAAAACTTGCAATTATGAGGTTTATAAAATGGATTACGGGACTTTTGGGCTTTCTTTTTGGGGGTGGATTGATAGGGGGTTTGATAGGCTATGCCGCTGGAAGTTTGCTAGAAGGTCTTGTAAAGAAGGAGTATAGCACGGGCACTCAGCACCAAGGAGACTTCTCTATTAGCCTTCTGATTCTTGCTTCTGAGGTTATGAAAGCTGACGGAAAGGTGATGCGAAGTGAGGTAGATTTCGTTAAGAATTTCTTTATTAAGAACTTCGGAATAGAACATACTAACAATCGTTTAGCAATACTAAAGGAGTTATTGTCAAAGGAAATAGACATCAATAATGCCTGCTCTCAGATGCGAACTCACCTTAATTATGCCGACAGGCTGCAGCTTCTGCACTATCTTTTCGGGCTTGCAAATAGTGACAAAGCCTGTTCTAAGAACGAAAGAGACAAGATTCACCATATCTCAAACCTCCTTTGGCTTAATGAAGCAGACTATAAAACCATTGAGGCAATGTACTTTAAGACCTCACATTCTGCCTATACAATACTCCAAATAGGGCGAGATGCTACCGACGAAGAGGTCAAACGTTCCTATAGAAAATTAGCAAAAAAGTATCATCCCGACAAGCTTTCCTCCCTTGGGGAAGAGGCACAAAAGGCTGCAAAAGAGAAGTTTCAGGAGATAAATAACGCCTATGAGTCCATCAAAAAAGAAAGAAACATAACCTAAGAAATCACTATTCAGACCATGCTAACTCACTATTCCCTTTGGTGGATAATCCCGATTTTGATGCTTTCCTTTGGAGCTTCGCTACTTCTGTATCGCTATTCCAAGGGCAGAAAATCCTTCACTCCTAACCAAAGAATACTCCTTTTCGCCCTCCGATTTCTTGCTTTTTTACTCTGCTTATCCTTGTTTTTGATGCCTTCAATCAAAATAAAGAGTACCGAAACACAAAAGCCCATTATTCTAATTGCCCAAGATAATTCCTCCTCAATCCTTCAAACCAAAGACTCCCTCGCCTACAAAACCACCCTCTTAGATGAGATTGAAGACCTGAGAAATGACCTTCAAAATGACTATAATATTAAGCTAATCAGCTTTGGCAACGGAGCAAAAGAGATAGCCACAACGAAGAAAATTGAACACCAAGACAAGGCAACCGACCTATCGGAACTCTTAGAAATGGTTGACCAGACCTACTCTAACCATAACCTTTCCGCCTTAATCATCAGCACAGATGGAATAGTCAATAAGGGCAAAAGCCCGCTCAACATGCTGCAAAACCTCTCTTTTCCCATCTTTACTATTGCACTTGGCGACACAACCATAAAGAAAGACATAGCCATAACAGAAGTTCGCTATAACCGAATAGCCTATTTGAACAATGATTTTCCCTTAGAAATAGTAGTCAATTCGCAGAAAGCTAAGGGTTCAAACTCCATTTTGAGGGTAAGAAAAGAAGGAGTAATGCTCTATGAAGAGAAGTTTCTTATTGACAATGACGCCTTTTCCAAGCAGTTCAACACCATTCTCAGAGCCGACAAAACAGGGATTCAACATTATAGAATCAGCGTTGAGAGCATAGAAAATGAGCAATCCACAGCCAACAACACAAGGGATATATATGTAGAAGTTCTTGATGGCAGACAGAAAGTATTGCTCGTAGCCAACTCCCCATCTCCCGATATTTCAGCCCTAAAGCAAGCAATTGAGAACAATGAAAACTACCAAGTCGAGTCCTATCTCTTCAATAAGTTGGACAAGAAAACCCCTTTAAAAGACTATAATATCGCCATCCTTCACCAAATCCCATCCACAAATCCGGAGCATATGAGGCTGATTGAGGAGCTACAAAAGGAGGATATTCCCATACTATATATAATAGGACAGCAAACCGATATGCCCTATTTCAACACAGTGCAAAGAGGATTACAGATTACCCAAACCAAGAGTTCGCTCAACCAAGTTACCCCAATTCACAACCCCAACTTTACACTTTTCACCCTCACAAAGCCAACCCAAGACCTCCTAAACCAGTTTCCACCACTCCAATCACCCTTTGGACGCTATAACCTTTCGCCCAATCTTCATAGCCTAATGTTTCAAAAAGCAGGAGCAATAAGCACAGATTACCCCTTGATTTCCTTCCTCAATACCCCTTCAGAAAGAGTAGGAATAATAGTAGGAGAGGGCTTTTGGAGGTGGAGAATGCAAAACTTCTTGATAAACGAAACCCATTCTGAGGCGGATGAAATAATACATAAGAGCATACAATACCTTGCTTCTAAGGTCAACAAAAGCCGATTTAGGGTCATATGCAATAATGTTTTTGCGGAGAATGAGGCTGTTTTGATGGATGCAGAACTCTATAATGAGAGCTATGAATTGGTCAATGAGTCAGATGTAAACCTAACAATCACAGATAGTCAAAACAAGAAATACCCCTTCACTTTCTCCAAGACCATCAACTCCCATCACCTAAACGCAGGCATATTTCCTTCAGGAAAATACACCTATAACGCCACCACCCACTATGGAGGGACGACCTTTACGGCTAATGGAATCTTCTATATCTCCACACAAAATCTTGAATCCGTTAACCTTGTTGCCGACCATAACCTACTCTTTAATCTTTCCAATCTTACCGATGGCACTATGATTTACCCCTCACAAATCGCCGATTTGAAGAGTATAATCAAGGCGAGGAAGGATATAAAACCGCTGATTTCTGAGACCATAACCAACAAAAACCTTATAGATCAATGGTGGTATTTAGGATTAATAATTTTGATATTTGGGGCAGAATGGTTCCTAAGGAAGTATTGGGGACGAATATAGGTTGGTTCTTATTCAAAGCTACATGCCTAAAGAAGCATGGTTTTGACCCTTTTTAACCCTTCAAAAAACTGATCTATCTCTTCTTTTGAGGAATAAATACCAAAGGAAACTCTTGCAGTACCTACAATATTATAATGTTTCATCACTGTTTGTGCACAATGATGTCCTGTTCTTATGGCAATTCCCATTTGGTCAAGAAGTGTTCCTACATCAAAGGGATGAACATCTTTTAAATTAAAAGAAATTGCTCCTGCTTTGTGTGGAGTTGTGCCATAAATTGTAATATCATCTAAAGATAGTAGCTTTTCAGTAGTATATTGCATTAGAAATTCTTCATGCTTTTCAATAAAATCAAATCCTATCTCATCAATATATTCTAATGCTGCATTAAATCCCAATACATCTGCAACTGAAGGCGTACCAGCTTCAAACTTAAAAGGCAATTCGTTGAAAGTTGTCCCCTCAAATGAAACTTCCTTTATCATTTCTCCACCTCCATGATAGGGTGGCATGGCCTCAAGATATTTCTTTTTACCATAAAGTACCCCAATTCCCATTGGTCCATAAAGTTTATGAGCAGAAAAAGCATAGAAATCGCAATCCAACTCATCAACGTTTAACTTAAAATGTGGAACTCCTTGTGCTCCATCAATAAGTACAGGAATATCTTTCTTGTGTGAAAGTTCAATAACTTCTTTAATTGGATTAACAACTCCCAAAGCATTTGAAACATGAGTCAATGCAACTAATTTAGTCTTTGAATTAAGTAGTGTTTTGAAAGTTTCAATATCTAATTCTCCGTTATCCTTAAATGGAAGGACTCTAATCTTGAATTTATATTTGTTTTGAGCCAATTGCCATGGTACAATATTGGAGTGATGTTCCATTTCAGAAACAATAATTTCATCTCCCTCCTTAACAAATTCCTGACAGAAAGATGAGGCAACAAGATTTATGCTTTCAGTAGTTCCTCTTGTGAAGATAATTTCCTGAGAATGCTTTGCACCAATAAAGTTTTGAACATTCTTTCTTGTCTTTTCAAACTCATCGGTTGCCTTTTGACTAAGTAAATGAACTCCTCTATGAACATTAGAATTGAGATGAAGATAATAATTATTCATTGCTTCAATCACTTTTAGAGGTTTTTGAGAAGTTGCAGCGTTATCCAAATAAATAAGAGGCTTATTGTAAATCTTTTCTTCAAGTATTGGAAAATCTTTGCGAATATCGTATATTGTTCTCATTGTAGGTAAATCATTTTATGGTTAATTCCGTTCAAATTACTTTATTAATTTGGAATAATATCTAATGCTGTTCAAATTATATCAAGATATTTTGTCCTATGACTTGATTTTCTTGTCCTCAGAAGGCTTCCTTGTGCTCTAAAAAGCCACTTTTTCGACCTGAAAAAGCCGCTTTTTGGGGTTAAAAAAGTGGCTTTTTAGGGTTAAAAAAGCGGCTTTGCAGACCTCCAACACTTGATTGAAATCCTAAAAGAGCAAGTCTAAATTCTAAATAATCAAGTTCCAGAACAAAATATCTTGACAAAAACTATGTTTCTGTTGTTTTATCTTTCTAATCTACTAAAACAATACTTGGAATATCAATCATATTTTCAACATAGTGAAATGTTAGTCCTTCCAAATAGTCTTTGGTAATGTCTTCAATATCTCTACGGTTTTCTTCTGAAAGAATTATGTCAGTAATTTTTGAACGTTTAGCTGCAAGTATTTTTTCCTTAATCCCACCAACAGCAGTAACTTTTCCCCTAAGAGTTATTTCTCCTGTCATTGCAAAATTGGACTTAACTTTTCGGTTTGTGAAAATACTAACCATTGCAGTAAACATTGTAACTCCTGCAGATGGACCATCTTTTGGCGTTGCTCCTTCTGGAACATGAATATGCAGGTTTGTTTCTTCAAATTTTGTTGATTCAATTCCTAACTTATCGGAGTGAGCTTTTAGATATTCGTATGCCAAAGTGGCAGATTCTTTCATTACATCTCCCAAGTTTCCAGTCAAGGTTAGGGTTCCTTTGCCTTTACTTGTGCTTGCTTCAATGAAAAGTATTTCTCCTCCAACCTGAGTCCAAGCCAATCCAGTTACAACTCCAACAGTATCTTTTTCTAAGTGCATATTGTGGTCAGCAATTGGAAGTCCCAAGATTTTTTGAAGGCTTTCAACCTTAATAGTCTTTGAATATTTCTCTTCTTTTGCTAATTCAACAGCTCTTGAACGGACTAATTTGGCAATCATTTTTTCCAATTGTCTAACGCCAGACTCACGAGTATATTCATTAATTACTTTTGAAAGAACTTCATCGGAGATAGTTATTTGAGTTTTCTTAAGTCCATGTTCCTTTATCTGTTTTGGAATAAGATGTCTTTTAGCAATCTCCATCTTTTCCTCAAAAATATATCCAGAGATATTAATTACTTCCATTCTGTCAATAAGAGCAGGCTGAACAGTGCTTAATGTGTTAGCTGTTGCCAAGAACATAACCCTTGAAAGGTCATATTCAATATCAAGATAATTGTCATGGAAAGCAGTATTTTGTTCTGGGTCTAAAACTTCAAGCATTGCTGAAGAAGGGTCGCCATTAACAGTCATACCAGAAACCTTATCAATCTCATCCAAAACAAAAACAGGGTTGGAAGACTTAGATTTATTTATAGACTTTAGAATTCTTCCTGGCATTGCACCAATATAAGTTTTTCTATGTCCTCTAATTTCGCTTTCGTCATTCAAACCTCCAAGAGCCATTCTGATATAATTTCTTCCAATAGCTTTGGCAATAGACTTTCCAAGAGAAGTTTTACCAACTCCAGGAGGTCCAACCAAGCATAGAATAGGAGATTTCATATCGCCTTTAAGTTTAAGGACTGCAAGATATTCAATAATTCTTTCCTTAACTTTTTCTAATCCATAATGATCAGCGTCTAAAATTTCCTTGGCTTTGTGTAAGTCAAAATTATCTTTTGTATACTGGTTCCATGGTAGTTCAATCATGAAGTTAAGATAATTAAGTTGGAGAGAATAATCAGGAGAACTGCTGTGCATTCTTTCAAGCTTTATTAATTCTGAGTTGAATATCTCTTCAATTTCCTTGCTCCAAAGTTTTGATTTTGCTTTATCTCTTAACTCCAAAACTGCTTGTTCGGTTGGGTTACCTCCAAGTTCTTCCTGAATGGTTTTCAGTTGTTGGGTTAGGAAATAGTCTCTTTGTTGCTTATCGAGGTCAGTTGATACTTTTTTTTGGATTTGCATCTTAACTTCCTGCATCTGCACCTCTTTTGAGAGTATAGCTAAAACCTTTGTAGTTCTTTTTGTAAAGTCATTTATCTCTAAAAGCTTTTGTTTATCGGCTAATGGAATCTCCAAATGGGCAGAAATATAGTTTAGAAGGAAGTATGGGTTGCTTATGTTTTGAACTGCAAAAGAAACATCAGTTGGTAGGTTAGGGGTAAGCTTAATTAGTTTAAGGTATACATCCTTCATTGCTGCAACAAGTGCATTTGCGTTTTTAGGAATGCTCTTAGCTTGGTCATAATTCAAACTAACACTTCCCTTCCAGAAAGGCTCTGTTTTAGTTATACTGTTAAGAGTGAAGATATCCAAACCTTGAATAATAACCATGGTTGTTCCATCAGGCATATTCAAAGTTCTAACAACTCTTGCCAGAGTTCCAGTTTTATATAAGTCATCAAAGTCAGGGTCATCAACATCATTTTTCTGAGCAACAACTCCAACAATTAGTTTTTTCTTATATGCGTCTTTTATTAGGTTGATTGATTTTTCTCTTCCTGCAGTAATTGGCATAACAACACTTGGAAAGAAAACATTTCCTCTAAGTGGTAGTATAGGTATTTCTGTAGGTAAATCTTTTATTCCAAAATCTAATGTGTCATCTTCGGTCAATAAAGGAATGAATTCAGGCTCCCCTGCAAACATTTTCGAGAATTCAATCATTTTTTCATCATTAATCATTTATCTTAGCTTCTTGTTTTTTAAAGTTTGGTTAAATATGTGCTGGAGTATCTTCTTATCCTCGTCGCTCATTACCAAACCTCTTCTTTGCATCATCCTTTCACTTACCTCCATAGCTTTGTCTAATTCATATAGTTTGAGTCCAACATTGGTTCCTCCCCAAGCAAATGAAGGAATGAAATTTCTTTGGTAACCAGCTCCGTAGATGTTAGAACTTATTCCAACAACTGTCCCTGTGTTAAACATTACATTTATTCCACATTTTGAATGGTCACCAAATATTGTACCACAAAAAACTTGACCGGTAGGTACAAAGGTATTTTTCTCAATATCATAAAGTCTTACTTCATCATATGTGTTCTTAAGATTTGATGCATTTGTGTCAGCACCCAAGTTACACCATTCACCTATGACAGAATGTCCTATAAAACCATCATGAGCCTTGTTGGAATAGCCAAAAATGACAACGCTATCCAATTCTCCACCAACTTTGGCATAAGGTCCTAAGGTCGTTGCACCATAAATCTTGGCGTTAAGCTTCAAAACAGCATGCTCTCCCATAGCAAATGGTCCTCTAGCAACAGCACCTTCCATTATTTCTGCATTCTTTCCAATATAGATTGGACCATTCTTAGCATTTAAACACGCACATTCCACACTTGCACCCTCTTCAACAAATATATTTTCAGGATTAATTAACCTATTGGTTGAACTTAATGGTTGGGAAGTTCTGCCTTTGGTCAATAACTCAAAATCCTCTCTTATTGCTTTATCATTATATACATAAATATCCCAAACATTATTGAGTTTAATAAAATCTTCCTCAATCTCTATTTTTTCAATGTCGTCTCCTTCAGAAATAAAATCTTCTCTTGTCTTACTCATTGCAATAATATTGTCATTGCAAACCAAAACTTGGTTGACAGAAAGATTATTAACTGCTTCAACCAATTTTGGAGTTGGACAAACAGAACCATTAATAAGGGTCATTGAATCAGCAAAGATGATTGGATATTTGTTTGAAAGATATTCCTCAGTTAGAGTAGAGGTTGTTTCTCCCAAATACTTTTCCCATTTTTCCCTAATTGTTAGAATTCCAATTCTAATATCACAAACGGGTCTTATGTATGTAAATGGTTTAAGTGATTTTCTTGCAACATCGTCAAATAATATGTAACTCATGATATGTAAATGTGTTTAAATTAATTAATAAATACAACGCAAATATAGTGAATTTGTTTCACAGAATGGCTATAAGATTAAAATATTTTTAAATAATAAAAAATGTCTCATCAGAAATTTGATGAGACATTTAGTTAAACATATAATTTTTATGTAATTACTTAGATGTTTTGCGGTTTTTATACTTGCTCATAAACTTATCAACTCTACCAGCTGTATCCACAAGTTTAACCTTTCCTGTGAAGAATGGGTGAGAGGTGTTTGAGATTTCCATCTTAATTAATGGATACTTTACTCCATCAATTTCAATTTCATCTCTTGAATTTGCACAAGATTTAGTAATAAAAACTTCATCATTTGACATATCTTTGAATGCACAAAGACGATAATTTGTTGGGTGAATGTCTTTTTTCATATTCTTTATTTTTGCCGTTTATCCATTTTATATAAACGGGTTACGTTAATAATCTTTCTGCTAAGTAGCATTTTTTTCAGCTTGCAAATATATAAATAATTATTTACTCTGCAATAATAAAACTGAAATTTATTGTTTTTGACTCTTTATTGTTTCGTCAAGCATCTTCAATTTTGCTTCCTCAAGAGCTATTTCTTTTCTTGCATTTTCCATTTTCTTCTCGAATTCTGCCTTAAGAATATCTGCTTGTTTTGAGTTTGCTAAAAATCCAAGATTATTCTCCCAAAGATTTATTTCATCCTTAAGTTTCTGAATCTTATCTAACAAGAACCTCTTTTCTTTTGAAATATGTCTTTGGTCATCGGAATGAGAAATTCTTTCTTTAAAGGAATTAAGTTTAAACTCTTGAACATCAATTTGAAGTTTTTCGAAATGAGAATTTATTGCTGCACGGAATTCTTTTTGAAGTCTTTCTTTGTCATTTGCAGGCACATATCCTATCTCTGACCATTGGCGTTGGAAATCCTTAATTGCGTTAAGGTTCTCTTCTTTGCTTTGACCAAATTGGAATTCTTTCACAGCTTTAATAAGGTTTTCTTTCTTTGCTAAGTTCTCAACCTCACTCTCACGATTTGATTGGAAGAATGTAGATTTTCTTTCAAAGAATTTATCGCAAGCAGCACGGAAACGAGTCCAAACTTTATCAGAAAGTTTTTTCTGAATATAACCAATTTCTTTCCAGTCTTTTTGCAACTGTAAAAGTTCTTTGGTTGCTTCCTTCCAATCGTTCCTTTCACTAATTGCTTCAGCCTTAACACATATTTCAATCTTCTTGTTATAGTTTAAATCCTGCTCTTCTTTCAGCTTATCAAAAACAACCTTCTTAGCTTCAAAGAAATTATCCAATGAAGACTTAAACCTATTCCAAATTGATTCATTTTCCTTTTGAGGAACAGAGCCAATTGATTTCCACAACTTAAGCATTTCGTTCATTTCGGTTGAAGAAGTGTTCCATTGAAGGATTGTCTTATGTTCAGTTTTAACGATTGCTTCAGCCTTCTCACAAAGTGCTTGCTTAGCCAATAGGTTGTTCTCAAGCTCAGCTTTCAAAGTGTCGTAGTATTCTTGACGGCGTTTGTTTATTTGATCAGATGCATTCTTTAGTCTTTCCCAAATCTCTTCATTCTTATCCATTGGAACAGAGCCAATCTCTTTCCATTGTTGATGAATTTCTTGCAATGCCTTAAAGGAAACATTTAAAGACGGCTCCAAAATCAATCCTTCAGCCTTCTCGCAAAGTTCAATTTTTGCATCCAGATTACGCTTTAAGTCCAAATCTCTAAGTTCACGATTGATTTTCACTTTATCGTAGAACTTTTCAATTAAGAAATGGTAGTTTTGCCATAGACCATTAACTTCTGAACGAGGAACCTGACCTATTGACTTCCATTTATCTTGAATAAGGTTGAACTTATCGTAGATTTCTTTTAAGCTTTCTTCAGAATTTAAAAGTAAACGTAACTCTTCTAAAGTTTCATTCTTTTTTGCAACATTTTCTTGCTTAATTCTTTCTTGCTCATCAATATAATGTTGTCTCTTTTCTCTATATAAAGAGTAATATTTATTAAACTCAATATCAAGATTATCATCTTCAAATTTGAAGTCTTCTTCAAGTCCACCTTCTTTAAGGAAATTTTCTTTAGCCTTATTTCTCAAATCATCAGTTAGAGCTCTAAAAGCATTGCGAACTATATTTGAACGCATCTTCATCTGCTCTATGTTTTGAGAGTTTGCTAAAGATTTAATTTCTTCCACCAATTCCTCTCTATTCATTTTAGAATAATGAGCAGTTAGTTCATCAAGAGTTTCTGTTTCTTGATTTTCCAATTCTTCATCATGCTCTACAGAAAGTATTTCAGCAGAAAAGTCATTTTGAGCATTGGATTGATTGTTTTGAGGTTTCTTTTCTTCCTCAACAGCTGCCTTTGGGGCTTCTTCAGCCTTAGTTTCTTCAATTTTTTCTTCAACTACATCATTAATCATTTCTTGAGTAGCTTCTTCTGATTGATGTTCCATTTCTGGTAATTCAACATCTTGATTTTGGTTGTCCATATTAATTTGTGTTAGAATGAGTTTTGCCAAAATTAACCTAAGGCAAGCTCTTAAATTGGTTAAATGTACATTTATTATAAATTAGTGTTATAAAAATATAAGAATGCAAAAATAGTAAAAATTTCTTTTAAACAAATTATTTATAGTATATTTGCAACCACAACAAAAATAAAATTTGATAAACCTACCATGAAAAAAACCTTATCAATATTAATTGTAGCATTAATTTGTCTAATACCATCAAGTCTTTTCTCACAAAAAAAAGGATTGAAAGTTGAGATAGAAAACATTAGCATTAAAGCCCCAGAACATTATTTAGTTAACAGAACACAAAAGAAAATGTATGGCTTTACAATTAAACTATATAATGAAACCAACAAGAATCAAGTTGTAGTTAGTTGTATTAAGAAAGCAATGAACCAAGAGGCAGCCATAATGGAAGCCTCATCCGAAAGAAGTCTTAAGCCAGGTTTTGAATATATGATAATTGAGAAAGTAAAGTCAAAACCACTTGGTAAATATAATGCAAAATTTGTAGAATACACCAATAGCCCACTTCGAGACTATTTTAGAGGAGGATATTATGGAATTATTGATAATGGATATACCTATGTTGTGGAATACTACTCAGCAGATACACCAGAGGATAGACAAGAGGTAGAGAAAATTCTTTCTTCACTAAATATACTTAAGCCAGAATCACGTCCAAACTTTTTTGAAGTAGAGAAAGAATACTTGGTTGAAGATGTATCAGTAAAGAAGCCTGAAGAAAATGCTGATGACAGCAAAGTGAAGGAAGAAGAAAAAGCCAAAGAACCTAAAATAGAAAAAAGCAAAAAAGAATCTAAACCACAAGTTCAAGAGATAACTCATGAAACTCCAAAAGAAGCTCCAATAGCTGAAATTAAAGAAGAGCCAAAACAAGAAAAGAAATCTATTTGGCAAAAAGTTACTTTAATCTTTAAAAAGAAATAAAAGAAATAAACTTGAATAATCTTTCTCTATAGTTAGAATTTTAATTATTCTTCAAATTATCAATCCTACCAAATTTTGCAAGCTGATAATAATTATCAAATAAGGCTGCAAAATTTCTCAAAAAAATATTTCATAAATAAAAAGATAGGCTTATGGCATCAAAAAGATAAGATCTTTTGACAAAATAACGGCGTCTTTGACTATTAAAGATCTCGTTATTTGATCAAAACATCTCGTTATTTGATTAAAAGATGTCGTTATTTATCCAAAAGATGCTTGTATTTTAAATTCTTTTGTTATTATTCTTAGTTAAGATGCAAAAGAACAATCTGTTTTCCCTTAAAAAATCTTATATTAATACTATTTGTGATTGAAAAGGTTTCCAAAATGAAAAATTAATTTAATATATCATTAGAGATAAAAATACAACAATATTTCTAACCAAAAATTAAAAATATTTCCAAAAAATTTGTTTTATAAAAATAAAGATATACATTTGCAACTTGAAATTGAATATTAATAATAATGATAAGATTATCAAATGTATTATTTTTTAACTCAGCTAATAATAAAAGATTATTAGCTGTATATTCAAGTTTAATTAGTTTAATTTTGACATATCCTATTGTCAATACTTATTTAGATACTACTATTAATATGTATGTATGTATGTATGTATGTATGTATGTATGTATGGGATATTCTATTTGGGGAAGAACAATTTCATAATATAAGGAACTTTGGTTGCTTCACTACTCCCAATCTCTTGCCAAAGTTCCTAAATAATAAGCCCAAGAAGCAAAAGAGAAGCTCAATTTATAACACAGAAATAAAGATATTCACTTTCTACAATTAACTTAACCTTTTCAAAGAATATCTTTAGTTATAAATACCGTAAGAGAATTTATTAATTAAAAATTTATAGAGATGAAAAACATCAAAAAAATTATATTCATAGCTTTATTAGCTATATCTGCAGTTGCATGTACAAATGAAGAAGATTATCAAAATGATAATCTTATTAAGAATAAATCATTAATGGGAGAAGAATATATTGGTTTTACACCAAGAGAGCATGCCCAATATGAAGATAATAATTATTCTGATAATGAAATTATTTCAATTATCTCAAATTTTAGTGAGTTGGTAAATAATGAAAAAATTAGTGAACAAACTTATGATATAAATAAGGTTGTATTTGCAATGGAGACATTTTTTAATGCAGCAATTGTTGATAAACAAGATAAATTTGATAAAACAAGTTATGATGCTCAGAACTTTTATTTTACAATAGATAGAAATAATGAAGGAGAAATCAATGCAGATTCATTAAGGAGTAAATATATTTTCTTCTTAAGGACTATTTTAGAGAAAATGGGTAATAAGTTTCTTCAATTTGCAGACGTTTATGTAAAGGATATTTCTTCTTCTTCAGTTACATTTGGCTTAGATATTCCTCATTTTAATAGTAATTTTTATGACACAGAGGAAAAAATGATAAGACTAAGAACTCAAAGAGTAAGAAATATTAATGAACGATACCCTGTCAATCAATACTTAACATTAAGTACTACTTCTGATTGGAATTATTACCGCCAAGATCAGGTTGACGAACAAGCTAGAATTAACTGCAAAATAGATATTGATTACAGATTTATATTAAATATTCAACCTTATTACTATTCTTTTCCTACTAATATAACTCCTAATTTTACTTGGACTCTTAATTGGCCTATTTTCTTATATGCAAATGGTACTACTGGATGTTGGGATTGGAATTATAATTCAATAATTAATTATAACAATAAAGCAAGTGCAGTTAATGGCGTAATAACAAGACTTCATGAATATTTTCATCAACCTGGGTCACCTTCAGGAACATGTATTGATGTCTTTCCAGCTTTTCATGAATATGTTGTAACAGATCTATCTTCTGCTTGTTATAAGAAGAGATATGTATATGGGTTTATGCCACAAATTACAATGGCAAATTTTGCCTCAATTATTGTTCATGATTTTATGACAACATCAGCAACCTTTAATAGAGATATTCTTCTAGGATTATGAAAATAACTATAATATTTACAGCTATATTATTAATTTCCTCTATTACTAATGCACAAGTAAATACTCTTTATGAAGGAGACAGTTCAATTGTAAAAGGAGTTATAACAGAAACAGGAGGTTATCTATTAAAAAATTATGATAATGATTGTTATTGGTCGAGATTAGGTGACTACTATGTTAATTATGATGACAGTCTAAATATTCTAAATACTATTAACCTTAGTAATTATTATGTTATAAAATATGATAATAAACTTTTCAATTTTGCTCCAAGCTATCATATAGAAGGCGATACAATAGAAGGCTTAATAATAAACCCCTTTGCAGTTATTGATTCTATTTTTCTAAATTCATACGACTTAGAAAGAGGTAGCTTTAATAGTGTCAAAATACCAATAAATAATGTAAGAAGTGCTTTTAGTTTTATATTTTGTAAAGAAGAGGAGGTGTTTGCAATTATTTCAGCTGAATTATATACAAGGGGTATTGGTCTTGATGATTCTAATCTATGCTTAACTTTAATTGATACAACTGGCAATGTTCTAAATCATATAGTTTATGATAAAAAGATTTTAGGATTTGATATACTTGAACAAGAAAACAAGATTTTAATTAATACTTCTCCTTCTAAAATGTATTATATAGATAAATCCACATGGAAAATAATTGATAGTATAAATATGCATAAATATTTGTTTATGTCATCTATCAATGATAGTATTTTTATTGGAGCATCTGGAGATTATTTGTATAGACAGAACACTGTATTAAAAACTTTAGATAGTATTTCGTACAGAAGATCAAATATTATTCCATCTCATAACTTGATTTCAGGCTCACCTACTATTAATGATTATTGTTTTGCAGTAAAGAATATAGATACTATAATATATTCATATAGAGTAACTGATAATACTTTTACTAATCAATTAGGAATAGCAATAGATAATATAAACATTAATAACTTATTTTTTAATGAAAGATATGTCTATAATGAATTTGAACCAACAGAAATGAAAGGAGTTTCGGGTGTAATTTATACAGAAGATGGAGGAATTATCTTAAATATAACTACGTCAGATAATCCTTTCGCTTCTTCAAATGCTTATTTATTAAAATTCTATCCTAATGGAAGATTAAGTTTAGCAAGTGTTGAGCCTGATAAGACAGCAATAATTCTTTATCCAAATCCAACAAAAGACTTTATTAATATTGTATCTTCTGATGAAATTAAAGAAATAACAATTTACAATTCACTTTCTCAGAATGCATATTCAAAGAAACATAAAGGAAAGGATATTGAAATCGATGTTTCTAAGTTTTCAAAAGGAAACTACATAGTAGATATTAAAACCGAAAAAGGAAATATTAGAAAGAAGTTTATTGTGGAATAAGTAAAACGTAAAGGGGTGTACTTCAGAAGTGCATCCCTTTCTCTTTAATCATCTATACTTAAATCCAAATTAAGCAGAAAAAATTTTCATTAGGCTATGGGCTTATCCTATTGTTCTATCTGTAAAATTTACTGTGTAATTTGGATTCTCTTTGATATAAGTGTATCAAACCCTTATTATAGTTTGAAAAGATAAGGTTTAAATTTTGCATCCTGGCAGGATGTTATATGTAAGGTGGCAGGTTGCAGTATGCAAGGTGGCAGGTTGCAGTATGTAAGGTGGCAGGATGTAATGTGTAAGGTGGCAGGTTGCAAAATTTATTCCTTGTTTAAATAAATTTATTCTTGATATAAATAAATTTTTATCTGATTTAAATTCATTTATATTTGATTTAAATAGGAAATATCAGTTCATAGAAATTGATAATACAAATGTTGTATTTATAAGTTTTGAATTGGATTGAGAAACAGGGGATTTTATTAGAATAATTCTTCGTCTTTATTCTCTATTTCCATTATTTCTGATGATGATGCTTCATTTATGGAAGCATTTGTTTTGGTTTTTCTTTTTGGATGAAAGAAAAAACGCATAAAGATATTAGCCTTAGGGTAGCGTTCAATTACAAAAATCATAATTGAGCAAAGCAAAATGGAGAATAGTACTGTTGCATAAACAACATTCTTAATCATATCTCCTTGTGGAAGCCCCATTTGTTCTGGAATGGAGGCAAGAACTGCTGCCGCAAGTCCTTTTGGTATCATTAATGCAATTATGCTCTTGTCGAATCCATTTGATTGTTTTGGGGAAAAGAACTTTGCTATAAAAATTCTCATAATTAGAAGTACTACAGTAAAGCTTAAGCCAGCAAATAGTGCAATTGTGTTGTTAAATGGGATTGATATTCCTATATAGACAAAGAAGAAGGTCTTTAGTACGAATACTAATTCTCCCAAAAAGTCCTTTTCTCCTTCAGTAAGTTTAAGTTCTCTGTTCTTTTGGTAGCGTTCTAAGAATTTGAAATTGAAGTACTCCATATTAGTAATTGTTATCCCCACGGCTAATGCTGCAATTGCCCCACTAAAACCAAAGGTTTCGGCTAATCCATACACGATGAAAAGATAGGCTGGTGTTAAAAACATAGAGTTCTTAAATGTTCTTATCTTTTGCAAAAGGCTTGACCAAATTATTCCACTTATGAAGCCTATTATGGTTGCCATAACGAATGAAGAGAAAACTCCACCTGCAACCGAACCCAAATTAACTCCACTTCCTTCCTTTGAGGCTTCCATGAAGGCTAAGGCTAAAACAAAACAAATAATATCTGTTATGGCACTTTCCAAGACTAAAGCTGTTTTTGTGCTTTTACCAAGTTTGAGTTTTTGAGTAAGAGGGATTACAACTGCGGAAGAAGTACCTGAAAGGATAACTCCAACAATTAAACTATTAATAAAGCTAAGTCCTATGAGCAAACATATTGAGGTTACTAAAACAATTGAGCCTATGACTGAGGATAGGGAAAGGGTTATGGTTGGTTTCCACGATTGCTTAAGGTCGTGAACACTAATATCCAATCCTCCGTCAAAAAGTATTACAATTAGCACAATTGAGGTGAAGATTGTGCCAGCCTTTCCCAAAAAGTCAGGATACACAAGCCCCAATACTGGTCCAATAATTATACCAATTATAAGTAATAGCAGTACGTCTGGAATTTTCTTGGTTGAAAAAATCATTGAAAACAGATGTGCTGCAAAAATCAACAGTCCTAAAAATATTATTGCTTCTCCCATTTTAATCTAAAGTTTTTTAATAGTCTAATTCAACATCAAAATCTTTTCTTAGCTTCACTAATGCAGGTTGTTTTTGAGCAAGGAAATTAAATTTTTCTAAAGGGCGATAAAGCTTTTCCTTAATCTCTTCTTGAATTACCTTCCCTTTAAAACGAAAACTTGAGCATTCTGTTGCCTTCCTAATTATTCTAACAATCTCATGTCTTGAAACCTCAAATTCTTTTTCCTGCATTGAATTGAGAAATGTAATTGTTGCAGAATTATCTCCAGAGTTTTCAATTTCGCAATTTGTAAGTATGAAGAATAAGTTTGGCTTCGAATCCTTTATAGCATCAGCATATTCGTTAAGTTTAGATTTAAACAAATCCCAATCCAAAGGAATTGTTGGAGGGTTGAGTCTTATCCTTTCTTCAATATCAGCCTTTATTGTTTCTTCAATATTTGCATTTATGGAGAAAGAGCTTGTTTTTGGAAGATTAATCTTTGTTGGTTGAGATTCATGTTCTTCTTGAAGTTCTGTTTGAGGTTCAGGGTCTTTATTGATAATAGGTTCCTCTTCAGGGCTTTCTATTATTTCTGATTTAAGTGTAGAGCTTTTCTGGACTTCAACTTCTTTACTCTCGTTAGTGTTTTGCTGTGTTTCTTCTATGCTTTGCCTGGGAAGCGATGCTTTAGGCTTTAACTTATTCATTATATTAGCCATCTTCAAAAGAGCCAATTCAACACAAAGTCGTCTGTTTGAGGCATTGCGATACTCAATTGCACATGTGTTTGCGAAGTCCAAAGCACGAAGAATGAAGGTTGAGGAGCATTCGGCTGCCTGTGAAATGTATTTTTGTTTAACACTTTCGCTTGTTTGCATCAAAACAATTGTTGAAGGGTCCTTGCTAACCAACAAATTCCTAAAGTGAGATGAAAGTCCATTAATGAAATGTGAGCCTTCAAATCCTTTTTCCAAAACTTCGTTGAAAAGCAATAAGGTCTTGTGTAAATCAGTCTTTAGGAGGTAGTCAACAAAGCGAAAATAGTAATCATAATCAAGAATATTCAAATTCTCAATTATGTTAGAATATGTAAGATTGCCATTGGTGAAAGAAACCAACTGATCGAACATTGAAAGAGCATCACGCAACCCTCCATCAGACTTTTCTGCAATAATATGTAGAGCTTCAATGTCTGCATTAACATTCTCTTTCTTTGCAATATACTCAAGATGTTGAACAATGTCTTTGTTTTCTATTCTATGAAAATCAAATATTTGACAACGAGAAAGAATTGTAGGAATAATCTTATGCTTTTCTGTTGTAGCAAGAATAAACTTTGCATATGCTGGTGGCTCTTCAAGTGTTTTTAGGAAAGCATTGAAGGCTGAAAGAGAAAGCATGTGAACCTCATCAATGATATATACTTTATATTTCCCTTCTTGAGGAGGAATGCGAACCTGTTCAACTAAGGTCCTTATGTCATCAACCGAATTATTGGAAGCAGCATCAAGCTCAAAAATATTCATTGCCGAATTTTCATTAAAAGACAAACAATTCTCACACTCATTGCATGCCTCAACATCATTTGTTCGGTTAGTACAATTAATGGTTTTGGCTAAAATTCTCGCACAGGTTGTCTTACCAACTCCTCTTGGTCCGCAAAAAAGAAACGCTTGTGCAAGTTGATTTGTATTAATTGCATTTTGAAGAGTTGTTGTTATGTGTGATTGTCCCACAACACTTTTAAAATCTGCAGGACGATACTTTCGAGCCGATACAATATAATTTTCCATATAAATAATTTGCAAAAAACTTTTTCAAAAATACAAAAAACTTTTCAAAAACAAAGATTTTTCTCCTCCATCAAGTAATAATTTTTAGTTTCCTATCCCTTAAATATTTCATAAGGAGTAATAAGCTAAACTAAAAACGCCTTAGAAAATTAATTCTAAGGCGTCTTCCAAACAAACAACAAGCTTAAAAACTAAAGATATGATTGAAGTTGTTCAGTTTTTGCGTTTTGCTTTAACCTCTTCAGGGCTTTATCCCTAATCTGACGAACCCTCTCACGAGTAATGTTTATATGATTTGCAATTTCATCTAAGGTATAGCCATGTGTTTGTCCAATTCCATAGAAAAGCGTAATGATATCCTTTTCTCTTTTGGTAAGGACAGAAAGAGTGCGTTGAATTTCGGTTGAAAGGCTTTCCTGCATCACATTAATATCAGTTCCTTGAGCATTATCATCAACATAAACATCAATTAAACTAATATCTTCATCCCCAATCAAAGGTGCATCCATTGATACTGCTCTCATTGAAATTGAAAGGACATCATTAAGTTTTTCTCGAGAAGTATCTAAAATGTCAGAAAGCTCCTCAATTGTAGGATTTCTTTCTAAATGCTGCTCTAGTCGAGAAGATTCTTTTTTAATCTTTCCCAATGCCCCAACTTGATTTAAAGGCAATCGAACAATACGACTTTGTTCTGCCAATGCCTGAAGAATTGCTTGTCGAATCCACCATACAGCATAGGAGATAAATTTAAAGCCTCTTGTTTCGTCAAAACGCTTTGCGGCTTTAATTAAGCCAAGATTTCCCTCGTTGATTAAATCAGGTAAACTTAGTCCTTGATTTTGATATTGCTTTGCAACTGAAATAACAAAACGAAGATTAGCCTTAATCAATTTGTCAAGTGCTTCTTGATCTCCATTTCTAATCTTCTGAGCCAATAAAACTTCTTCTTCAGCAGAAACCATTTCTTCTCTACCAACGTCTTGAAGAAATTTATCCAAAGACCCAATTTCTCTATTTGTAATCGATTTAGCAATTTTTAATTGTCTCATAAATCCGATATTTAAATAATATCTTTTACAAAAAAGACACTATTATATTACCTTGCAAAGATAAATTGTAATTATACAGATTTTAAGTTGCTGTTCAAAAAGTTATTAACGAGTTTTCAACAATAAAGAACTATAAGACTAAAACATAATAGTAAGTCCTATAGTCATTTGGATAAAACCCCTCAATAATTATCTTTCCTTTTCTTGAATTTAGAGCTTTTATATCTTCTTTAGATGTGTTGGGATTTCTGTCAATGCTTGTGATGACAAAACCTTTCTTAATTCCCAAACGAGAAAAAGGAGAATTGGCTAAATTTTCCAAAACAAAACCATTCCTAACTCTAAACTCTTTCTTCTCTTTAGAAGTTAACTCTCTAAACTCACTATTTAGAGCAGTGAAAATGTTTTTCTCTTCAGGTTTAACAATTGAAGTATTTCCCATCTCGTTAAGCAAAAGACATGTTATTTCCTTAGTGGAGTTCTCTCTTTCATATTTAACTGAAAGCTTATCACCAGGGGAGCTTTGAGATAGTATTTCATTGAGTTCTGAATTTGAATTAATCTCTCTATTATTTATCTTAAGAATAATATCCCCTTCCTTGAGTCCTGCCTTTTGAGCAGCACCATTTTCATTTACAGAAGCAATATATAGCCCTTTTATCCTTTTAATGCCTTTGTTTTCTGCCAATCGAGAATCTACTTCAGCAATATTAACACCAAGATAAGCAATTTGAGTAGTTCCATAACTCATAATATCTTTAGTGATTTTCTTAACAATATTGGAAGGAATGGCAAAAGAATAACCAGCATAGGAACCAGTATTTGAGGCAATAGCAGTGTTTATACCAATTAGTTTTCCGTCCAAATCAACCAAAGCTCCTCCACTATTTCCAGGATTTACAGCTGCATCAGTTTGAATAAAAGACTTTAAGGGATTATCATTCATTTTATTTCCCAATATATTTAAGTCTCGAGCCTTTGCACTTATTATTCCAGCTGTAACTGTAGAAGTAAGATTAAATGGATTTCCAACAGCTAAAACCCATTGACCTATCTTTGTTTTATCAGAATCTCCAAACTCAATTGTTGGTAAATCTTTTGCATCAATCTTAATTACAGCCAAATCAGCTGAAGGGTCATTTCCAACAATGGTAGCCTTATATCTTCTCTTGTCATTCAAAATTACTTGAATGCTATCAGCATCCTGAACAACGTGATTATTAGTTACAATAAACCCATCGTTTGAGATTATTACCCCCGAACCAGAGGTCTGATAGGTGCGTGAACGTTGATGAGGAATAAGGAAACCAAAGAAATCCTCATAGAAATTTGTTTGTTGAGCATATTCGCATTGTATGTGAACAACAGCATGAATTGTGTGTTCGGCAGCTTGAGTAAAATCAATAGGAGAGGTAGTTGTAGTATTGTTTTGGCATGAAGCAAAATTGAACAACAAAAAGGTCGAAATGACAAATGGAATTGTTTTTTTGATTAAAGTTCTCATGTTTTTTGTTTTTAATTGTTCTATTCTAATTTAGTTAAATTAAAGTCAAGAAAGAATTATTTCTTTCTTAGTTTGAAAATAACGAAATAAGGAATAAAATATTTTGAAAGCCTTAAACAAATTTACTGCTACTTTTCAGCAATATCTTTAATCATAACCAAGACAGGCATCCAACCTTCACCATTATTATAAGAATGTTTGTATCGATTCTCCCCATCAAAAACCTTAGAGTAATCACCCTGAGAAACTTTTAATAAAGTACCCTCAGCTTCCTTTTCCAACTCATAAGTAACAAAAAGATAGTTCTCTGGTATATCCTCATAGGTTGTGTTAGGGTCTATTGTAGTGTAAACAAGCTTAAAGGGTGGATTAATTTCAACAATACTGCCTTTCACAAAGACTGCTGTTATCCCTTCATAAGTTCCTTTCCAAAGCAATTCACTACCAACCTTCCAATCAGTTATAGGCTCGCAGTTGAACATATATTGTTTTGTCATTTCGCCCTTAGTCAAAACATCCCAAACCTTTTCAATTGGAGCATTAATCCTAATGCTGTTTCTAACGTATAATTCTTTCATACAAATATTAATTAGTCAAATAAATTAATTATTTAGGTTTAGTATTTGAAAAGCATGTTCCTTCGTCTTTATTTGTTTAGGAGTAATGATGTTTTCAACAATACCTTTCTCATTAATAATAAAGGTAGTTCTAAAAGTTCCCATATACTCTTTTCCATAGAGTTTTTTTGTGCCATAAACTCCAAAGGTTTCAACTAATTTTTTGTCAGTATCTGCAATTAAATTAAATGGAAGGTTATTCTTGTTCTTAAACTTGATATGCGATTCTTGAGAATCAACACTAACTCCCACAACCTCATAACCTGCCTTTTTCAAATCATCATAATTATCTCTTAAATTGCAAGCTTGAGCAGTACAACCAGAAGTATTATCCTTAGGATAGAAGTATAAAGCCAATTTCTTACCCTTAAAATCAGAAAGTTTTATTTCCTTTCCATTTTCATTAAGCCCCAAAAATTCAGGAGCCTTATCTCCAATATTTATCATAATTCATTAGTTTTTATATTATGAGCTTATAACGTACTAATTCCTTGAAAATTATTTGCAGGAAGAAAATAATTTGAGAAGAAGTAAATCTGTAAATATCTTTAAACAAAATAGAATTAGTTTATTTGAAGAAAGGATAAATTAGCTAAATGATTATACTAAGATATTGTAAAAAAATAATTCTACAATTCTTTCCTTTACTTTCCTATACAGAACTTAGAAAAGATATTGCCTAAAATTTCTTCGGTGGAGACTTCTCCTGTTATTTCTCCTAAATGATGTAGGCAGGTGCGAATATCACTTGCAATCAGGTCTGATGGAAGATTGTTCTTTATGCCTTGTTCTGTGCTGTTAATGCCTTCTAAAAGGAGTTTTAATGCTTCAAAATGTCGCCAGTTGCTAACGAAAATCTTATCGTTTAGCTCGTTTATGTCAAATAGCTCAAACATCTTTTCAACTATTTCGCCAATGTTTTGCTTTGTTTTGGCTGATATTTCAATTGCATTCATCTCTTTCCAGCCTTTCTCCTTATGCTTTTGAATATCTATCTTGTTGGCAATTATGATAAGATGCTTATCTGTGAAATCAATTCTTTGTTTTAGGTCTTCAATCTCTTGTTTTGCTTCTTTTGGAGTGGTTTTGTTTACATCAACAATAAAAAGAATAATTTTTGATTTCTCAATTGCAGTGAATGTTCTTTCAATTCCTGCTTTCTCTATTTTGTTTGAACTTTCTCTAATTCCTGCTGTATCGATGAAACGAAACTCTAAGCCTCTTAAATTAAGCTTTTCTTCAATTGTATCTCTCGTTGTGCCTTCTTCATCGGAAACTATGGCTCTTTCTTCTTTTAAGAAAACATTTAAAAGGGTTGATTTGCCAGAATTGGGTTTACCAACTATTGTAACAGGTATTCCATTCTTAAAGCATGAACCCATTTGGAAGGAGTTTACTAATTCATTTGCTCTTGTTTTTATGTCGTTAAGCATATTTATTAGTGCTGTTCTGTCTGCAAATTCAACATCTTGGTCAGAAAAGTCTAATTCTAATTCCAAAAGAGAAGATATATCAACTAGTTTTTGTCTAAGTAAATGTAGTATATCGCCATATCCTCCTCTTAGTTGCTTTAATGCAAGGGTGTGGGAGGCTTCATTATGAGATTGAATTAAGTCACAAACGGCTTCTGCTTGGGCTAAATCTAATTTACCATTTAAGAAAGCTCGTTTAGTAAATTCTCCTCTATTGGCAAGTGATGCTCCATTTTCCAATAATGCAATAATAACTTTTTGAGCTATAAATGAAGAGCCATGAATGGAAAATTCAACAGAGTCTTCTCCTGTATATGAATGAGGGGAGCGAAATATTGTACAAAGACATTCGTCAATAAGTTTTCCATTGCTAATTATATGCCCAAAGATTGCAGAGTGGGTAGGGGAGTTCTCAATTGTTTTCCCTTTCATCTTGCTTACAAAAACTTTACTTGCTATTTCAAATGCCCTATTTCCCGATAGCCTTATAACAGCAATTGCACTTTCTCCTGAAGGTGTTGCCAATGCACAAATTGTTTCAAACTCTAACATATTCTTCTCTTCTCTAAAATAATTAGCAAAGATATTAATAAAAACTCAATTTGAATTTCCTTTTTCAAAAATTTGTTGTATATTTGCATAGTAATAAGTTCAGAATGTTTTTTGCAAATATTTATTACTAACACATCAATTTCCGATAAGCTTTTCTTAGAAAAAAAAGATGTGCATCTTTTATAGTGAAAGATGCACATCTTTTGGTATGAAAGATGCACATCTTTCGAGATTAAAACAAGGAGTTAGTAATTTTTTATAAGGAGTTATTCTAATAAAACAAGGACTTAGAGAAATAAAACAAGGAGATATTTTTATAAAACCTTATTTCTCTTTCTTTATTCTTTCAATTTCGTCTCTATAACGTGCAGCTACCAAGAAATCAAGGTCTTTTACTGCTTGCTGCATAAGCTTTTCAAGGTTGCGAATGGCTTTTTGACGTTCCTTATCATTGCGATAAATTGTCTTTGTCTCATTTATCTTTGGCATAATATCCTCAACATCTTCATATATTGCATGACTAAGATGTGTAGATATGTTTTTGACAATTTGTTGAGGAGTTATATTATTATCAGTGTTGTATTTGATTTGTTTTGTTCTGTTTTTGAGGTTTTCGTTCATTGCTCTCTGCATTGAGCCTGTGATTTTGTCTCCATAGAGAATTGCTTTTGAATTAACATTACGAGCAGCTCTACCAATGGTTTGTATTAAGGCTTTATCACTTCTTAAGAAACCTTCTTTGTCAGCATCTAAAATGGCAACAAGAGAAACTTCAGGAATATCCAAACCCTCACGCAAAAGGTTAACCCCAATCAAAACATCAAAAACTCCCATACGTAAGTCTTTAATAATTTCAACCCTTTCCAAAGTTTCAACATCGGAGTGGATGTATTTATTTCTAATTCCCAAGTTAGTTAGATATCTGCTTAGCTCTTCAGCCATTCTCTTGGTGAGAGTTGTAACCAAAACCCTTTCTTTTCTGTCCACCACAAGGCTAATTTCTTCCAACAAATCATCCACCTGATTCTTAGCAGGGCGAACTTCAATCACTGGATCTAAAAGACCTGTAGGACGAATAACTTGCTCAACAATAACTCCATCTGACTTTTCTATTTCAAAAGGAGAAGGAGTAGCACTAATGTAAATGGTTTGGTTTTGCATCATTTCAAACTCTTCAAACCTCAAAGGCCTATTATCTAAGGCTGAAGGCAAGCGAAAACCATACTCAACAAGATTCTCCTTGCGTGAACGGTCGCCTCCATACATTGCTCTAACCTGAGGAATGGTTACATGGCTTTCATCAATAACCATAAGAAAATCTTTAGGGAAATAATCAATTAAACAAAAGGGACGTTCACCTTCTTTCCTTCTGTCGAAATAGCGAGAATAGTTTTCAATTCCTGAACAATAGCCCAATTCTCTTAGCATCTCCAAATCATAATTAACTCTGTCCTCAATCCTTTTTGCTTCTAAGCCTCGCCCAATTTCATTAAAGTAATCCCTTCTTTCAAACATATCCCTTTGAATTTCCAATGTGGCTGTTGAAAGAGCGGTTTTATTGGTTATAAAGTTACCTGCAGGATAAATAATCAATTCATCCTTTTGCTCAATTCTTCTTCCGTCCAAAGGGTTAAAGCTTTCCAAAGATTCAATTTCATCATCCCAAAAGTAAATTCTATAAGCGTAATCCAAATAAGCAGGAAAAATATCCACAACATCTCCCTTTACTCTAAATCTTCCTCGAACAAACTCTATTTCATTTCTAACGTAAAGACTTTCAGAAAAACTCATTAAAAGGTCATTGCGATTTACTTTTTCACCTTTTTTAAGCAAGATTGTGCCATTTTCAAACTCTTGAGGATTACCAATACCATAAATACATGAAACAGAACTTACCACAATAACATCTTTCCTCCCAGATAGCAAAGCAGACGCAGCACTAAGACGCAGCTTTTCCAAATCATCATTAATTTGAAGGTCTTTCTCAATATAAGTATTTGTGCGAGCAATATATGCTTCTGGTTGATAGTAATCGTAATAAGAAACAAAGTATTCAACAGCGTTATTAGGGAAGAATTGTTTGAATTCAGAATAAAGCTGAGCAGCAAGAGTTTTATTATGACTTATTACCAAGGTAGGCTTTTGGATTTCCTTAATAACATTAGCCACAGTAAAGGTTTTTCCAGAGCCAGTAACCCCTTGCAGAACCTGATAATCCACACCTTGATTAATCCCATTCACAAGTTGAGCAATTGCCTCAGGCTGGTCGCCCGTAGGCTTAAAACTTGAAACTAATTCAAAATCCATTCTATTTATTATTTTCTATTTGTGAAATGCAAAAATAATGAAATTAATGAGAGGATATTTACTTTGACATTTCAAATAGTTCTAAGCAAGTCTTCCAATTTCTTGTGGTGGCTTGAGTTTTTAGCAGTTTTTCAAAGAAATTATTATGAATTTTTGTATTTCCATATCCCTTTGGCAAATAAAGATACACAGTCTTGTTGATTATTTTATATTCATCAACATCTTCTTTTTTGGAATCAATCTCTTTATAATTTATCTCCTTTACCTCATTGCTTAGGAAGGTAATATGAATAAAATCTTTGTTGTGATTAGTGGAGTTTGCAAAAGGATTATTTGAAATAACCTCTTTTAATTCTTCAGAATTAAGTACCAAAACAGGAACATCAAATCCATACTTATCCATAATCATAGATGAAATTTCTGTTTCCAGTTTTGTTTTATCTTCTTCCTTTGAGCAAAATACAATATTCCCACTTTGGATATAAGTCTTTATATTTGTGTATCCTAAAGAACTAAAGCCCTCTCTCAAAGAGTCCATCTTAATTTTTTTATTCCCGCCAACATTTATTCCTCTTAAAAGAGATATGTATGTTATCATAAGGATAATTTTTTAAAAGATTCCAAGCTTTCTTCTCTTGCTTTTTGAGTTGGTTTTAAATCAAGGGTTGTAAATTGGTTGTTAAGAATATCAAATGTTAGTAGCTTATTGATTAAAGGACTTCCGGTTGAAGTAATTATCTTAATGGCTTCATTTACTTGCAAAGATGCAGCAATGGAAGGTAAAACTCCCATAACACCTTTGTTTTTATTTTCTCTATTATTCAACTCATCATAGTTTGGGAATAAATCACGATAGCATGAAGAATTATTATTGAAATTGAAAATAGCAACTTGACCATAATAATCCCCAATTGATGCATAAACAAAAGGTTTTCCCAATCCAACACATACATCATTAATTAAATATCTTGCCTTAAAATTATCTGTCCCATCGATAATAATATCATAGTCTTTAATTATTGATATCGCATTTTCGGGAGTTAGAAATGTTTTATAGGTTATTATCTCAACATTTGAATTTAATCTTTCAAGAGTTTCTTTTGCTTTTTCAACTTTTGATAATCCCAATTCATCTTCTCGATAAAGCACCTGACGTTGAAGGTTAGAGATTGAAACAGTATCGTTATCCATAATTCCAATCTTGCCAATACCAGAAGCAACCATATACAAAGAACTAACAGAACCCAAACCACCAACACCAATAATCAATACCGAGGCCTCTTTCAATTTATTTTGAGCCTCTATTCCAAATTCAGGTAATATAATTTGTCTATTATATCTTTCTTGTTCTTCTTTTGTAAGCATGGTGGTTTTGTTTATTAATTCAATTATAAATAAGGGCAGGGGTGAACCCTGCCCTTACGGTTAGGATTAGTATTAACTTACAATTAATTCAAAATTCTATCCCAATCTTTATAGATTACTTCGTAACCTTGTTCTTTTACCATATCTTCCATTTCTTTTTCTGTTCTATTATCGTTGATATGAAATTGTTCAAGTTCTATATTTGGTTTTGAATATCCTCCTGGTTCGGTTTTTGAGCCTGCACTCATTGAGGTTATTCCAAGTGATACGAAATTGCTTCTAAACTCTTTGCTCTCACGTGTTGTCATTGATATATCAATATCGTTATCAAATATACGGTAAGCCCAAATTGTTTGAGCATATTCTTTATCGCTCATTATAAATTTTGGTTCAAATCCTCCTTCGGCTGGGCGTATTCTTGGAAATGCTACTGCATATTTAGTTCTCCAATAGTTCTTGGTCATAAATCTTAGATGCATTGCCATAACAACCATTTCTACCCTCCAATCTTCAAGTCCTATCAAAGCACCAAAACCTACTCTATGTATTCCTGCTCTTGCTAAACGCTCAGGTGTTTCTAATCTGTATTGATAATTGCTTTTCATCCCCTTAGGGTGATAGTGTTTGTAGCGATTTTGATGATATGTTTCTTGGTAAACATAAACAGAGTTAATACCAGCTTTAATCAATCTTTCATATTCCTCTTCTTTCATTGGGTAAACTTCCAGATTAATGGTAGAAAAATAAGGTCTGCAAAGATTAATAGCATTTTCAATATAATCAACACCAACCTTTGAAGGATATTCCCCAGTAAGCAAAAGAACATTATCCATATTCATTGCTTTAATGGCTTTAATCTCTTGAATAATCTCCTCATCAGTAAGAGTTTTTCTCTCAATAGGGTTATTATGATTAAACCCGCAATAAATACAGTGATTAGAACATTCGTTAGAAAGATATAAAGGGACATAAAATTGAATAGTCTTTCCAAAACGTCTTTGAGTAATATCTCTGCTCATTCTTGCCATAGGTTCTAAATAATCCTTAGCAGCGGGAGATACCAAAGCTTTAAAGTCTTCAATTGAAGGATTTTTAGCATTTAAAGCTTTTTCAACATCAAGCTTTGTTTTTGAATAAATACTATCTCTAATCTCTTCCCAATCTAAATCTTTTATTGTATCATAAAAACTTTCCATTTTACTCAATTTTACCTTTATCAGAAACCTCTCTTGAAATCCTCATAGCACAGAAATTAGGACCACACATTGTACAGAAAGGAGTTCCATGAACCTTTTCAGCTCCATAGTATTCTCTTGCACGGTCAGGGTCGATAGAAAGATTAAATTGGTCTTTCCAACGGAACTCAAATCTCGCCTTGCTCATAGCATTGTCCCTAACCATAGCAGATGGATGTCCCTTAGCAATATCAGCAGCATGAGCCGCAATTTTATATGCCATAATACCATTCCTTACATCTTCTTTATTAGGAAGTGCAAGGTGTTCCTTAGGGGTAACATAGCAAAGCATAGCAGTACCATACCAACCAATTTGAGCAGCACCTATTGCAGAAGTAATATGATCATAACCAGGAGCAATATCAGTTGTAAGAGGTCCTAAGGTATAGAAAGGAGCTCCATGACAAGCAGTAACTTGTTTTTCCATATTCTCTTTAATCTTATGCATAGGAACATGACCAGGACCTTCAATAATTACTTGAACATTATGACTCCAAGCAATCTTGGTTAATTCGCCTAATGCTTCTAATTCTCCAAATTGTGCTGAGTCGTTAGCATCATAAATACTACCAGGACGAAGACCATCGCCCAAGCTAACTGCAACATCATATTTAGCTAATATCTCACAAATCTCATCAAAATGAGTGTAAAGGAAGTTTTCTTGTTGGTTGCTCTTCATCCATTTAGCCATAATTGAGCCACCTCTTGAAACAATGCCAGTCAAACGCTTAGCAACCATTGGTAGATGTTCTCTTAAAAGACCAGCATGAATGGTGAAATAGTCAACTCCTTGTTCACATTGTTCAATCAAAGTATCTTTATATATTTCCCAAGTAAGAGTTTCAGCAATTCCATTAACCTTTTCCAAAGCTTGGTAGATTGGAACTGTACCCATTGGTACAGGGCAGTTTCTTATAATCCATTCCCTTGTTTCGTGAATATGAGAACCAGTTGATAAATCCATTAGAGTATCTCCACCCCAACGGCATGACCAAACAGATTTTTCAACTTCTTTATCAATATCAGAACTAAGTGCAGAATTACCAATATTGGTATTTATCTTAACCAAGAACTTGCTACCAATAATCATTGGTTCAGCTTCTGGATGGTTAGGGTTTGCAGGAATAACTGCTCTGCCAGATGCAACCTCTTCTCTTACAAATTCAGGAGTGATATAGGTTTTTAATCCGCTTTCTTCTATTAATTGGTTTTCACGAATAGCAACATATTCCATTTCTGGAGTTATAATTCCTTTCTTAGCTAAGGCCATTTGAGTAATCTCTTCTCCTTTCTTAGCAACATAAGGTAAATGGTCTATTCCAAAACGAAGTCCTTTTAAGCTTTCGTCTTCAAGTCTTAGATTGCTATATTTTGAAGTATATTCTGTAAGCTTTTCTAAGTCTTTTCTATTCTTTAACCATTCATCTCTAAAACGAGGAAGACCTTTTTTAATATCTATCTTAACATTAGGGTCAGTGTAAAATCCACTTGTATCGTAAAGTAATACATCTCCGTTCTTTTCAGCCTTACCATCAACAATAGTATCTGTTAAGCTTACCTTTCTCATACCAACCTTGATTGGATGAATCTTACCTTCTACATAAACTTTTTCTGATGCATCGAATGCATTGCATATATCTTGAGTCTTATTCATATTCTTTTATTGTTTTAATTCTTTGTTAATCTAAAAATGAGGTTAGGGGAGATGAAGCCTCAGCGCTATGAGATACTTTTCCAAGTCCTGCCTCATAAGCCATTCTACCAGCTTCCACACTTAATGCAAAAGCTTTTGCCATTTCAACAGGGTTATTTGCAATTGCAATAGCTGTATTTACTAAAACAGCATCAGCCCCCATTTCCATAGCCTCAGCAGCATGAGAAGGAGCTCCAATACCAGCATCAACAATTACAGGAACGTTTGACTGCTCAATAATTATCTCCAAAAGCTCTTTTGTTTTCAATCCCTTATTTGTTCCAATTGGTGCTCCCAATGGCATAACTGTTGCAGCACCAGCCTCTTCCAAAAGCTTGCATAAAACAGGGTCTGCCTGAACATAAGGAAGTACAATAAATCCTTGCTTTGCCAACTCTTCTGTTGCTTTTAGGGTTTCAATAGGGTCGGGAAGAAGGTATTTAGGGTCAGGGTGTATTTCAAGTTTAAGCCAATTTGTTTGCAGGGATTCTCTTGCCAAAACTGCTGCAAAAACAGCCTCCTTTGCGTTTCTTACTCCTGATGTGTTGGGAAGAAGAATAATGTCTTTGTGAAGAATATGTTTGAGCATATCATCTTCATCGCTTTTGTCCAAATCAACCCTTTTCATTGCTGTTGTAACCATCTGCGTCCTTGATGCCAGAATAGCCTCAGCCATTATTTTATTGGAAGGAAATTTTCCTGTTCCCAAAAACAATCGTGATGAAAACTCCTTGCCTGCTATTATTAATTTATCCATATTATTTAGGTTATTAGTTATCTATTTCCAAATCTTTACTATTTCTTTTGTCGTTTCAATGGGTGAGGAGCTTTCAAGAATCAACGAACTTATTGCAATTCCATAAACTCCTGTTTGTTTCAATACCTCCAAATCACTCAATCTTATGCCTCCAATTGCATAGATTGGAATATTTACGTTATCTCTTTTGCAATTTCCCAATATATCTTCATAGCCTTTTAGTCCCAAAATACTGCTTAGCTTTTCCTTAGTTGTGGTGTGAGCAAAGGGACCAACCCCAACATAATCGGCTCCCAAACTATACTGCAACATAACATCCTCAAAACTATTGGCAGTGCCTCCAATAATTTTCTCTTTGCCGAGTTTTTCTCTTGCATTATTAATTGGTTCATCCATTAGTCCCAAATGAACTCCGTCTATTCCAATCTCCGTAACCAAATCAACATAATCATCAATTATTAATGTTGCACCATATTTCTCACACTCCGTTTTGAGCCTTGTTCCAACCCTAACTAATTCCTCTTTGGTGGCATCCTTCATCCTCAGCTGTATAAATCTTATCCCTCCTTCCAAAGCCAATAGGGCAGAGTCCAAATAATCATACTTGGAATTACGATGAGTTATGAATTGTATTTTCTTTAATTTCATTTTCTTTTTCCTTTAATTCTCCTTATTTCCAAAGGCTTCCAATCATTGCAGCTCCACCAAATCCAATTTCTTTTAACTCCTCAAAATTCTCCTTTTTAACTCCCCCCAATGCAATTACCTTTTCATTAATCAGATTTAGCTTTTTCAAATCCTCAATCCTAAAACTACTATTATAATCTTGCTTTGATATACTATTATATATAGGACTCAAAAATACATAGTCAAAAGTCTTTGTGGCATCAATCATTTCTGCAATCTTATGTGATGAAAAACTCTTTCTCAAATCGGAATGTGTGGGTTTGATATAGGGGTTTTGAATATTATAATGCACTCCTCCTAAACCAAATTCTAAGGCTAAGGAAGGGTGGTAGTGTATGGTGAGCCTATTTCTTATTTCCAAAGGGAACTCATCTAAATAGTACCTTAGTTGTTCAATACTTAGGTTAGGCTTACGAATATGGAAAAAATCTATTTCGCCATTTAAGTAATCAACAATTCTCTTTTGCTCATCCAAAACTCCTTTTTCAGGCGTAATTCCTATTAGCCTCCACATGTTGCTTGAATGATTGTTACATTATCACCACTTTTTAAATTTGTATTATCCCAATTGGTTTTTGGAATAACCTCTTGATTTATTGCCAGTGCAATTCCAACAGTGTCCGTATAGTTAAGAAGTTTTATAAGCTCGCTAACACTTATGTTCTCTGGCATTATCTTCTCTTTATTATTTACTTTTATCTTCATTTCTTGATTAGCTTTTGTGGGTTGAAAAAATGATTTACTGCTCCGTTTCCTTTGCCCAAAGTTATTTCTTTGGCGGAGTCAATGGCTTGTGTTATATATTCTTTTGATAAGTGAAGGCTTTCTTCCAAACTATGTCCAATTGCCAAAAAGGCAGCAATGGCTGAGGAAAGTGTACAACCTGTTCCGTGGGTATTGATTGTGTTGATTTTCTTTGATTTAAACATAATAGGGCTTGAAATATACTTTGAATAGAATATATCAACCATATTCTCCCCTTCAAGATGTCCACCCTTAATTAAAACAGAGTTTACTCCGTATTCATTAACAAATTCCATAGCTCCCACTTCCATTTCATTGATTGTTTGAATCTCTTTGTGAAGTAGGGTAGAGGCTTCGTTGAGATTGGGTGTAATAATTGTGGCTATTGGGAAAAGGAATTCTTTTATTGCCTCAATGGTTTCATCAAGAATAAGTGAATTGCCAGATGTTGAAATCATAACAGGGTCAACAACCAAAGGGATATTCTTACCATATTCTTTATAAGTGTAGGAAAGTCCAAATACATTTTCTTTTGAGAAAAGCATACCAACCTTTATTCCCCCAACATTAAAATCATCCAAAACAGCACGTAATTGTTTCTTTACAATATCGGAAGGGATTGCCATAACATCAGTTACGCCCAATGTGTTTTGGGCAGTTATGGCTGTAATGACAGAGGTTGCAAAAACACCTAAAGAAGAAAAAGTCTTTATGTCGGCTTGCACACCAGCACAGCCTCCTGAATCAGAACCAGCAATCGTAAGGGCTATTGGATATGTTACCATAAGTTATAATAATATTAATTATTTTAGAGTGCTAACTTATGTATGAGAATGCTTTTCCTTCCTTAGCATTACCTAAGGGGTCAAAGGGTATAATCTCAGCCTAAAATAAAATAGTATTAAGCACCCCAAAAAAATATTTTACAATTAAAATAATAAAACTACAAAATCATCGTTTTATTTTGCAAAGATAACATTATTAACTTAAATCAAAAACAAAATGACAATTAAAAGATTATTTTTATCGCTCGCAGTTGTAGCAATAGTATTTGCATCTTGCGGAAAGAAAGAACTTGAGGACAAACTAATTACTCAACAAAAGTTGAATGATTCAATTCAAGCAGTAATTGCAGCTAAGGATGCTGAAATGGAAAGTTTATTTCAAGAACTTAATTCAATTGAACAAAGTCTTACAGAAGTTACCTCAAAATATGGTAATGTAAATAAGCTAAAGAACAACTCTGGAGAAACAGTTAATAAAGACACACGTGCCAGAATTACACAAGAAATTCAGTCTATTAATGAGATTTTAGCCAACAACAAATCAAGACTTAATAAACTTAACAGCCAAGTGAGTAAGGACGCTAATAAGAACAAGGAATTAGCAGCCTTTATTGAAAGTCTTCAAACAAGAGTTAACGAACAAGAGGCACAAATCCAAGCTTTAACCACAGAATTACAAGAAAAGAAAATAGTAATTGAAAACTTGAATAAGAACATTGACAATCTATCAAAACAAAACCAAGCAAAGGACGAACAAATTCTTCAAGTTGAAAGCGAAAGAAACACAGCCTACTACATAATTGGAACAAAGAAAGAACTTCAAACAGAAGGAATAGTTAGCACTTCAGGAGGATTCTTAGGAATTGGTAAGAGAACTAAAGTAAGTGGAGACTCCGAACTTGCTAAATACACCAAGATTGATGTTAGACATTTTGAACAAATCCCACTAAATGGAAAAGATAAAATTAAGATAATGACCTCACACCCAAGCTCATCTTATGAAATAGTTATGGAAGGAAAAATTCCAACCTCAATTAAGATTAAGAATGCAAATGATTTCTGGGGAAAGAGTCGTTTCTTAGTTGTAATGTACGATTAATCTCATAACGATTCTTTTTAAGAAGGAAGGGCTATCCGTAATGGGTAGCCTTTTTTGTTTCCCCTATATTGAAATCCTATATCTTGATTCTACGGAATTAGAATTTGATTCTATAAAATTAGAATTTGATTCTAAAAAAAATAAACTAAGGTTATTCTATCTTAAGGAATGGGTTAAAGAAAAAAAGATTGATGATTATTATCCCTTTAGTGTTACTTATTAGAAAAAACTTCTTAACTTTGCCCTCTAAACCAATAAAAACAAATGGTAATGAAATCAAAAACAATTTTAATAGCAGTTTTAGCCATCCTATTCTCATTTAAAGGCTTTTCTCAAGAACAAATCGTGCCTCACTGGTCAGACATTCCAAGTGGAGTTTATAAATTGGTTATAAGTGGAGAAGTTAGGGTAGTTATCAAAAAAGATAGAAAAAAGAATCATTATGATTTTGGAACAGACATTAAAGAGTATATTGCTTCGGGTCAGGAAAGAAACGGAAGTAGTTTTGTGAATAATGGTACAATTGAAATAACAAAGGCTGATTTGGGTTCTAATTCTCAACTCCGACTTTTCATTAAAGATCAGATAATGGACATTGAGCTACGTGATGGTGCCTTACTTATTTATGATTCAAAGATTAGCCAACCTTCAATGAATGTTAAGATTAATAATGCTAAGTTATATTCTTCTAAAAAGTTTTCAATCAACAACTTTGTTATCGAGAACAGAAAAGGTATTCTTGAACTCTTAAAAGCAAATCTCAAATCAGCTGTCTTAAACATCTCTCCAAACTCTGAAAACACGGTAGGGGGCAATGTAAGTAAGCTACAAATTCACGTTATACAAAGATAGAAGAAATGGATTATGTGGATGTAATTCTACATAATCTTTCTTTTTACTTTTTCAAGTATTTCTTCTTCGTTAGGGATGATATGGTTTTCCATTAGGATGTTTCCATCACAAATAACTGTTTCAATACAACGACTATCGGCTGAATAGACCCAGTTAGAAATTAGATTATTGTTAGGGATTAGTCTTTCATTGTTCAAGTTCACAATTAAACAATCTGCAAGGCGTCCTTCCTTTATTCTTCCTGAGTTTATGCCCATTGCGTCTGCACCATTCTTTGTTGCCCATGCAAAAACCTGATTGGCTGAAAGGAGTGAGGAGTCCTTATAGCTTACCTTTGCTAATAGGGCAGCAAACTTCATCTCCTCCAACATTGATAGGTTGTTATTGGAGCTTGTTCCGTCTGTTCCCAAACAAACCTTTAGGTCGTATTTATTGATTAGAGGAACATTAAAACTCCCAGAGGCTAATTTCATATTTGCACATGGGTTATGCACAAGGGTTACTCCTTTTGAAGATAGTATTTCGGCATCGTGTTCTGTCAAATGTACGCAATGTGCTGCAATGGTGTTATCGTCCAATACTCCAATTGATTCTAAAAATTCAGTAGGGGTGAGGTTGTTGTTTGCTTTCTTACAAGACTTAACTTCCTGCATTGTTTCGGCAAGATGTGTGCTAAGCTTTAATCCCTTTACCTTTGAAATCATATATAACTCTTGATACAAATCCTTTCCAACTGTGTAAATGGCATGAGGTGCAACATTAATGCTAATTCTTTCCAAAGGGGAAACAAAGCCATTGATAAATTTAATGTTTTGTTCAATCTCTCTTTTTCCTCTTTCCTCAATAAAACTAACTCCAATACTTGCTCTAATTTTCATTTCCTCAACTGCACGAATAATCTCACTGTGATGCCAATACATATCCAAGAAGAATACTGTTCCAGAGCGTATCATTTCAACAATTGCAAGGCGAGTACCATTATAAATATCCTCTGGAGTTAGCTTAGCCTCTTGGGGCCAAATGTATTCCGAAAGCCATTGAAACAAACGCATATCATCGCCATAACCCCTTAGGAGGGTCATTGAAGAATGAGTGTGCATATTATAAAACGGCTGAATTATAGCCCTATTTGTTCCATCAATAATCTTATCAACCTTCCCAGCCTTAATATTAGGCTCTATCTGCTTAAAAACATTCCCCTCAATCAAAACATCAACAATCCTATTCTTGAGGCTTATATTCTTTATAAGTAGTGTATTCATAATTATTATCTTTTATTTTTTCCCAATATAGGAAAGGAATTCAAAATCTAAAGAAAGCGAAATGAAAGGCGTAACCTTCCACTCTTTGGTTGTTTGTATTGACCAGCCTGGCTTTAGAGCCTCACCCTCCTTATTAAATTCCTCTGCCAAAAGAGTATATTCCGAAACATTTAGACCAATAGCCAAGTGGAAGAAATCCAAAAACCTATAGGAGCCTCCAACATAGAAGTTCTTAAACAAATTTGCACCACCAAAGCCAACATAAACCGACAAATCGGAAGCAAACCTATCCTCAGGCTTAGTCAAATCGTAAAGAATAACCGATGCCCCAGTAATGAAATCAAAATCAACCTTAGAAGTATTGCGATTTATAACAATATTCTCAAACCCTGTGGCTGTTGCTCTTGGAACAATATCCCAAACAGGAACAGGATAAAAACGCATAGCAATACCTTGAATCACTCTAACCTTCTTTTTCCTACCAGTTGCAGCATCAATCTTAGCCTGAGCCTCTGTAGCCCTTTGCTTTTGAAACTTAAGTTCCTCCTTAATTTTTAGCAATTCCTTTTCAGTCTCAACAAGCTGAGTTCTCAAAGTATCAGCCATCTTATAATACATTTCCTTCTCTTGAGAAACCTTATTAAGAGTTTGGTCTTTAATAATCAACGAAGTATCCTTCTCATTAATACTCTTCTGCAATAGGTCAATTTCTCTTTCCTTCCCTTCAATTTGAGCATTTTTCTTTTCAACTTGTCCTTCAATTTTTGTCTTATCTATTTGAGAAGCATTAATTGCATCTTTATACAATTGTTCTTTTTCAGCAAAGAGAATTTCTTTCTCTTGAAGTATTTTTATCTTTTCCTCCAACAAATGATTCTTTTCATTTAGCTGAATCCTATATTCTTGATTGAGTTTTGAAAGAGTATCGTTGAGATTTTTTAAATTCAAATGATTTATCTTTAACTCATCTATTTCTAATAAAAGGCGAGTTGTGTCTTCCTGGAGTTTGGTTTTAATTTGTAGGATTTGGTTTTCTGCCTCTTCATAATCGGCTATGAGTTGGTTGTAGTTGGAATTTAACTTATTTATGCTTTCAGTCATATTCTCAATACTCTTTGTTAAGGAATCTATCTCTATTTTTCTTTCCTCAAGTTCGGCTTTTGCAGCGTTGTATTCTTGAATGATAGTGTTGTATTTTAATTTCAAACTATCTTCTATCTCTTCCTCTTCAAGGGTTTCATTGGAAATAAAAGCTTTGTTTGAATCTTCAATATATGATAGAGAATCTACTTGAGAGAATGTAGAAAAAGATATTATTAGAGCTAAAAATACAATAAAAACTTTTAGAAAATTCATCGTGATAACTAAATTAAATAAGTGCAAAGATAATAAAATTAAAACAATTGCATTATTCCGCCTACAATTGAAAAGCGAATAAGTCGTCCAATTGTCATATACAAACAAGAAAGCCATGGATTCAATCTCATAAATCCAAGACCAATTGCCAATAAATCTCCAATAAAAGGCAGCCATGCAAAAAGTCCTATTATTGGTCCCCATCGCTTGATTTTGCCTTGAAATTTTTCTACCTTTTCTTTTGGCGTTCTAAAATACTTTTCCAACCATTCCCATTTTCCTAAATAACCTAAGCCATAAGAAGTCATACCCCCTAAAGAATTCCCTAAGGTTGCAGTCAAAACACACCAAACTGGATTTAAGCCAAGAGCAATAAGAGTAACGAAAGCTACCTCTGAGCTCATGGGTACAATTGTTGAGCTAAGAAAACTTGCTAAAAACAATCCCCAATAACCTAATTCTACTAACATAATGCAAAAGTAAAGAAAAAATATAATTAGTTGTTTATTCTTTGTGATTTAGAGTTATTAAATGTAGGGCTCTTAGTTTATTAAAAAAGAAAAAGAGGTACAAAATTATACCTCTTTCTTATATAAAAGATGAACTTTTATTCTTCTTTTATTCTATACATCAATTGTTTCCCAAAAGAATATTCTTAATCCTTGTTCTGGAGCCTCATTGTCAAGTGCTTGTATTCTTTTTTTAAGAATAGGTGCAATATAGTCATCAACAATACAAAGAGTTGCCATGTTTTTTGAAGGCCAAGCATGTGATCCTAAATGAGGTTCACCCTTTTTAGTACCTCTACCTTGAACATCTTGCCAACGAGTAAATCCTCTTAGTGAAAGTTGACTTAATATATCTTCTACATCTTCTACAAGAGCTTGATTATATGCTATAAATGCTGCTTTCATTTCTTATTCTGCTTTAATTGTTCTACGATTTAATTTAATTTTATGTTTGTTGCGGTAAGTTTTTACTTCTCTTGACGCAAAAGCACTGTATAATGTAGGAATTATGATAAGGGTAATTAATGTAGAAAATGTTAAACCTCCAACAATAACAACTCCCATTGGTTGCCAAAGTTCAGCTCCTTCTCCAAATCCAATTGCCATAGGTATCATACCTAAAACAGTTGTTGCAGTTGTCATAATAACTGGACGCAAACGAGATTTTCCTCCATTAATTACTGCTGTTGTTATTCCCATTCCTCTTTCACGGTTTAGGTTAATATAGTCAACAAGCACAATACCATTCTTAACAACAATACCAATAAGCATAATACTACCAATTGCACTCATCATATTTATTGTTCCTCCAGTTATAAATAATGCAATCAAAACTCCTGTTAATGCAAACGGAATAGAGAACATTATAATAAATGGATAACGTAGTGATTCAAATTGACCTGCCATAACAAAATATACTAACATTATAATTAAGACAGTAAGTAATCCCATATCTGCAAATGATTCTTGTTGTTCTTCCAATGTACCTCCAATTTGAACACCAATATTAGAAGGAATAGCCATTTTATCAATTTTACTTTGTAAATTCTTTGTTGCCACATCAAGTGTTTCTCCATACAAAGTTGCACTTACTTTAACAATACGTTCACGGTCTTGACGCTCAATTGATGGTGGAGCGAATTTCTCAACAACCTTAGCAACTTCACTAAGTCTAACTCCTTTTCCACTTTGGTTGAAAATCATTATATTTTCTATATCTTCAATTGATTGGCGGTGCTCTCTATCGTAACGAACTTTAATTTTATATTCTTCACCATCTTCTCTGAATAATGAAGCAGTCATTCCATTCATTCTATTTCTAATAAATGATGATGCTGTAGCTACATTAAGTCCATTTAGAGCAAGTTTATCTCTGTCAAATTCTACTTGATATTGAGGTTTATAATCTTCACGACTAATAGTAACATCTCTAAAACCTTTGGTTTCGGACATCTTTGTTTTGATTTCATTTGCAAGTTTTTCTGTTACATCAAAGTCATATCCTAATATTTCAACATCAACTGTAGAACCAGAAGTCATACCACCGCCTCCACCAGCTGATACATTATACTTATATAATTCAGGATATGATGCTAATTCTTGACGGATACCTTCTGATATTTCAAAGATATCTCTCTTACGGTCATTTATGTCAATTAATTTAATTCTAAATGAAACATAGTTACTTCCTGATGTTTGCATTTGAGCATAAGAGTTATCATCATCTTCTGAAGGAATACCTACAGTATATGATAATGTAGAAATTTCTGGATATTTCTTTTTAATATTTGTTTCAAATTGTTTAGCAATTACTTTTGAACGTTCAACATTAGCTCCAACAGGCAATTGGAAATTACCAGAAATTTGACTATTATCAGCTTGAGGAATAAATTCAGAACCTATTCCAAAGGTTAACATAAGAGAACCTACAAAAATTATTAATCCAGAAACAAGAGTAACGGTTTTATGTCTAACAACCCATGTAAGACTTCTTTCATAGAAATTATCAAAATTATCCAATAATTTTTTGATTGGAGCATATAGTTTATCAAATGTCTTACTGCTTTTTCTGTCTTTTTTAAGCATAACAGCACTAAGCATGGGAATAAGTGTTAATGCACAAATCAATGAGATTGCCATTACAATACATACCATCCAACCTAATTGAGAGAACATAATTCCTGCCATACCTCCCATCATTGTAAATGGTAAGAAAACAGCAAAAATTGTTAAAGTAGATGCGATAACTGCTACCCCTACTTCATTCGTACCATAAATTGCAGCTTCTCTTGGTCTTGCTCCTCTTTCAATATGTGTTGAAATGTTTTCCAAAACAACAATGGCATCGTCAACAACCATGCCAATTGCAATTGAAAGCGCAGAAAGAGAAATAACATTTATTGTATTACCAGTAATAAACAAATAAATAAATGAAGCTACCAGTGATATTGGAATAGTCAACATTATAATTATCGTAGCTCTCCATTGTCCTAAGAAGAAGATAACCACAAATGCAACGAATAAGAAAGCTAAAAGAACTGTTTCTACTAAAGAAGCAATAGAATTTTCAATATTATCAGTAGTATTCATTACCTCTTCAAATTGAATGTCCTTAGGTAAGTTCTTTTGAATTTTAGGTAATTGTTCACGAATTTTCTTAACAATTTCAACAGAATTAGCTCCTGTTTGTTTTTGTACAACAATAGTTGCTCCTTTTCTGCCATTAACATAACTTTCTTGGGCCTTCTCTTGAACAGAATCTCTTACAATAGCTATATCTTTTAAATATACAGTCTTACCACCATAATTAGAAACTATTACATTATTTAAAATATCACTTTCTTTCATTTCTCCTTCAATACGAAGAGAGTAAGTTTCTGAACCAATATCTATTGAACCTCCAGGAGTGTTTACATTTTCTTTTGCAATTGCTCCACCTATTTGTTCAATAGTTAAATTATAAGCTTCTAATTTTTGAGGGTCAATATTTACACTAATTTCTCTTTGTGGAGCTCCTGCAATTGAAACAGAACCAACTCCATTAATACGATTTAATGGATTTGCAACTCCATCTTCAAGAATTTTATAAAGAGCTTGAGAGCTTTCTTCAGCAGTAGCAGAATATATTACCACAGGCATCATATCAGTACTAAGCTTCATGATAATTGGATTAGAACAACCATCAGGTAAATAACTTTTTACCATCTCGATCTTATCACGCATATCATTAACTGCAGCGTCAAGGTCAGTTCCCCAATTAAATTCAACACTTATAACTGCTGTATTTTCTTTTGAAGTTGATCTAATTTTTTTTAAGTCACTCACTGTGCTTAATGCACTTTCTAATGTCTTACTTACATTGTTCTCTACATCTTCAGCTGAAGCTCCTGGATATGTTACAATAACTATTGCTTGATTTAGTTCTATTTCAGGCAACATATCAATGCTTAGCTTACTTAGAGAGAATAACCCTAATACTACAATGGCAACAAATATGATTGCCGTTGTTATAGGTTTTTTTACGGATGATTCGTATAATTTCATATCTTAATAATCTATCTAATTATTTTACAACAATTACTTTTTTGCCATCAAGCAAACTAGTTTGTCCTGAAATAACAACATTTTCTCCTTCATTTACTCCACTTAATATTTCATATTTATCTCCCATTCTTCTGCCTAATTCAACTTGACGATACTCAACAGTACCATTTTTTTCGATAAATACATATTTATTATTTGTTCCGCTTTGTTTAATAATTGCTTTATCAGAAATAATAACCTTATTAGCTTTTCCAAGATTAAGTTCAACCCTTCCAAACATACCTGGACGAAGTTTTTGATTGGCATTTGTAAATTGTGCTTCAACCATAAAGGTACGTGTTAGTGGGTCAATTGTAGGTGCAATAAGGCTTATCTTTCCCGAAAACTCTTCATCTCCAAAAACATCAACCTTGGTTTTTACAACCATTCCAACCTTAACCTTAGTGTAAAAGGTTTCATTTATATTAAACTTAAGTTTTACAGGAGATATTTGCATAACTTGAAGTATTGGTTGAGAGGCAGAAAGGTCGCCATTATCAAAGTTTCTCATTGTTATCACACCTGAAATAGGAGAGGTGAGGGTTATATTACTTTCCAAGTTTTTTATGTTTTTTCTTGTAACCTCTTCTTGAGTTTTGATTTGATCAAGTTGTTGTTTGGAAATACCTCCACTTACATACAAGGCTTCCATTCTTTTTACTTCATTTTCTAAATTAGCTAACTGAGTTTGGGCAGTGTAGAGGTTAGTATTCTCCATTGTTACAAGCTTTTGTCCTTTGCTCACTCGTTGACCAACTTCAACCCAGATTTTTTCAATTCTTGTTCCTCCTGCAGATGAGATAAAGTTTTTTACTGCAGCATCAACAGTTGAGGTAAATTCATAAATCTGATCTATTTCTTGCATTGAAACTGTTTCAATCTTAACTTGAACAGCCTCCTCTTTTACTTCTGCTTTTTTTTCTTCTTTTTTAGTACATGCAGCCATTACTACTGATAAAGCTACAACAAAATAAAATATTCTTTTCATTTTATGATTATGTGTTTGATTACGATATATAATTATTTATTCTCATTATTTAGTGCTACCCATAATTTTTTCAACATTTGCAAGTGCTGATAAAAAATTAAAGAGCGATTGTTGATAATTTAAGCTTGATTGGGTTAATGATAACTCTGAATCATTAAGCTCTAATATTGTTCCTGAACCAACCTGATACCTCACTTTAGCAATATCATAGCCTCTTTCAGCTTGTTTTATTGCATCCTTATTAACATTTAATTGTTCTTTTGCTGCCTTCATTTGATTCAATGCAGCTTGAATTTGTAGGTTGATTCCATCCTTTGCATACTCTCTTTGGAGTTGAAGACCCTTAATAGCCATCTTAACTTGCTTTGCTTGATTAACCTTTTGCATACCTGAGAACAAAGGTACAGTTAGTTGTAAGCCAATGGAGGCAGAGCCAACCCAGTTATAATCTTGAAATTTGAAGTCTTCTGATTGGGTTTGGTAAATATAATTTCCAGATGCAGAAAGCATAGGGAGATGTTGAGTGTTGATGAGTTTAAGCTGGTTTTCAAGTCCTATAATATTATAATCCAAAATCTTTAGGTCAGAGTTTTGAGATAAAATAGTTTGATTATTTATAGGTGCAGTTATTTGAATATTATCATTAAAACTTTCTAAGGTTTCATCAGTTTCGATTATCTGATCTGCAGGAAGAGATAGTATCATCCTTAGTTGCATTATTGCAAGCTCAACTCCATTTCGTGCATTTATCAAAATAGGGTTTAGGTTATTAACATTTACTTGTGCCCTAATGAAATCATATTCTGAAACCACACCTTGATTATAGGAGTTTTCAATGTTTTTAAGTGTTTCCAATGCGTTCTTATGACTTTGTTCCAAAACATTTAACGAACTCTTTGAAAGTAAAACTCCATAATAAGCATCCTTGACCTGCTTTGTCATTTCAATCTTTGACGCTCTTGATTTCTCGATGATTATATCAATATCGTTTTGTTTGTTCTTGATGTTTTGCCAAATGGTGAAATTAATAATTGGTAATTGTGTGCTTACAACTCCACTAAAGGAATTCTTATATCCCAATTCCATATATTTCTGTCCTCCCATCAATGCAGAGAAGCTTTCGGGCATAAACATAACCTGTTTCATTACGTTGTCAGTGTACTGTCCAACTGCGTTAAGAGACGGTAGCAAAGCTCCAATAGCTTCCTTTTTGGCATAGTCCACTCTCTGGATTTCATACTCGGCAATCTTTATGGTAGGGTTGTGGTCGTGAGCAATTTTAAGTGCTGTTTCTAAATCTAATTTCAATATGGATTCTTGCCCCCATACATTTAGATTTACTAAAACAAGACTTAAACTTAAGATTGTTAGTTTTAAAATTTTTCTTTTCATATATTAGTGTAAATATTTGTTGCTAAATAAAATTATCTTGATATTTGTCAATAATTTCAATCCCTTTAATGGTAGAGATTCCTCTCATTGCTATAAAGAGATGTATGTTGAATAATTTGGATGCGTTAAAATCGGGGTTAAGTGATAGGTATTCGTTTTTTGAGCAATAAAACAGAAATACTCGTAGCATGTTTTGAAGAAAATCTACGTCAACCTTTTTTATGATTAAGCCTTCCTTAATTGCTTTTTGGATAAGCTGATAAGTGTTCTTTTTATGGAAATCAACATGTTTTAGGAATACGTTAGTATAAATTTGAGGATAGTATTTCTTAATATCATTTATATTATCATAACCTATATTTGCAATTGATTTATGAGCCATTTGCGTCATTAACATAAAAGATATTAAGCTATTTTCGCTGTTTTCAGTAATCTTTTTTACTTTTTCGTTTGCTTGTTCAAAGTTATTACTTAAGCAATCTTCTAAAAGAGTGCTTTTATCCTTGAAGTTTTCATATAAAGTTCTTTTTGATATACCTAAATTGTTAGCTATCTCATCCATTGTAATTAGCTTACAACTTTTTGTAGTCAACAATTTATAAGTTTCATCAATTATCCTATCGCATAATTCCATCTACGAAAAAATTTTTGCAAAAGTACAGAAAACTTTAGAAACGCAAAAAGTTTTTATATTTTATTTCTGTTAAAAATAATTAATAAACCAATAAGATATATATGATATGCTACTAAACTAATAATGATTGATGATTAATTAATTATAGAACAATAATTTAACTCTAATTTCTTCTTTGTACAAGCCTTTCTGCTTTCTCATTTAAAAGAATTTCTTCTTGAGTTTCAACCTTAAGAACCAAATCATGTGGTGTTGATTTTGAATTCTGATCAACATAACAAAAGGTAATAAATCCATCCAAACGCTTAATTTCTGGTGAGTTTATTTCATGAATTTTAGTGTAAACCGTAAGGGTTGTTCTGCCCACATGAACAATTGAACTCTCAAACCCCAAAATATTCCCTAATTTCATAGGGTGTAAAAACTCCAAGCCGTGTACTTTTAAGCATACTACGTGTTTTGGATCAAGTTTACTTCCTGTTGCAATAAATGATGTTTCAACAAACCATTCTGAACATCTTCCAGCGAAAAGAGTTCCATGATGATTTAAGTCTTCTGACTTAATCATTTTGTAATTAATAACTTTTTCTAATGCCATTTTAATTGATTTTTAATAAGGTTATGGATATGCAAAAGTATATTTTTTCCAAACAACAACAATTATTATAAATAAAATTTATACCTTTGTAGATTAATAAAACAAGACTTAAGAGTATGCATATTGCAATTGCTGGAAATATTGGAAGTGGTAAAACGACCCTTACTGAACTATTGGCTAAGCAGTTTAAATGGAATCCTTTGTTTGAACAAGATGATGATAATCCTTATCTTGCAAACTTCTATGACGATATGAGACGTTGGAGTTTTAACCTACAAATATATTTTCTTAACAAACGTTTTCGTAATCTTATAGAGTGCAGAAAGAAATACAAAAAGCTTATTCAAGACAGAACGCTTTATGAGGATGCGTATATTTTTGCACCAAACCTTCATGCAATGGGTCTTATGGGTACAAAAGATTTCGAGACCTATATTGATATATTTGAATTACTTAATTCTTTCATTTCTCCTCCTGACTTACTCATATACCTAAAGGCATCAGTTCCAACTCTAATTAGGAATATCCAAAAAAGAGGAAGAGAATACGAAAGTTCTATTAGGTTAGACTATATTACTTCTCTAAACGAACGTTATGACAATTGGATTGAAGGTTATACTGATGGGAAATTATTAGTTATTGATATTGATAATTTGGATTTTTCTACCAATATGAGCGATTTGGGAGTAGTAATTGAGAAGATTAATGCTGAAATCAATGGACTTTTTCAATAATATTTCTTGAAGAATGGAAAAACTTAACAAACGTATATTAGGTGTTATTCCTGCTCGATTTGCCTCATCTCGATTTGAGGGAAAGCCTTTGGCATTGATTGGAGATACCGAAATGATAGTTTGCGTTTGTAAAAGGGTTGAAGAAAGTGGATTATTTGACAAGGTTATTGTAGCAACTGATTCGAGAAGAATTTTTGATGTTGTTCAAAAAAATAATTTTACTGCAGTAATGACAAGTGAAAATCATGCTTGCGGAACTGATAGGGTTGAAGAGGCTTTTAATATTGCAAAAGAGAGGTTTGGTGAGTTTGACATTATCGTAAATATTCAGGGCGATGAACCATTGATTAGAAAGGAACAATTAGAGGAAGTGATTTCTCCATTTATTGATGAAGATGTTCAGATATCTACTCTTTGCAAGATGATTGAAGAAACTCAAACTCTAACTAATCCTAATGTGGTTAAGGTTGTTTTTGATAATAATAACAATGCTCTTTATTTTTCTCGTTCAGTTATTCCATATAATAGAAATGAAACCTTTGAGTATGGCATTGCTAAGGGGATATATTTTAAGCATATTGGTTTATATGCCTTTAGGAAAGATGTTTTAAGTAAAATTGTAAAGCTATACTTGTCTCGACTTGAGAAAGTGGAGTCCTTAGAACAACTTCGTTGGTTAGAGGAAGGGTATAAGATTAGAGTTAGTGTAACTGAGTTTGAAAGTATTGGAGTTGATACTCCAGAGGATTTAGAAAAAATAAATAATATATTGAATACGATATAGGCTATTAACCTTTTAGTTTAGCCTTTTGATTTAGAGTTTTATAAAAGTAATAAATAAACACAGAAAAATATGAATGTTTCATCCAATTTATTAGAGTTTTTAAAGAATAATGATAGTGCTGAATTATTTGGAATAGGAACTTTTAAAGTACAATATTCTTCAGCTTCAATTAGTCCAATTACAAATACATTAACTCCACCATGCAGGAGCGTTAGTTTTAATAATGATTTATCTAATGATGTTGCCTTTGCTGAAGATATGGCAAAGAATGAATTTATTTCAATCGAAACAGCAATTAAATGGATTACTCAATACTCTGATAGTATAAAAGATAAGATTGAGATAGCTGGCTCTTGCAAAATAGGAGATTTAGGTGTATTACAAAAGGGACAAAATGATAAGTATTCATTTACTCCTTCTCAAGGATTAAATCTACTTGATAGTGCATTTGCATTTTCAACAATAAAGAACATTAAAAGTTTCGATCAAGGTGATTTTATCAAACCAATAGTTACAAAAGATCCTATTAAAGAAGAGGGAATTAAAGAAGAGATTAAACATATTGAGAAAGAAATTGTTTCTGTAAATGTACTAACTCAAAAAGAGGTTGAGCCTAAAATTGAGGAAGTTAATACAGTTAAGATTGAGGAGGACATTACATCTAAGTTTGAGGAAAATACTGTAGATATTAAAGAGGACATATTATCAATTGAAAATGAGCAAACGAAAGAAATTATCTTTTCTGAAAATGAAGAAATGCGAAGGGTTGAACAAATTCTTGAGGATGAATGTTATGATAAAAGCGATTGCAGTGAATTAAATTATAAGAATAGTAAGGAATTTAGGAAGAAGGAGAGCAAAAGAAATAAGAAAGAGAAGTCAAAACGCAAAGAAAGAAAAAGAAGAAATAAATTAGTTTGGATTATTTTATTCTCAATCATTTTTTTAGGACTATTAGCATTTGGTGCATTAATCTTTGCTCATTATAATTGCTGGACTAAAGACATTAAATCATTAGAGCCAATAACAATTAAACTATCAAACTACATAACTTCTAAATGTGAAAAGTCAGATAAAACAATTGAAATTGCACCAGCACCAGCAATAATAATACCAACAGAGACAGCAACAGAAACTCAAACTGAAGTTGAAATAGTTGAAGAGGCAGCTCCTGCAACTCAAGCCACATCAACAAAACCAATTACAAAAAAAGTTACTCCTAAAGAAGAAGTGTTGAAACCAACAGGAGAAAAAGACAATCCACCAAAACCTACTGCAGAAATAGATTATTCAACCCCTATACTTATTCAACCTGTTTCAAGACTTGGATTTGATGTTATTGGAGGAACTTATGATAACTTATCCAATGCACAACAAACTGCTCGAAAAGCCAGAAGCTTAGGTTATGATAGCTATATTATAACAAAAGTTGCAGATGAAAAAACAAAATACTATGTTAGCTATGGCTCGCGTCGTACTATGAGAGAGGCAAATGTATTCCTTAGTAACATTGCCCAAAAGCATGGTGGAGCTGGTTTTTATATTATTTCAAGATAATATATTTATCTACACCCCAAAATTACTTAATCAACTATTATTTAAACTAATTAATTGTGATATTAGAATCTGAATTTGAGTATAAACAACATAAACTTTCAAATGGAATAAGGCTTGTTCACAGGCTAACATATTCACAAGTTGCACATTGTGCAATTACAATAAATGTTGGGTCAAGAGATGAACAAAAAAACGAAGAAGGTATTGCACACTTTATTGAACATTGTTTGTTTAAGGGCACTCAAAAAAGAAAGAATTTTCAAATACTAAGCCGAATTGATGGTGTTGGGGGTGAGTTAAATGCTTTTACCACTAAGGAAGAAACTTGTATATATGCTTCCTTTCTAAATAACTACCATGAAAGAGTTTTGGAATTGTTTTCAGACATTGTATTTCATTCGATTTTCCCAGAAAAAGAATTAGAAAAAGAAAAGATTGCAGTAATCGATGAAATAAACTCCTATGAAGATAATCCTTCTGAACTGATTTTTGATGAATTTGACAATTTAGTTTTTGGAAGAAATGGCTTGGGACACTATACATTAGGCACGCCAAAACAAGTCAATGAGTTCACACCAGATAAAATAAAGCAATTCATTAAAAGAACATTTTCAACTGATTCAATTGTTATTTCAACCATTGGTGATATTGATTTTGAAAAATGGGTTAAGCTATGCGAAAAGTACTTTGGAGCAGTTAAGACTGAAGCACAACCTCTTCACCGAACTATTCCTAAGAATTATAAACCAAAAGAAAAGCTGGTTAATCGCAATACATACCAATCTCACGTATTAATTGGTAATGTTGCATATAGTTATAATAATAAGAATAAAATTACATTATCACTTTTAAATAATATGGTTGGGGGTCCAGCAATGAACTCAAGATTAAATATGAAGATTAGGGAAAAATTTGGATTTACATATTCAATAGAATCTAATTATACTGCCTATTCTGATACTGGTCTATTTGTTGTATATGCTGCAACCGACTCAAAATACATTGATAAGACAATTAAGTTAATTAGGAATGAGTTAGATTTTTTCGCAAACAAGGAGTTGTCACCCTCAGCATTGAAGTTTGCAAAACAACAACTTATTGGGCAATTAGCAATTCAATACGAAAGCAATCAAAATGAAGTAATATCTATGGGTAAATCAATTCTCAATTTTGATAGAATAGATTCTCTTAGGGTAACAAATAAAGAAATTGAAAAAATTACTTCTAAACAATTGGTTGACGTAGCTCAAGAGATATTTCAAAAAGAAAGTTATTCACAATTAAAATATATATAATATGAAAAAGAATACTATATTATTAGTAGTACTAAGTTTGTTATCAAACTTTTTATCATCTGCTCCAAAGCCAGATGAGGGTATGTGGTTACCTATGTTCTTTAAGGACTTAAATTATTCCACAATGCAAAAAATGGGTTTAAAGCTAACAGCTGAACAGCTTTATGATATTAATAATTCAAGCCTAAAGGACGCCATAGTACAATTCGGAAATGGTTGTACAGGAGAAATAGTGTCCGATAAAGGATTGTTGTTTACTAATCATCATTGCGGATATGAGGCAATTGCTGGACAATCCACAGTTGAGCATGATTATCTCGGTAATGGTTTTTGGGCAAAAGATCTTAGTGAAGAAATTCCAATTCCAGATATGACTGTATCGTTCCTTTTGAGAATGGAGGATGTTACAAAGATTATCTTAGGAGATTATGATGATAGATTAGATTTAAGTTCTGTTAGTGATACAATATTGGTTAGAATAAAAGAACTTGAAGATAAGACATCAGAACAAGGTAAATACAAAGTCGTAGTCAAACCTTTCTTTGAAGGATTAGAGTATTATATGTTTGTTTACGAAGTTTTTACTGACATTCGCTTAGTTGGTACACCACCTTCTTCAATTGGAAAATATGGTGGAGATACTGACAATTGGATGTGGCCTCGTCATACTGGCGACTTTTCAATCTTCAGAGTATATGCTAATTCGGAAAATAAACCAGCAAAATTCTCAAAAGATAATGTTCCATTTAAGCCAAAACATTTCTTACCAATTAGTCTTAAAGGAGTAAAACAAAGTGATTTTGTTATGATTTGGGGATTTCCTGGCTCTACAGAAAGATATATGACTTCTGGAGAGGTAGCAAATACTATTAATGTAACTGACCCTTCAATTGTTAAGGGAGGAGAGTTTATGCTTCCAACAATGAAAAAAATGATGGATAAAGATAATAGAGTTAATCTAATTTATGCTTCTGACTATGCTGGCTATATGAACCTTTGGAAAAATAAGAAAGGTGAGCTAAGAGGATTGAAAAATCTTAATGTTTATGGTAAAAAGAAAGCAATTGAAGACAGACTTGTAAATTGGATTTCTGAAGATAAGACCAGAATTGACAAATATGGAGATGTTATTAAAGATTTAAATAATGCAAATAAAACTATTGGCAATGCACCTTCAACACAAAATGAATGGTTTGTTAACTTTGGCTTGCTCACTAACAAAAGAGCATTATTTGCATTTCAAGCTACTTACAGCATATTACCTTTAAATAAAAAAGATACTAATTATTCAAGGGTAATAGCTTCAGTAAAAGCAAGGGGAGATGAGCATTTCAAGACCTATGATCAAGAAACAGAGAAAGAACTTTTCAAAGCTTTCATAAATATGTTTTCAACCTTGGATAAAAATAGTTATATCAGCAATACTCTTCAAAAGAAATATAAAGGTAATATTGATGAATATGTTGATGATGCTTTCAAGAAATCAATTTTTGGGAACAAAGAAAACTTTAATAAGTTTATCAATAAACCAAATTCAAAGAAGTTAGAGAAGGATATTATAGTAAAATCAGTCCTAACTGCTTATTCTTATGTTGGAGGGGAGGACAATAAACTACAAGAAGCATACGAAAATCTTGCTCAAGCAAGAAAGCGATTCGTTGCTGCATTGAGGGAAATGGATAATTCCTTAGTTCAGTATCCCGATGCAAATTTCACAATGCGTATGACCTACGGACAAGTGTTGGATTATTATCCAGCCGATGGAATACATTATGATTTCAAAACTACGCTTGAAGGAGTAATGGAAAAGGAAGACCCTTCATCAACCGAATTCCAAGTTCCTGCAAAGCTTAAAGAGCTTTTCCAAAATAAAGACTATGGACAATATGCAGATGAAAATGGCAAAATAATAACTTGTTTCCTTTCCAATAATGATATAACCGGAGGTAATTCAGGCTCTCCAATTCTTAATGCTGAGGGGCATCTAATTGGTTTAGCTTTTGATGGGAACTGGGAAGCAATGAGTGGGGATATTGCATTTGAACCAAAACTTCAAAGAACAATAAATGTTGATGCAAGATACGTTCTATTTATAATAGATAAATTTGCAGGAGCAAAAAACATAATAGACGAATTAACAATAATCAAATAAAATTTAATACAATGGAATTAAAAACAAACAAAGACAAAATCAGTTATATAATCGGAGAAGATATTGGTGCAAGTCTTTTTAGAGAGGGTTATGATTTAGAGTTAGATGTTATGATTGAAGCCTTGAGAGAGGCTGCAAAAGGGAAGGTTCAAAACCTTTTGACTGAAGAAGAAAAAAACATTCTAATGGCTGAATGGCAAAAAGAAATGCAGGCTAAGAAACAAAAGCAAATGCAACAAGAAGGATTGAAGGCAAGAGAAGAAGGTAAATTGTTCTTGACCTCAAACCTAAAGAAAGAAGGAGTTAAGGAAACTCCAAGTGGACTTCAATATAAGGTTGTTCAAGAGGGTAGTGGTGCAAATCCAAAAGCTACAGACACGGTAAATGTTCATTATCACGGTACTTTAATTAATGGTAATGTGTTTGACTCTTCTGTTCAAAGAGGAGAACCAATTTCTTTCCCTCTAAATCAAGTAATTCAAGGTTGGACTGAAGGATTGCAGTTAATGAATGTTGGTTCAAAATTCACATTCTATATTCCTGCAGACTTAGCTTATGGCGACTCACCTGTAGGTACAATTCCAGCAGGAAGCACATTGATTTTTGATGTTGAGTTATTAGGAATAAACTAATCAATATTGGAGTATTTTGTTTACCATATTAATTATGCAAAAGAATGTTTTGGAGAGGATTTAAGCCTCAGTAACCCAAGGCAAATATCATTATGGTCTAAACAATTCCTCAATCAAATTATTAATCAAAAAGGCTTTATCTTCAACACTGCAATTGAATGCACTGCTGAAGGTAAGCCTTTTTTTGTTTTCAATCCCAACCTCCATTTCTCAATATCACATACCAAAGAATACATTGCAATTGCAATTTCCAACAAACCAATTGGGATAGATATTGAGCAAGAAAGGAAGTATAAGAAAGAAATTGTGGAAAGATTCTTTCATCCAAAGGAAGCAGAATATCTAAATTCTCTAAAAACCCCATTGGAACAAAACCAAGCCTTCACTAAAATATGGACTTTGAAAGAAAGTTACGTTAAGTGTACTGGAGAAGGAATCGCAAATAATTTCAAATCATTCTATATTAGCTTTAAGGATGATAAATCTCAGATAAATAATAATGGAACCCCAGTAAAAATTCAGGCTTATTATAACGAAGAAACAAAAATTTATATCGCCGTTTCAGAAAAATTAAATCAAGAAAGAATCTGATTAAATCACATTAATCAAATATTTTAATAATATCATATCTGACTTTGTTGCCAATTGATATACTTTCGTAAAGTATAGGAGAGGAGAGTTGAATTTTTTGTGGAAAGACATTAAACAAATCATTTATTTCATTGATTTTATCTTTGTGATTTTTCACATCCTTTAGTTTTGCTATTGTAATATGTGGTATGAATTTTAGATTACTCACATTTACATTTAACTCCAAGAATCTGTTTTTGATAGCCTTATTTATTTTTTCTAAAGTCTTGTTTTCCGATAAGCTCAAGTAGATAATCATTTCCTTAGGACTTGGACTGAAAAACTTGAATGAATTAATTTCAATTTCCAGTAAGTTATGCTTTTTGAAAACCTCCTCACCAACATCAATAACATTATTAATTTGTTTAATTGAACTATCTCCAACGAATTGTATTGTAAGGTGATGATTTTCCTTTGGGATTAGCTTAATGTTCTCTTTTGAAAAATGGACACCAATCTCATCAATGGATTTAAGTGTTTGGCTTGAAAGCATTATATTATATGCCAAGAAAATCCTTTTATTAACCATAACATTTCCTAAATAATAGTCAGCATCTTCAATAAATTGCTCAATAGAAATGCCAGTGATTTGTTTCTTTGTTGGTGTTTTCTTTGGGGTAGATTGTGAAGTGACCTTGTTCCCAAAAATATCATAGCTCTCAGATTCTTGTGTTTGTTTGAAATGTTCCTTTGTGGTTGGAGTTGGATGAACATTTCGAATTAGTTGGATATTATGTATTTCATTTATTTTTTCAATCACGCTATTAGAACGAAACTTATTATCTCTTCCAATAACCACATAGAGATAATCGTATTTGAGATGCGTTTTAACTAAAAACTGATTCTCATCATTCTTATTTGAAATCAATATATACTCCAAATGATGTATCTTATCTGAATAGTAGTAACACCTAAAGTAGAATATTTTATCCTTGTCTTTATCATAGCTCTCAAAATCCTTACATAGACGCAAATCTGTTTTAAGAGAGAAATTAATATTTTGCGCTAAAGTCAATCCATTAAGGGCGGTAGTGATGCCAATTATGGATAAATCATTAGGAGTTATTTCTGAAGTAATTGATTTTAATTCTTTACTCATATAATAAATGCTTTGCAAAGATACAAAAGTAGAAAAATATTTGTAAATAACAAAAACAAGGTATATATTTGCAAAATAATATTTATTAGACATTAGAACTATAAAGACGAATATTAATCATTTAAAAAATTATTTGAATTATGAACAATGCAACATTCTTTTTTGAAAGACCAAAAAATGAAACTGTATTAGGTTACGCTCCAAATTCTCCTGAAAGAGAAGCATTGGAAAAAGAAGTAGAAAGACAATACAACATAAGTATTGAGATTCCATTAATTATTGGAGGAAAAGAAGTCAAGACAGGTCAAATGGGTAAGGTAGTTATGCCAACCGAACACGGACACGTTCTTGCAACATACCACAAAGCAACTCCAGAAACAGTGCAAATGGCAATTGATGCTGCACTTGAAGCACACGACAAATGGTCAAACATTCATTGGATAGACCGTTGTTCAATTATGTTGAAGGCTGCCGAACTTATCTCTAAGAAATATCGTTACTTGATTAATGCAGCAACAATGCTTGGGCAAGCAAAGAATTCCTATCAAGCCGAAATAGACTCTGCATGTGAGGCAATTGACTTCCTTCGTTTCAACGCTCACTATGCATCAAAAATCTATTCTCAACAACCAATGAGTGACAATACTGCAATCAATCGTTTGGAATATCGCCCACTTGAAGGTTTTGTATATACAATCTCTCCATTCAACTTTACTGCAATTGCTTGTAATCTTAACATAGCACCTGTTTTGATGGGTAACGTTACTGTATGGAAACCAGCAACAACAGCAATTCTTTCCAACTACTATTTGATGAAAATATTTAAAGAAGCAGGAGTTCCTGATGGAGTAATTAACTTTGTTCCAGGTAGTGGTTCTGTGATTTCTGATGCTTGTTTTGCTTCAAAACACTTAGCTGGCGTTCACTTCACTGGCTCAACCACAACCTTCAATAATTTCTGGAAACATATTGGACAAAATATCGATACATATAATACATATCCAAAAATTGTTGGTGAAACAGGCGGAAAAGACTTTATTTTTGCACATAAATCAGCCTCTCCAAAAGAATTGGCAGTAGCAATAGTTCGTGGTGCTTTTGAATATCAAGGACAAAAATGTTCTGCTGCGTCAAGAGGATATGTTCCAAAAGAATTATGGGATGAGACATTTGGATATATTAAGGAAATGGCTGCTCAAATCAAACAAGGCTGCATAAGAGAATTTTCTAATTACGTAAATGCAGTAATTGATGAAAAAGCATTTGATACAATTATGAAATATGTTGATAGAGCAAAGGTATCTCCAGAGGCACAAATCCTTATTGGAGGTAATGCTGACAAGTCAAAAGGATATTTCATTGAACCAACAATCATTCTTACCACCAATCCAAAATATGAAACAATGGAAATAGAACTCTTCGGACCTGTTTTCACTGTTTATTTATATGATGGAGAAAAGTATGAAGAGACCTTAGAAATGTGTAATACCACATCTCCATTTGCTCTAACTGGTTCAATATTCTCTAATTGTCGTTATGCAACTGATACTGCAATGAATGCACTTAGATATTCAGCAGGTAATTTCTACATTAACGATAAGCCAACTGGAGCAGTTGTTGGTAACCAACCATTTGGAGGAGCAAGAGCATCAGGAACAAATGATAAGGCAGGTTCTGAACTTAATCTTTATCGTTGGGTAAGTCCAAGATGTGTTAAGGAAACCCTATTGACTCCAACCGATTTCCGTTATCCATTTATGGGTTAATCTTCAATAAATATTATTTAGGGTGCTTTGTTTTTTATAGAGCACCCTTTTTTTTCTTTCTTCGCTTTAATTTACTGCAACAAGGTTTTATTTTCTTGGATATTTATATCTTATTACTTCCCTTTAATTTCTTTTTTTTATTAAATATTTGCATTTTGAGATGAAATTGATTATATTTGCATATCATTAATTTAATACCAAATTGTTATGAAAAAGAAATATTTTTTTGTTTTGGGTTTAGTAATAGTTCTTACCCAAACTGCATTTTCTCAAGATATGAATGAGAAGATAAAGATTGATAATCCTTCAAAAAATATTATTCAACTAATGGCGGTTGATAGTGTAACTTATTATTTTATGCCTAGTGAACCAACTTTATATGAATATGACCAGAGAGGAAATGTTACACTGGAAAAAGTATTTGGATTTTATAAGTATGAGAATGTTTTTAACGATGATAGTCTATTGATTACATCTCGTTACTATCTTTGGGATTATGATTCCATTGATTTTAAATTACATGAAATAATGGACTTTACTTATAATGAAAATAACATTATTTCTCAATATCAAATGAATATTAATATTGATAATGTTTGGTATCCAAATACTAAAACTAATTACACATATGATATTAATGGGAAATTATCTTTAGAAACAACCTATTTTTATGACATTGATTCATCTGATTGGTTTCTATCAAGAAGAACTGAATATATTTATAATACAAATGATTTACTATCTCTAAGTAATACTTATATCTATGAATATGATGGAAGTGAAACTTTAGAATCTAAAACAGAATATACCTACGATCAAAATAATAATAAGACTTTAATGCAATTTGAAAGCTATTCTTTAGGAACTCTTAGTTATGGATTAAGGTCAAATTATACTTATGATAATAATTTACTGATTGAGGAAGTAATGGAGTCTTATAGTACTTATACCGGTTCTGTTTGGAATTTCACTAATAAACAAGAGTATTTTTATAATACAAACAATAGGTTAGAGTCAGTTAAGTATTATTTGTATAATAATATTTGGAATCTTCATAATATAGACTCAATGTTTTATGATAACTATTTTAATCAAGTTCATGTAAAAACATATATGTACTATGATGAAGAATGGTTATGCCGTCTAAGAAACGAAAAAATCTTAGATTATAATTATACACAAGAGCAAGTATTAAATCCAAAAAAATCTCCACTTAATGAAGAGCGATATTTCGATAACTCAACACACATGTTAAGAAAATTAGTTATAGCACATAATTCAAATCCATCAAGTCAAACTACTTGGACAATAGATACAAATACGTATCACTATTCATTAAAAAATATTACTCTTTCTTTACCTGATAACTTTGTTTATGATGGATATGATTTTGTTGTTTATCCTAATCCTTCAAATGAAGATTCATATATTATTCTTAATGGTGTTGAGTCTCAAATTCAGATAAGTGTTTATGATATTCATTCAAAACTGATTTTGCGTTTAGTTGAGAAGCCTATAAATGGGAGAGTGGAAACAAAGATTGATGTTTCAAACTTGAGTAAGGGTGTTTATATGATTAATTTTAAGGACGGAAAATACTCTCAAACAAAGAAATTGATAGTAAATTAAGATAAAAACTATCTTTCCCCTTATTATAATTGAATAAAACGAAGTTTAAATTTCGTAAGGTGGCACGATACTACAAGTAAGGTGGCAGGATACTCATGTAAGGTGGCACGATACTATAAGTAAGGTGGCACCTTACTGAATTTATACTTGATTTTAATAAATTGAAATCAAGAAAGAATTTCTTTAAATAAGGTTTAAGAATTTATTTATAAGGATATTTCTCCGTCAACTTATGTTAGGCTAATTTTTCAGCTCTAATAAATCTATATTTGCCAAAAAGGTCTTTAATTATCTTAGTGTCGTAATCTTTAAAAACATTTTTTGTGCTTTCTGATAAGCTTTCATTTATCTCCATATAGATTTTTCCCTTAGGTTTTAGATTCTTTTGTGCAATTCTTTCAATTGCTTGATAAAATATTAGGGGGTTTTCATCTTTTACAAAAAGAGCTTGATGTGGTTCATGGTTCAAAACATTATCTCTCATTAGGCTCTTTTCTTTTTCCATTACATAGGGAGGGTTAGATACTATTATATCAAAATTATAATCATTGAAATTATCTTTTAGAAGGTCTTTCTTTTCAATATTTATATCCAAATTTAGAGATTGTGCATTTTCTTTTGTTTGATTGATTGCGTTATCGTCAATGTCAAAAGCACAAATCTCACTTTCAGGGATATTCTTTTTAAGCGCTAATGCAATTGCTCCACTTCCACATCCAAAATCGGCAATTTTTAAGTCTTTTCTTCCTTTATTCTCCTTAATAATCATATCAACCAATTCTTCCGTTTCAGGACGAGGAATTAAAACTTTATGATTTAAGTTTAGTTTGATATTATAGAAATCAGTATATCCAATAATATATTGAAGAGGTTTTTCTTTTTTAAGGTCTTTAATTGCAAAATTAAGCTTCAATAGTTCCGATTCCAACACAGTTTGCTTGCTGTTTGCCAAGATTGAGGTCTTTGGAATATTACAAAAATGAGTGATTAAACTATATGTCAATTGTTTTATTTCATTTTCAGAGTAAATTCCTTCAAGTTCGCTAAGAGCAAATTTCACAATATCTTCAATCCTATTTGATTTTATCCTCATTTCCCAATTTTTCTGCAAAATTACTACATTTATCCCAATCATAGAATTTTAATATTATTGGATTTATTAGTATATTTGCTTTTTATTTTAAGATAGGTATGAATGATGAGTTATTAATGCAGAGGTGTTTGCAGTTGGCAGCCTTAGGTGGTGGGTATGTAAGTCCGAATCCTATGGTTGGGGCAGTGGTGGTTTATGGTGATAGAATTATTGGAGAAGGATATCATAAGGTTTATGGGCAATCGCATGCTGAACCTAATGCAATTAATTCTGTTTCGGATAAATCTCTGCTTAAGGATTCGACATTATATGTAAATTTAGAGCCTTGTTGTCATTGGGGTAAGACACCTCCTTGTGCTGATTTTATTGTTGAATGTGGGATTAAGAAAGTTGTGATTTGCAATTCTGACCCTAATCCAAAGGTTGCTGGTGGTGGTGTAAAGATTTTGAAGGATGGTGGAATTGAGGTAGTAACGGGAGTATTAGAAAAATCAGGTAGAGAATTAAATAAGCGGTTTTTTTCTCGCCATGAAAGAAATCGTCCCTATATTATTTTAAAATGGGCTCAGACCTTAGATGGTTACATGGACGTTGAACGAAAGAATAATAATGTTGAAAAATATTGGATAACCAACGATGCACTAAAGCTTTGGGTTCATAAACAAAGGGCAATTGAAGACTGTATTTTGGTTGGCAAAGAGACAATAATTAACGATAATCCAAAACTTAACATACGCTACTATACAGGTCCTAACCCAATTCGCATGACAATTGACAAGGATTTAATGATTCCAAAGGATAGGTTTTTGTTTGATGGAACTCAAAAGTCGGTTGTTTTTAACGCAAAGAAAGATTTAATAGAGGGAAATACTACTTATGTTAAACTCAATTTTGAAGTAGGAGTTTTGGAACAAATCATACATTATATATATAGTGATATAAAAACTTCATCACTTATTGTTGAAGGAGGTAAATTTACATTAGAGGGTTTCATTAAAGAAAACTTATGGGATGAGGCTAATGTTTTGGTTGGGAATAAGCGTTTTTATAAAGGTTTAATTTCTCCAAAGGAACTTATTAAGAGTAAGATTTCAAATAAAATGTATTTTGGTTCAGACTATATTGAGCAATATTATAACTTATAGAATATATGTTTGATGATACTTATTTAACAATTGAGGATAGGGCAGAAGGAGTCTATAAAGAGAAAGGAAGTAAATTTATTTCTTTAGCTTTCCCTATAACAACTCAAGAGGAAATAAAGGAAATTGTTAAGGATATTAAGAAGGAATATTTTGATGCTCATCATCATTGCTATGCTTATATATTAGGACACGATAAATCTGTTTTTAGGATGAATGATGATGGAGAACCATCTTCAACTGCAGGAAAACCAATATATGGGCAATTGCTCTCAAAAGATTTAACCAATATTTTGGTTGTTGTGGTTAGATATTTTGGAGGAACAAAACTTGGAGTAAGTGGATTGATTCAAGCATATAAACAAGCTTCAATTGATGTATTGGATAATGCAAAGATTATTGAAAGAACTATAGATGAGGTGTATGGAGTGAGTTTTAACTACTCGCTAATGAATGATGTAATGAAGATATTGAAGGAATATGATGTTCAGCAAAGGAATCATAGGTTTGAAAATGATTGCTATCTTGAGTTTGTAATACGTAAAAGAGATTCAAAGAAAATCACTGAACAATTAAATTTTATTGATGGAATCTTGTTAAATTTAATAGGGATAATTTGATGAAAAATATAATTATTTATGTTTGGTAAGTTGTTTTTTGATTTAATAGCTGATAATTATTCTCTTACTTGTTTAAAAGTTGTTGAAAAAAAATTGATAAAAACAAGATTTAATTTTTTTGTTTCAAAAAATATTCTTATTTTCCGCCCCAAAATGGTAAATAAATCTTAATTCTACCTAAGTGCTTAATGATGCACGTTTTTTGATTATTATCCTTTTTTAGGACGGAATAAAGAGGAAAGCTTTATACAATTAATCTGAAAAAAACAAGAAAATAAAAATATTTTTTTATGAACTTTAATGTATAATTTTGAAAAACCAAACCTAATTTATATTTATCCATTAGGTATTCATTATATTTAAACTAATTTTTGATATGCAGAAAGGACACGAAGAAGTATGGAATAATTGTTTACAAGTTATCAAAGATAATCTTGGAAACGAATTTCTTTACAAAACTTGGTTTGAGCCTATACATCCTCTTAAACTTGAAAATAATGTACTTACAATTCAGGTTCCAAGCCAATACTTCTATGATTTTTTAGAAGAGCATTATGTACACTTACTTAAGAAAACCATCAAAAGGGAGATTGGGAAGAATGCAATGCTTCAATATAGTATTGTGTTAGATTCTCAAACTCCATACTCATCAATTCAACCCTCAGAAGATAAATATGCTAAATACAATGCTCCTGTTAGCGTTCCTATAAATATTAACTACACTGCATCAAAAGACTTCCCAAATCCCTTTATTCTACCAGGGATTAAAAAAATTAAAATTAATTCCCAACTTAATGAATCACTTTCTTTCGAAAACTTTGTTGAAGGAGAGTGTAATCGATTAGCAAGAAGTGCTGGTTATGCAGTAGCAAAAAATCCAGGTAAAACCTCATTTAATCCATTCTTTATATATTCTGGTGTAGGCTTAGGAAAGACACATTTAGCCCATGCAATCGGGCTGGAAGCAAAGAAGAATTATCCAGACAAAACTGTGCTTTATGTATCTGCAGAGCAATTTGTTCATCAATATACTGATGCTTGTAAGAATAATACAAGAAATGATTTCTTGCAGTTCTACCAAATGATAGACCTTTTGATAATTGATGATATTCAGTTTTTCGCTAAGAAGACTGGAACACAGGATGTATTTTTCCATGTATTTAATTCACTGCATTCTTCAGGCAAGCAACTAATTATAACATCAGACAAAACTCCTGCAGAATTATCAGATTTCGAGCAAAGAGTTGTTTCTCGCTTAAAATGGGGTCTTAGTGTTGACCTTCAGCTGCCTGATGTCAAAACAAGAATTCAAATCCTCCAAAGCAAACTCTATAAGGATGGAATTGAAATGCCTTATGATATTATTGAATATTTGGCATACAACATTAATTCAAGTGTTAGGGAATTGGAAGGAGCCTTGATTTCTCTTTTAGCTCAATCATCTTTTAATAAGAAAACAATCACAATTGAGCTCGCACGTGAGATGATTGATAAATTTATTAGAAGTAATGTTAGAGAGGTTTCAATAGAATATATTCAAAAAGTAGTGTTTGATTACTTTAACTTACCTGTAGATAAAATTCAGTCTGCATCAAGAAAAAGAGAGATTGTTCAGGCAAGACAGTTAGCAATGTATTTTTCAAAAAAGTTGACAAAAAACTCATTGGCTATTATTGGGTCAAGATGTGGTAACAAGGATCATTCAACTGTTCTTCATGCATGTAAAGCAGTTTCAAATCTATACAATACTGATAAAAAATATAAGACTTGGGTAGATGATTTAGAAAAAAGAATAGCAAATTAAAATAAATAAGTGGTTAGTTAAAAGATTATACTTAGTTGTATAATCTTTTTCTTTTTAAGCATTGCACTTACAATATAAATAAGTAATTTTGCAAAGTTTTTATTATAAAAAAATAGGAAAGAATGAATGCACTATTTCAAATTTTAACTCTTTTAGGAGGCTTAGGACTTTTTCTCTACGGAATGAAAATAATGAGCGATTCCTTACAAAAGCTAACTGGTGATAGTTTAAGAAACTTCCTTTCAAAAATGACTTCTAACCGTTTTAGAGGAGTTTTAACAGGTTTAGGGATAACTTCCATAATTCAATCATCTTCTGCAACAACTGTAATGGTTGTAAGTTTTGTTAATGCAGGAGCACTAACACTTGCAGGAGCCGTAACTGTAATAATGGGTGCAAATATTGGAACAACTGTTACAGCATGGATTGTATCGTTGCTTGGTTTTAAATTTGATATTTCTGAATTTGTTCTCCCAATAATTGCAATTGCAACTCCATTCTTATTTATTAAATCAAAAGAAAACATTGGAGAATTTTTTATTGGTTTTGCTCTTTTGTTTTTAGGCTTGCAAATGCTTACAAGTAATGTACCTGATTTTACTGATCCAAAATATGTTGGGGTACTTGAATTTATTGCAAATATGAAAGAATATGGTTACTTTTCAATTCTTTTATTTGTTTTAATTGGAACAATTTTTACTTTTATTATTCAATCTTCGTCTGCAATGATGGCTGTAACACTTGTTATGTGTGCTAAAGGCCTTATTCCTTTTGAAATGGGTGCTGCTTTAGTTTTGGGTGAAAACATTGGAACAACAATAACTGCAAATATTGCTGCAACTGTTGCAAATAAAACAGCAAAGCAAGCTGCAAGAGCACATTTGATTTTTAATCTTATTGGAGTAATTTGGATATTAATTCTTTTCAATCCTGTCCTTTCTATTATTGATAAACTTTCTATATCATTAAATGGAGGGTCTCCTTTAAAGGATTCTTTTGCAATTCCTGTTGCATTATCTATTTTCCATAGTTTCTTTAATATTTCAAATACATTTATTTTAATATGGTTTGTTCCTCAAATTATTAAGGTTGTTGAAAGAATGGTTCCAATTAAGAAGGATGATGATGAAGAATTCCGTTTAAAGTTTATCCCTTCAGGATACATGTCGGCTGGAGAGCTAACAATTGAACCTGCAAAAAAAGAAATAGAAACATTCTCAAGACGTATATTGAAAATGTATGATATGATACCTTATTTGATTAAGACTAAAGAGGATAAGAAATATAAAGAAATTTTTGAACGAATAATTAAATACGAAGAGATTACAGATAGGATGGAGGTTGAAATTGCTAACTATCTTACAAAAGCTTCAGAACATGATTTAAGCCATAGAGCATCATTATATATTAGCTCAATGTTGAGAATAGTTGATAATCTTGAAAGTATTGGTGATAGTTGTAATCAAATTGCAATTACTATTGATAATAAGAAGAAGTCAGGTAGTTGGTTTGAGCAAGAATTAAGGGATAAACTTAATGTTATGATTGGATATGTTCGTGAAGCTTTGGTTCTTATGGACGAAAATCTTCATTCAAACTATTCAGAAATAACAGCAGAAAAGGCAAATGAATTAGAAAATAATATAAATGCTTATAGAAACCAATTAAGAGATGAACATACAGAAGCAATAAAAAATAATATTTATCCTTATCAAACAGGTATTTATTATAGTAGTTTGTATGCTCAACTTGAAAAATTAGCTGATTTTGCAATAAATGTAAGTGAAGCAATAGAAAAAGTACACGATTAAAAAATAATTGAAAATATGAAATTTGATATATTAGTATTAGGAGCAGGTCCTGGAGGATATGTAGCTGCAATTCGTGCAGCACAATTAGGCTACTCTGTAGCAATTGTTGAAAAAGAAAATCTTGGTGGTATTTGTTTAAATTGGGGATGTATCCCAACAAAAGCATTATTGAAATCTGCACAAGTATATAATTATTTAAAGCATACTTCTGATTATGGTATTGAATTGGAAGGCTTAGCAAAACCAAATATGGATGCAATTGTAACACGCAGCAGGGGTGTTGCAGAAAATATGAGCAAAGGCGTTCAATACTTAATGAAGAAAAATAATGTTCAAGTAATTGAAGGAAGAGGTAAATTACTTAAAGATAAACAAGTTGAAGTTGAATTAAATGGCAATAAAGAAGTATTTGAAGCTAATCATATTATTTTAGCAACAGGTGCTCGCTCAAGAGTTCTTCCAAATCTTCCTCAAGATGGTAAAAAGATTATTGGATATAGAGAAGCAATGACATTAAGAGAACAACCTCAATCAATGCTTGTTGTTGGTTCAGGTGCAATAGGAAGTGAATTTGCTTATTTCTACCAATCAATAGGAACTCAAGTTACCTTGGTTGAATTTATGCCAACATTAGTTCCAAATGAAGATTCTGAAGTTGCTTCAACTCTTCAACGTAGCTTTAAGAAAAGTGGAATGAAAGTTTATACTTCAACTTCAGTTGAAAGTGTTGACACTTCTTCTGACAAATGTAAGGTTACAATAAAAGGTAAAAAAGGAGAAGAAATTATTGAAGTGGATGTTGTTCTTTCTGCTGTTGGTGTTCAAACAAATATTGAAAATTTAGGTTTAGAAGAATTGGGAGTAAAGACTAATGGTCCAAAGATAGAAGTTGATGATTTTTACAGAACAAATATTGAAGGAGTTTATGCAATTGGAGATATTGTTCATGGTCCTGCTTTGGCTCACGTTTCTTCAAAAGAAGCTTTAATTTGTGTTGATGCAATACATGGCTTAAGTCCAAAACCATTAAGTTATGATAATGTTCCTGGTTGTACATACACTTATCCTGAAATTGCATCAGTTGGACTAACTGAAGATAAAGCTAAAGACTTAGGAAAAGAAATTAAGGTTGGTAAGTTTATGTATATGGCTTCTGGAAAGGCTTCAGCAAGTGGAAATAGAGATGGATTTGTTAAAGTTGTTATTGATGCTAACACTGACCAGTTGCTTGGTTGCCACATGATAGGAGATAATGTTACTGAAATGATTGCAGAGGTTGTTTTGGCAAGAGAAAACAAAATAAATGCTCATCATATAATTGATGCAATTCATCCACACCCAACAATGTCAGAAGCTGTTATGGAAGCAATTGAAGCAGCTTATGGTAAGGCAATTCACGGATAGAATAGGTTATGAAAATAATTAAAACATCTATTCCAGACCTTTTGATTGTTGAACCTGACGTTTTTAAAGACCAAAGAGGCTATTTCTTTGAGTCTTACAATCAAGAACGTTACTTTGAGAATGATATGAAAATGATTTTTGTTCAAGATAATGAATCAAAGTCTATGAAGAATGTGCTCAGAGGGCTTCACTTTCAAAAACCTCCCTATGCTCAAGGAAAATTGGTTAGGGTAATTCAAGGAAAGGTTTTGGATGTTGCTGTAGATATTCGAAAAGGCTCTCCAACTTATGGAAAATTTCATGCTCTAGAGTTAGATGCGTTATCAAAAAGAATGTTCTATATTCCAGAAGGGTTTGCTCATGGTTTTCTTACTTTGGAGGATGATACAATTTTCTCTTACAAATGCACGAATTACTACAATAAGGAATCCGAAGGCTCAATACTTTGGTCTGACCAAACCATTGGAATAAATTGGAACATTAATAACCCAATCCTATCTGAAAAAGATAAGATTGCACCCTTGTTCAAAGATTTTAATTCACCATTTCAATATTAATGGTGAAAGAAAAGGACCCAAAAGAAATCCTTAAAAAATATTGGGGATATGATAGTTTTAGATTTAATCAAGAAGCTATTATATCCTCTGTTTTATCTAAAAAAGATACATTAGCACTACTCCCAACCGGAGCTGGAAAATCAATTTGCTATCAAATACCAGCACTTTGCAAACCAGGAATAACAATAGTCATTTCTCCTTTGGTGGCATTAATGATTGACCAAGAAAAATCGTTAAAGGCAAAAGGAATAAAAGCAAGAATAATCTATTCGGGTCTTAGTAGTCAAAATATTGAAATAGTATTGAATAACTGCCTATATGGTAAGGTAAAAATCTTATATATTTCTCCAGAAAGAATCTCATCAAGACTTTTTATTTCCTATTTTGAGAAGATGAATGTAAACCTTATCGCTGTCGATGAGGCACACTGTATTTCTAAATGGGGTTACGACTTTAGACCTTCCTTTCTTAATATTGCAGAACTAAGAAAGTACCACCCTCAAACACCAGTCATAGCATTAACCGCAACTGCAACAAAGCAGGTTGTTGAAGATATTCAAGATAAGCTTAACTTTAAGGAAAGAAATCCAATAACATCAAGTTTTGAAAGAGAAAACCTTAACTATATGGTTTTTGAAGAGGAAGATAAAATCACAAGGATTAAAACTATTGTTGAAACCATTGGAGGCATTGGATTAATCTATGTTCGCTCTCGAAGAAAAACCATTGAGCTCTCAAGCATATTAAAATCAGTTGGGATAAAGGCTGAAGCCTATCATGCAGGACTTACAACCGCAGTTAGGAATTATCGTCAGCAAAACTGGATAGATGAAAATATTGAGGTTATGGTTGCAACAACTGCCTTCGGAATGGGGATTGATAAACAGAATGTGAGATATGTAATTCACTATGATTTACCCGAAAGCATTGAAGCTTATGTTCAAGAGGTTGGGAGGGCAGGTAGGAATGGAAAGAAAGCCTATGGAACTCTTCTATACAATTCCAAAGATATTGATTCACTAAGAAAAACTATAGCATCCAACTTTCCAGAAAAAAAATACATACTTAATATCTATAATGCACTTTGTAACTACTATAAGATTGCAACCTCAACAGGGCAGGACTCAAGGTTTGATTTTAATATAATTGCATTTTCAAATACATATAATTTTGATACTTATTTGGTTTTTAGTTCAGTTAGAATACTTCAAAACTCTGGCTTAATTGAAATTGTTGAAGATAGGCATTTGTTTTCAAAAGTACTTATTATTATGGAAAGAGATGCTTTGTATGAGTTTATGAAGGATTACCCTCAATACTTTCAAATTCTCGAAGCTCTAAGGAGAACTTATTCAGGTCTAATGACGGAGTTTACGATTATTGATGAGAAAAAGATTGCTAAGATGTGCTTTGAGACAGAGGAGAATGTAATTAAGTCGCTCAAGAAATTGGAAAAATATAATATCCTTCACTACGAGCCAAAATCCTCCCAACCGCAAATAATCTTTACAAGCAACCGACTTTCTAATGATAATTTTGAGCTTTCTCAAGATTATTATTATCAGATTAAGAAAAACAACATTGAGAAAGCAGAGCAATTTATATCATATATCACTTCAAATACTTGTAGAGAGAAACAAATACTGAACTATTTTGGTTTTGAGGCAGATATTTGTAGGAAATGCGATGTTTGTCTTTCAAAGAATAACCAAAAACACATGATAGAAACCCAAGAGGCAATCCTTAGGGAGCTGAAACAAAGCCCAAAACCAATAGCTTACTTCGCAAATAACATTGAATTTGGTTCAAAGGAAGTTGTTGTTTCCCTAATCCGAAAGCTAATGGATGATAACTTAATAATATTGAAAGAAGGTGTGATTTGTATCAATAATTAAAATTATAAATAAAAGACTTATGGCAGGAATTATCAGAAATTTAAAAAATGAAATCTTAAGTTTAGTACCCAAAGCATTTGTTGACAAAACTTTAAGGAAAACTAATTTCATGGGTTTTGGTTCAATTTCATTTTCTCAGGAAGGAGAAGATATGTTATTGAGTAAATTGTTTGAGCTAAATGAAAAAGGTTTCTTTGTTGATATTGGAGCTCATCACCCAATTCGTTTTTCTAATACCTATAAGCTGTATTTGAAAGGATGGAGGGGAATAAATATTGATGCAATGCCAAACAGCATGGATTTATTCAAAAAATATAGGTCAGAGGATATAAACCTTGAAATACCAATTGCAAAGGTTTAAAAAACAATGCCTTTTTATAGTTTTAACGAACCGGCATTAAATACATTTAGTGAGGAATTGGCAAAGGAGAGGGGCGAGGTTAAAAAAATATATAATTTGGAATCCAATCCACTTTCAGTTGTTTTAGATAAGCATATGCCTAAGGATATTAAAAAGATTGACTTTATGTCGATTGATGTTGAAGGATTGGATTTAGAAGTATTAGAATCAAATGATTGGGAAAAATATAAACCAACGGTAATACTCATTGAATCATTGTCAACAGCGAAAAGTATATCCGATTCACTAAATAGCACAGTGGCACAATATTTGGCTACACACAACTATTCACTTTGCTCAAAATTAGACAAGACTTTGTTCTTCATGCTTAACGAATAAGGTTAAGCTAATTAGTTAAAAAGGAATTAATCAAACTTTAGAAGTCAAAAGTCTTGATTTAGAAGTAGCAAAATCAAGTTCCAATCTATTTAAACGAAGTTTAGATCTATAGATCATGGCATGATATGGGCAAGATCATGCCATGATGTGACTGAGATCATGCCATGATATGGGTGAGATCATGGCATGATCTTAGATTGAAATAAGGATTAAAAAGTTTAATATAAGGTTTAGCAAGTTTAATACTTCGTTTTCTGAGTTTTTATGGCTCACATTAATTTTTTGGGG
>DHCV01000017.1 GCA_002399025.1 Bacteroidales bacterium UBA4893 | reverse complement strand
AGTTAGTAAATTAAAACGAAGAATTAATTTTATAGAATAAGGACTTAGAAAGCAAAAAAAAAGTGTGAGAAGATTTTCCCACACTTTTTTTATGTCGTCTAATTTTCAATAACCTCAAAGGGTCAAGAAACATTCATATAAAAGATTTATTTTAATCTTTTTTCCATTTCCTTAGCTTGTTTCTTAGCTTCTTTTGCTTGTTTTTTAGCATCCTTAGCTGCCTGCTTAGCTGCCTCAGCTTGCATCTTAGCTTGCTTAATTTCTTCCTTAGCTTGTTCCTTAGCTTGCTTTTCAGCTATTTTAGCTTGTTTTTCAGCTATCTTAGCTTGTTTCTTTTCCTCTTTTTGAGCTGCTTTTTGAGCTTTAACTCTTTCTTTCTCCGCTTTTTCAGCTTTCTTAGCCTCTTTCTTAGCTATTTTTTCTTGTTTTTTTATTTCTTTTTCAGCAGCTTTCTCGGCTTTAATTTTTTTCTTTTCGGCTTTGATTCTTTGCTTTTCGGCTTTGATTCTTTGCTTTTCAGCTTTTTTAGCTTCTTTTTGAGCTTTTTCAATTTCCTTTTGAGCTTTTTGCTGTGCTTTCTCAGCATTCAACCTTGCCTTTTCAATATCTTTTTGAACCTTCTCAACTTCCTTTTGAGACTTAATTACTTCTGGGTTTACTACCCCCTGAGGGTTGTTTTGAGTAGAATCAATAACCCTAATTGGCTCTTGTGCATTAAGATTATAAGCACCCAAACCAATAAGAACCACTATTATTAAAATTATTCTTTTCATACTGCGTAAATTTATAATATATTTACCTTACTAACTCAATTATCTACAATTTTATTATTCATAGATTTACTCTTTGATAAACTTCGTAGAAATATTTATTGAGGAATTAATTATTCTAATACTATAAACACCTTTTGCAAAGTTTTCTACATCAATTTCTAATTCTTTATCATTTGCATTTAGTTCTAATGTTTTAATCAATCTTCCAGTAATGTCATAAATTCTTACATTAGCATTTTCATTTAATCCTTCAACTCTTAGAATAGTTTTATTGCTGGTTGGGTTAGGGTAGAGGTAAGCATTAAAATCATTTGTTTCAACTGAATTAATATCAAGGAAAGTTTTACATTCTTCATTAGAGAAAACACTTTCACACTCACCATTTAAAGCTTTAATCTTATAGCAATAATTTACACCTTCAACAACATTAGTATCTTGATATATTCTTAAAGTAGTCACAGTTAAAGAATCATTATCTCTATAAATTACATAGTTTTCTTGTTCTCCTTCCCAGTTTAGCTCAATATAGTTTGTAATATTATTTAGCGTAAGATTGGTTGGAGCAGGAGTTTGTATAACTGTTAAATGAAGATTTATTAAACTGTCACAACCCTTTGTTGTTTGAAGATAACGAGTGTGAATGCCTGGCATATGTTCAAAGAAACCATTTTGATAATAGAACTTACCTTCACAAACTTCACCATAAATATCAGCACTATATGACGGATGCATAAATAGAGTAAGATTAACAGTACTGTCACATCCTTTATATGTTTGAAGATTTAATGTATGTAATCCTGCTGTGTCAGCATTAAAACCATTTAACGAATAAGTATGTCCTTGACAAATTGAGGCTTGAATGTTTGTTGTTGGACTTTGATTAATATAAAGATATAGGTTAATTATGCTGTCGCAACCTTTTGTCGTTTGAAAGTTTAGAGTATTGAGACCAGAAATATTGGTATTAAATCCATATTCAGTATAGGTTTGACCTTCACAAATGGTGTCGTAAATCTCAATTGAATAACTTGGATTTACTTTTAATTGAAGGTTGATTATGCTATCTTTTGTTTGAGATGCTGGAATTGTGTGAGAATAGAATCCATCTACTGTTAAGTTATTTCCATAAAAAGGATAGGTTTGACCTTGACAAATGGTGTCATTAATATTTGAATAAACAACTTGCTTAAATATTGCAGTAAATGTGCTATCTTTTGTAACAATAACTGTTCTTATTGAATTTGTATCTCCATCATTCCAACTAATAAAAGAATAATTTTGAAGCGGAGTAGCGGTTATTGTTATTGTGTCAAAAGGATATATTCCCGCTCCAGTAACCACTCCTAATGTAGAATCATTAGATTGAACATTGATAGTATATTGACAAGTGCTTAATTCTTTAAAGTTTGTGAAACTACTCCAATTTGTTGCATTTAGGTATTTTAGTTTTGAACTGCACGGAAGAATTATAGTTACATTATCAGGAATATTTAGAAATGCATTAGAAGCAATTGTTGGTGGATTTATTCGATTCATTATAATTGTATCCAAATTAGTACAGCTTCTAAAAGTATTATTACTAATATAACTTATAATACTTGGGATATTTATAATTGACAATGAACTGCAACTATCAAAAGCGTAACTGTCAATAATAGAAACAGAGTTAGGAATATCAATATGATTCAATGCAGAACAATTTTTAAATGCTTTGCTTTTAATCCTTGTAACACTTTGAGGTATAATTATTGATGTTAAATTTGAACAATCAAGAAATATGTTCTCTGGAATATTTGTAAGATTATTAGGTAAGGTGTAAGTTGTTAAACTTCTGCAACCTTGAAAAACTCCTGTTCCAAGTGAAGTAATAGATGGAGCATTTAAAGAGGTTAGCGAAATACAGTTTTGAAAAGCATAGTCAGATAGAGTGTTTATGGAGTTTGGAAAACTAACATAGGTTAAGCTATCGCAATTAGCAAAAATATAACTTCCAATATTTATAACTGATTGAGGAATGATAACTGAGTCTAAACTCTTACATCCATTAAATACATTATTTAGAAGGGAAATAAGGGACGATGGTAGATTAATATTTTTTAATGAAGTACAATTCATAAAAGCTGCAATATTGATAGATGTTATAGTTGAAGGAAGATTTATAGTTATTAGGTTGGTGCAATTATTAAATGCATTTATCCCAATTGTAGTAACTGATGAAGGAATATTTATAGAGGTTAGGGTAGAGCAATTATAAAATGCATAATTAGGAATTCTTGTAACATTATTACCAATAATAATTGCGTTTAAATTATTACATCCATTAAAAACACCATTTGAAGAACTACCCATAGAAATGCAATTTGTAGCATTAAAATATACAGTATCTAATGAAGTACAATTTTGAAAAGCACCAGAACTAATGTTTCCAACATTTTGTGGTATTGTGATTTTGGAAAGTCCTGAGCAACCACTATATGCAGTTTGACCAATGCCAGTTAGAGTTGAAGGCAGAATAATTGAAGTAACTAATGTATTATCCGAAAAAGCAGCAAGACCAATTGATGTTACTTTATAATATATCCCATTATATAATACAGAATCAGGAATTCTAATATCTCCATGGTACTCATTAGAAAATGAATTTGCATAATTTCCTTGAAAACTTACTCCAACTGTATTCGTATTAGTATAGACATAATAAATAGTATCTCCATCACTATTAACTGCAAAAAAATCATGTGCTTTTGTGCTGAAATTTATTCCTAAAATAAGTACAAATAATACTATAAATGTTTTTTTCATATCAACTTTTCAATTTTTATCTATTAACAATTAACTTCTTAGTAATATTTATTGTAGAATTGGTTATTCTAATGTTGTAAACACCTTTTACTAAGTTTTGAACATCTATTTCCAATTCTTTATCATTAGCATTTAGTTCTAAGGTCTTAATCAATCTTCCAGTAATATCATAAATTCTTACTAATGCATTTTCTTTTAGTCCATCAATTCTTAGAGTGGTTTTGTTTTCAGTTGGGTTAGGGTATAGGTAAGCATTAAAATTATTGGTTTCAACTGAATTAATATCAAGGAAAATCTCACATACTTCATTAGAAATATCACTTTCACAAATTCCATTAAAAGCTTTTACTTCATAACAATAATTTTCACCATGAACAAGATTTGAATCAATATATTCCTGTTCTTGTGTAATAGCAATTAAAGTATCATTTCTATATAATTCAAAACTTTGAGCATTTGATTGCCAATTAATTTTAAATAAATTGTGCTGCTCTTCAATATTTAAGTTTGTAGGACTTAATGGAGTTGAACTAACAAAAAGGTTTATTGTATCAGAAGAAGTGCAATAAATTGAACCATTGTAATTAGTAACTTGTGCAATGTAGGATATTAATGAATTGGTGTCAGGTAATGATTGAGCTATTATGGTTTGAGTTGTATCTCCATTAGGAAGCCATAAATAGCTAAATGCATCAGGATTTCCACAATCTAATAAAAGGCTAAAAGGTGCACAGATTGAAGTATCGTTTCCAAGATTAAGAATTGGACTTTGAGCAACATTCAAATAGGTAGCAGTATCCCAAATGCAACCAAGATCATCAATAATACTAACATCATATCGAATTAACCCAGAAGTGTCAATCATTGGAGTAATTACAACAGTATCATTTGAAAGATTATAATTATTTACTCCTTCAACTAAAACAGTATCCAAACCTGCTTGATAGTCCCATGTCGTTATTTGTCCCAAATCCAATTTCCACCAGAATAAAAATCCATTATCATTTCCCCAATAATCAGAAATTCTCAGTTTCCATTCTCCATTCATTGGACATCCAAGAAGTGTACTGAAACCATTCAAATCAGGAGTTTCAAAGCCAGTAGCAGCACTTGTAGCATTTTGCACAGGAGTTTGGTAATATTTAGAATTATTAATTGTGTTGGAAGAGTCAATTGGAGAAGTCATATTTCCTGAAATGACACCTCTTGCATTATCTAAGTATTGATTTGAATAACAATAAGTCCAACCAGTGCCAGGAAGATTAGTTAGAGACATTTCACAACCTGAATTACCATAACCTGGTATTCCCATATCTGAACCACCAGTATAATTGAAATGTTTTAGTATGGTTTTTTGCCCATTTGGACAATAAAGTTCAATTGAAAGATCTCCAACAAAGGAATGTTCCATATTAATACAAACACTTCTTAAATCATTAATAGAATCAAAAGTTTCATTAGGTAAGAATTCATCAAAGAAAATAGAGGTTTCCATAAATAGAGAAGGACAATTTGGACCATCAGGAATAAAAACAATAGAGTCAAATATTCCAGTCATTTTTTCCACTCTTTTGATTGAATCAATAACAATTGTGGAATTAGTATCATAACCAACATTTAACATAAAAGGAGTTCCTGAACAAATTTCAACAGGAGCCTTAACACTCTTTATTGGATTTTGACTTATCCTGATAATGGTATTTATATCGTTTTCACTCTTGCAACCAACCCCATTCAAATAGCTGAAAGATGTGTCCAAAACGCTTAATTCCAATTTATAAGCCTTAGGTTCATTCCAAATATGTCCTACCATATTATTATAGTTAATTGTATCATAATACCTATCTCCAAAACTCCAATAGTAAATGCAATTGTTGATTGATTGATTATAGTAAGAATTATTGTCAGGAAACTGAGGTTTAGCAGTAAGGGCAATTAAATCACCTTCACAAAAATCAACAGTTCTATAAGTATTGTATGTCCAAGTGCTATCCAAGTCAGAATAAACAGAATCGGTAATGGTTTTAATTAAATGATTGGAGATATTTCCTAAGGTATCGTATTTTGTGAAAACTGTATCCAAATCAGCAATAACTCTTTGACAACGATCAATGCAATCTGCATAAGCTTTAAAACCAGTTGAAGTAATGGCAGTGTCGGTAATTAAATTGAATGTAATACAGCCACTTGTATCAGAAAGGTTAGCAAAAATGGATTTGTTTTCTAAAAAGTTGCCTGTGAAATTTGAAGTATTTTCAACGCTTAATTGAGTTAGAGGATTAATAGTCCTTCCACTATAAGCTCTTAAAACATCACCTTGACCCAAAGAAAACTCTTCAAAATTTACTTTTGTTCTCTTTACATATAAAGGATCAGTTGTTTTGCGAGTAGGACAAATGGTAAAAGTATAGTTTGTATTATTAGAATGATTATTATCCTGACCACCATCATCGTAGAAATATTGACCACAAAGATAAGCAGTTTGATTATTTATTGAGGAGTTAATATTTAGGGTAGTGGTTGAGAAATTAAAGAAATAACTTGAATCGGAGTATGTGGAATCAGTACAAAGAGTTTGAATAAAAGCTTCATAGTTTGTCTCAGGAGATAAATCATTTAGTAAATAATTATTAGTATCGAAACTAACATAGTTCCAAACACTATCACCAATCTCTCTATATTGTATTACCCAATTACTGTCAGTAGGCATTGTTCTATCAAAGCTAATATTTGCATAGGTTGAACCAACATCATCAACATTTACTGTTAGTGGAGGATAGCAAGTTGCTTTTTCAAATCCTTCTGTTTTTCCTGCAAAATAACTATAAGCTTTAATATATTGATTTTTTGGTTTAGAAGCAATTATCTTTACTCTAACTTTTTGCCCAACCTTACTTGATAAATCAATTTGCTTTTCTGTCCACGGTTTCCAATTATATATTTCAAATGATGAATTTTCATAACTATTCCAACCTGCTGGTTCAAAAACTCCAACAGTATCATAATAAGAATCAGGGAATACTCTACCATTTTCAACAAACACTCCATTTGAATCAACTAAATTTAGAACTTCCATTGAAAAATAAGGTCCTTCATAGAAATTATAATTGTTTTTTCTATAAACAATAGCATAATTAAGAGTAAGTAAATAGTTCGTAAAGTCAACATCAAGATCATAAATAAGCTTACTTGCTCTTGAAGCATTATATTGGTAGTATGCAGTATCATAGTTTATACTTGCAGAATTGTTATAGCCAGAAGGAATTGCTTTAAGATTTGGAACAGTAACATCATTTGCATTAGTATCACTATTAACTCTCAAAAACTTAGTTCTTGAAATTAAATCATTAGTATCTCCAATGGTCTGTGCCCAATCAGAAAATCCTAATGTAGCACCCATACTCGTATTTAAAGCTGAATATCCCTTCCAATTAGCAAAATTACCATAAGAGAAATCTAAGTTTTCACCATATATTGGTTTTTCATAATATGTCCACTCACTACTATCAGTTGCAGAACAAATAGCTCTCATTCTTAATGAAAGAACTGTTGATGGTGGTAGATTGGAAAGAGTAAATGGATTTGTTGTTATGTTGGAAACTCTCACTGCATTTTGCCATGAAGTATCAGAATATGGCTTATATTCAATCTCCCATTGATTTACATTAACGCCATTTAAAGAAGCCACATCCATACTTGTAGGAGTTATATTTGAAATATTTAATTGAGTTGGTCTAACACATGATGGAAGAGATGAAATTTCAAAGTCATCAACATAAATATTACAAATACCTGAATTATTAACTGATTTAAAAGCAATATACTGACCATTTCCATTATAGGAGTTAAACAAAACTTCTATATCCTTCCATGTGTTTGCTTCATTCAAATGCAACTCTTCAATTTGAACAAAAGTATTAGCATCTGTCGGGTTAGACATAACTCCAACAATCAATTTATGAGTATTGTACTGAATTCTTAATTTAAATTTTACTTTTGTAGTATTTAAAGGTATTGAACTGTCAACTTTTGGTGAAACAACATAACTACTGGCAGTTGAAGAAGTGTTAAATCTCAAAGCACCTGGTGAAGAAAACGCACCAGTTGAAATGGAAATATTACTGTTTGAAGAATTTACAATTTTTTTCCACTTGTAATTAGGAAAAACAGTTGATCCTGTTCCATAGCTGTCAAACGATTCAACCCAAGGCAAAGAATCAATTGCAGTTAAAAATGAAGAATAAGCCCACTCACTGCTGTCATTTGCAGAACATATGGCTTTAACCCTAACATCATAAGCAGTTGTACTCAGCAAGCCAATCATTGTGAATAAAGGAGTATTTGAAAAATCAAATTCAGGAACATTTGCCCATGAAGTGTCGGCTGTTTGTTTGAATTGAATTTTCCACTGTGTTTCGTTGTTTTGGGGAGTAAAGGAAATGGTGGCCGAATTAGCACTGACATTTAAAGTAATATTTCCAGGTCTTATGCAGGATGGAATTGTGCTTATTTCAAGGTTGTCAATTATTGATTGTGAATTGCAGGGTGTTTTGAAAGCAATATATTTTCCATTTCCAGTATATGAACTAAACAAAACTTCTTTTTCTTCCCAGCTCGAAATGAAATTAGTACTTACTTCTCCAACAGGAACAAAGGTACTTGTATCTGTGGGGTCGGTCATAACACCAACAATTAATCCACTTGCTGATGACAAAACACTGTATTGAAATTTAACCCTGAGCGAATTAAGCTGAATGGAAGTATCAATTTTAGGAGCAACAACATAATTATTGGTTGAGTTGGTCAAAATTATTAATCCACCAGGAGGAGAATAGTTATATGTAAAGACAGTTGAAGTAGAAGTGTAATCATCTATTTTAGTCCAGCCATAAGGCATAATTCTTGTTCCAGTACCATAATTATCAAAAGAATTAAAGTAAGGAAAAGTAGAAATGCTTGTATGAAAGCGAGTAGTAGTCCAGTCGCTTTGCTCTGTTGGTGAACAAATGGCTCTAATCCTCAAATCATAAGCAGTAGAATTAACCAAACCCGTTAAAGTGTAAGGATTTGTTGTAATATTAGAAATAGTAGTTGCATTTGACCATGAACTGTCAAAAGAAGATTTATACTGAATTTCCCACTGAGTTTCATTGTCCTGTGAAGTAAACCCAATGGTAGCAGAATTGGCACTTACATTTGTAATATTCAAATTAATAGGTCTTTCGCAAGTGTTTTGATAAGATATTTCAATATCATCAATATACAAACATTCAATACTATCAATTGTTCCAGAGGATAACTTTATATATGGAAAAAGAGCATTAGCAGTGTCAATCCAAACTTCATAATCTTGCCAAGTATTTAAAACAGTAGGAGTAATAGATGCAAATTCTATCATATTTTCAGGATAATATGATCCGTCAGACAAATTGAGTTTCAAAGTACTGTTAGCAACCGTAGACATAAGTTTGAATTTAATTCTTAAACTATCCATCCTGATTGAATTGTCAATTATGGGTAAACGCATTCTTCCGCCTTGACCAATAAATAAGCTTCCAGGAGCAGAAGACGAATACTGGCCTGTAATATATGGAAAAATATTATTTGTTACATAAGAATACATTAAATTTGCTACCCAAGATGGAGGACGTACTTCATGATCCTCAGTACTTACACCATAATTGTCAAACGTTTCCACATAAGGCAAAGTGTTAATTGTTGTTTGAGCAAAACTTCCAAAAGAAAGGAAGAAAAGGGAAATAGAAAATAATAAATGTTTCATATTTTATTGTCATTTAATTTGTATGCAAAGTAACATATAATAAATGAAATAAAGTAACAAAAACGAGGTTAATTTTTAATATGTTGGAACTTATTTATTAATAAGTTTCCTATATGTGATATAGTCCGAAAGATTCCATTCTAATGGTTTTTGGGTTTGGTATCTCTTTATGAAATCACTTTTCTTTAATTTTATCTCTTCAAAATATGTTTCACTATCCCAAAAGTAACTGTAACTTGTTATGGTTGGCAGTGCTTTGTTTTGAAGGGAATCAATTGTTTTTAACTCTTCTTTGGTTTTGATGGTGTAGGGTAGAGCGGAGTCTTCAAGGTTAGCCATAAAACGATATTCAACAAACGATTTTTCATAGTTATTGAAGTTATATTTGGCAATAACAACATTCCAATCCACAAAACTTGAAATAGCAATAACAATAATGGCAGCAAAACTATTTGTTTTAAGTAAATAAAATGCAGTTTTCTTTTTAGTTATTTTAATGATAATTGTAATTAGACCAATGATAGCTAAAATAAGGAAGAAAAGAACAGCAATTCTCTTGTAGGCAAGTCCAAAATAAGTCATATACCAATAATTGCGAATGATAACAGAAATAGCCATAACTATGTTTTGAGCAATCCAAGCAATGGTAAGACTCTTTATAAGCCTGTTCTTGGAATAGAAATTCAAATTATCTTTAAAGAGGAACAGAGCAATTAAAGAAGAACAAAGAATGGCGAAAATTAATATCCAAGTACCTTGATGAACAAATTCTTTTAAGAAATCACCTTCCCACTCAAAGAACCAAACAGATTGAATGTCGATTATATTAAAAATAAGAATAAGAACATTTAAGGCAATTAGGGTTATTATCCCCATTATGTTTTGAGTCTTCAAACCAGTTGTTTTAAAAGTTAAAAAATGACGTATCCTTTTCCTCTCTAAATCATCTTTGGAAGAAATATCCATATCCCAAAGACCAATTGGTTTAGATTTTCTTAAAAGAATATTTGCAACAATAACACCCAAAATAAAAATCAGAACAATGGTTATATTCAAATTCTCAAAAAATCTACCTATGTAATTAAATAATGGCTCAACTGTGCTGGCAAACTTGGAACTGGCATTAAAATACATAAGAAGAAAAAATAGGACAGTGGCAAGAGGAACAATACCATAAAGAAGTATTTTGATGAAAATATTAGTTAGTTTAATATCATTTTTGTTTTTATCAGAATAGTTTTGAGAGGAGAAATGAGTTGTAAACACACGGATTAACGATTCACCAAAAGCATGAATATATGAGCGGAAACCTTTAAAAGTCAAAAGAGTGCTAAAAGAGAAAAATAAAACAAAATTAATAAAAATTGTCCAGGGAGTGTTGATAACAGCAACCATAATTGAGCTAAGAATTAGAGTAACAAGAATAGACTTGCTCAAAAAATTTAGTTTATTAGGTTTGTTAACAAAAAGCATTATAGGAATAAGAATCCACTCAAAAATAGTCAGATTAATTCCAATAGAATTTCTGTAAAATAAAAGAGTGAAAACACCCGCAATAATTAAAGTTAAGGCTAAAAATTGTTTCCTTTTCATAATAAAAAATAATTTTGAATAATAACTCATTTTCAAACGCCTAAGAAATTAAAATATTATAATTTGAAATAGAAAAACAAAAAAGAAATAATTTTTGTCGTATATTTGCTCTTCAAAACAATCTTAAAAAATGTAATTATGAAATCAATAAAGAAAATTTTTATTGCACTCCTAGTTGTAGCTGCAATCATATTAGGTATTTACGCATATTTTGGAGGATTCACTAAGCTCAACTTTAAGGTAGAAAGGGCAGGAGGTGAGACCATCGTATATAAGCAGGTAGTTGGGGAATATAGCAAGAGTGCCGAAATGATGACCTCAATCAACGAAGACCTATTGAATGACTATGGAATAACAGCAATGAAGAATGTTGGCATATACTACGATGACCCTGAGTTAATTGAAAAAGACAAACTACGCTCCGATATAGGCTGTATAATAACCACCACCGACCAAACAAAGCTCGAAGAATTGCAAAAAACCTTCCAGATAAAACAACTCCCACAACAAGACTATCTAATAACCCAAATACCATTTAAGGGCTTTTTCTCAATCATGATAGGCATATTTAAGGTGTATCCAGCAATGGAGAAATATCTTGACAAATACGATTTGAGTGATGATGGAGCAATAACCGAAATCTACGACAAAGAAAACAAGGTAATTATCTACCGAAAAGAGATAATGGCTGAAAGAGACGATGATTAGCCGTTAGCACAAAAAATAAGGGAGAGCACAAAGATTCGCTCTTACCATTAACCATTAATTCCGATTTTTATAAATTTGAGAGTTAATGTATATTTGCAATCTAATTAGGGCACTTCTAATAATTACC
>DHCV01000019.1:96921-173081 GCA_002399025.1 Bacteroidales bacterium UBA4893 | reverse complement strand
TGTTATTAATAGTATCATGTAATTGTTGAGATACTATACCATCTTTCTTGTATACAAATAAAAATCCTTCTAAATCATCCCTCATTTCATCAGTCCCACAAATCTTATTGGGAACTGAATAGTATTTAAATCCGTACAGTAATGGGTATATACGTGTTTCAGTAATGTTTTTAAGATTAACTTCGGAAAGAACAAATTCACCCATACTTATATTTTCAGGAATATCTGTTAAAGACTCGTAATTATGGGTATGATTACTTGAGGCAGCACCTACATTAGCAGGTGTTAAAACTACTGCCCCTGTTTGTCCGTTAACTGATGAAACTGCATCAGTATTATCTACTTTTTCCCAAGTGATACCATTACTAATTATCCAATCTCCTACTTGAGCATCATTTGGTGGAGAACCCCAAGAATTAGTAACTATAAAAAATACTCCTTCGCAGGTAGAAGGAAGTATATCTTCTAATAAAAGAGTGTTCTCGGTAATATTGTATTTACTTTTATAGTTAGCACTAAGAGTACAAACAAGTTTATTAGTAGTTGTATTAATAGCTATAGAACCACCATACAATACTTGTCCAAAAATATAATCAGGAAGATTCCCCGCTAATATTTTACCGTTTTCTAATTGAGCGAAGGCAGACCCCTCTTTTCCTCCTAACTTATCACTATCAGCAGCTGTAGCATTAATTCCTAAATAATTCTCGTCGACATAGTCAACAGTAGCAAAGGCATCTGCATGTTTACCGTCTAATTTGTCAGAATCAGTTGCTGTTGCTGTTAAACCTAAATAAGTAGCGTCGTGGTCATGGTCAACGTCAGCAAAGTCAGAGGCATGACTACCATCTAACAAATCAGCATCTAATCCACTGTTTGTTCCATCGACAGTTTTAATCAAGTCGAGAAGTCCTTGAGCATTTCTTAATTGCCACCCTTTAAAGCCATCATCATAACCTCCTATCGCCCATTGTAATGGGTAAAAATTGGTGTTAGCACCACTATAAGCGATGTATATATAACGACCACTGACCACACGTTGTATCTCTCCCGAGCAAATAGCTGACCCCTCAAACATTGGACTACCTGTAGCAGTAGATGCTATAAAATTACAACTCTCACCAACATCTAAACCTAAAGTAGTAGGATTAAAGGTTGTGAAATCCGTTATAGTAACAGAATTAGCTAATTTATTTGATTTTTCTGCAAATAGATTGGTGTTGAGAGTACCATTATTGATAGGAATTGCTCCATTAGTATTACCTGCATGATAACCATCCAATAAATCTGCTTCAAGTCCTTTATTAATATGTTTAATATCAGTTATTCCTGTATAAGAGCTTGTATCCGTTATATAACTTATATCCCATCCTACGCTATCATCAAGAGTTCTATTAAAACCATTTGTTACTTTAGATATATTAATTACTGTGTTATTCCATACTGTTGTGGCTTCACCAATTAATATACATTTATTAGTAGGGTCATAGCAAGTTTTTATAACTTTACTTGGTAAATCCCCAATTAAAGTTGCCCAAGTTCTATAAGAATACCGGGTTGAGGTATAAATATAGAAATAAATAGTAAGTTTTGCCGCCTTTTCGGAAGAGTGGTCTCTTATATCTATTTCAATAATTGACATAGGGTTATTTTCATCACTATTTCCTGTCCAAGGTGTTTTAATTTTAATAATACCTGTATTACTTCCTTTTAAATAAGCTACATCATAATAAACGTTACTATTAACCCTTAAAGGACTATCAATTTGAACTCTGTTTCCATCATCATTAATGTTACTCTTAACTAACTTTTTATTAGCATTATCAATCTTAGGTAAATAATTATGAGTAGTTGCTTGAGTAGTCGGAAATAAATCTTTAAGTTTTAACCATAAAAAATTAACTGATTGAGTTAAATATTGCCATAACCAAGTAGAAGTTTTTGTAACTGTTCCTGATTGAGTTGGTTCTATGTTATTTGTATCGTAGTTTATGGTTTCGTTTGATTGAACTGAAGCTGGAAAATAAGCATTTTGAAACCCATCATAAGTAAATAGAGAATTTCTCTTAGCCATATTAGATGGAGTAGTCCAACCAACTCCACCAAATCCTTTAATACTAAGAATCCTTAATCCACTATGACTGGATGAGGTTCCATTATATCCTGTACAACCAAAAATAAACCTCAATCTCCCGTAGTGAGACGTTGGTCGATTACCATAAGTGGTTAAATTTGGTATATTAATAACGTTATAACCAACCCAACCTGCAATGGGTATGTTTGCTACGTGGTCAATATAATTGTCAGGAGTTGATTGCAAGGCTTTCTGTATAGTTACATAACTACCAGTAGAACCGTTAGTGCTGACATATAAAACTATCTTATTTAATACAGTATAAATACCGCATATAGAAGTATCAAATGTAACTCTTAACATATCAAGAGGAGAGGCAGTTAAATAGGTACTTTTTCCAATAACTAAAGTAGTTGAGACCGAAGTCAAACTTAATTTAGTTGAATCCGATGCCCCATAATCTAACCAAGTATCTCCTCCGTCCGTAGAGTACTCTATTGTTATACCATCTGGCTTAGCAAAAGCAAGTCTATTAGCTCCTAATTCATCAACCATTGCAGCATCAATTGGGGAATATCCACCTGAAATATTTCTTCCTCCCCAAATTAAGTTAGCTTCATAAACATTATTGGGAGTAACCCAAGCACTACCATCCCAAATATAACTTCTACCTTGATAAGTAACTTGCCTACCTAAAAAATTATTATTAGCAGTAGGCAATGAAGTTACTACTTCAAAACCTGCATTCTTAATTTGATTGCCTCCTAAATTAATATTTTCTTTTACCTCAAAATCAGCCATAATGTTATTATATTATCCTATTATAGTTATTCTTGCATCATCTCCCACAATAAAAGTAGTTTGTGATGTCCATGAGATAGATTTTGTTGTAGGGTCAATTTTTGTATATATTATCATATTAGCACCTGCGAGAGTAGTAGTTACGATTTTTGGATTAGTTACTCCATGAGTAGCTAATGTAATAGTTCCACTTGCACCAGTTATTGGAGATGATACATAAATCTTTTGTAAACCTATATTTGTTTTCCAAGTTAATAAAGCTTTTATATTTTTAGCATAAGTTTGAAGAATAGATAGTAATGATAACTCTCCTGTACCTACTTGAGTTTCATCAGCAGTAGTTGCACCAACTGTTTGTTTATTATTAGCTTTATTAGTGAATAAGTAAGCGATGTTATTAGCTGACTTTCTTAAAATATTAATAATAGTCTTTGATCCAGCTGTAATCTGTGTTCCATCGGTATCATCAGGAGCAGTCATTGTTTGACGGTTATTAGCTTTATTATCAAACAAATGCTTAATGTTATTCATTAAAGTTTGTAATATACTAACGATAGTAGCTGAACCAGCTCCTTGTTGTATATCAGATGCTGTTGGTGCTGATACAGTTTGATTCTTCTCAGCTTTATTAGAAAATAAATGAGCAACGTTATCTATTAATATTTTTAAAACAGCAGAAAGATTAGCTGTTCCTGCAGCATTTTGAGTATCAGATGCTGAAGGAGCTACTATTGTTCGTGATTCATCAGCTTTATTTGTAAATAAATATTTGATATTCTTAGCGAATGTCTTTAATATGGTCAATAAACTTGTCGCAGTTGTAACTACTTGCGTTGAACTTGCAGTAATTGTTCCAAGAGTAATATCACTTAATTTAGTTAGAGCAATAGTGCCGTCTTTCAATACTGCTGAAATAGCATTGTCAGTTATAGATACAGTTATTTCTGACCCATCAACTCCCGTATAAATATCTATTAAGTTGGTCAAAGGAATATCAGTAGTGTTGCCATTAACTAAAGTGAAAGTCAAAGTCTTAGTAGTAGAATTATAATCAATGTCTTGTATTACACTCTCTAAAACTAAATCTACATTTCCAAGTTCAACACCTGCTAAGTTTTTAAATGTTATTTTTTGAGTTGTAGAATTAAAATCTATTGACGATACAAATTGATTTTTAATCCTATATTCTAATTTACCTAAAGCTACATTTAAAGTATCAGTAGGAGCTAAATAAGAGCCTACTGTGCCTATAACGTAACTTGTTAAGGCAGTAACATCAGATGTAGCGTGAGTATGTACAGAATCAGCTTTCCCATCTAAAGCTGTTTGTAATCCCGTGATAGCACTAATTGGGACTGAACCTAAATCTATCTCAATTTGATTACTTGCATTCTTTACAATAGTAATCTTATCACTACCTGCTTTTATACTTCTAAATTGATAGGCAGTGCCATCAACTTTAAGTCCGTTTAAGGTGCTTACTAATCCTGTTGCATCAGCATCTAAAGCTTCCGACTTAAATCCACTCATTGACACCCATTTGGCACCATTGTAGAATTGATAATCATTATCTGCTGATACATATTTCATAACTGCAGTTATTGCAGCTCCTGAGTCAATTCCAGCTCTAAGATTTATTATTTGAGAACCACTTTTTAATGATACGTGTTCTGCTATTTCAAAATTTGGCATAACTTTATTTTTTATTTAATTAATAATCTATTATAACTACACCTGTCAAGTCTCCTTGCCAAGTAATTTCGCATTCTTGGTCGGAAATATGATCTATTCCTACTTGTGTAATAACTCCATCCTCTTGTCTTATTCCGATATTAGGGTAATACCCCAACCTATGAGAAATAAATTTACTCCTTTCTCCTACTACAATTGGAATAGGAGGGTAATTAATAGTTTCAACTTTAATCTCAGGAATGGCTTTATCTTCAAATAAAGTTTCTGCTTCTTCATTAGTAACAGTCTTAATCTGCCCTGCTCTTGCCTTTACTTTCCTTAACTTAGCCATGATAATCCTATGTTAAATATATTGCTTTTAATCTCATTATATCCTCCGCAGTTGGGATAGGAGCTCCTGTAATCACAATAGTATCTCCTTCAAACGCAAAGCCTATATTAACAGGATAAAGCATCCCTCCTATATACAGCTCTGCTGTCTCTTCTATTAAAGTACCTCTATATTTGAATTGGGAATTTGAGCCGTCTTGAATTCCTTCCAAAGTTTTGTATGTTGGGTAAACAAAACTTAAATCTTGTTTAATCTCGTTAATAAGCTCTGGTAAAGATACCTTGCCTTGACTAGGTTCTGTAACGCCTTCTTGCCCTTCGTTTCTCGCGTATAAAACGACATTAGTATACTCGTTTGCTATTATAGGTAATTCTTTGGTGTCCTTTGATACGGCATTATCCATAGCGGTGGTTAATTGTGTAGAACTAATGTATTCCCCAGCAGGCTGTAATTTCAAGTCCGCAAGTGTATTGTCCGCCTCCTTAAGCTCAACTCCATTAATTTTGGGCTTTTTCCCTAAGTCGCCAAAGTTAATAGTCCAATTCTGTTTTACAAAAGCTTTTATTTTAGCAAATGTTATCTTCTTTGGCTGGTTCGGACTTGTTGTATCCCCAACCATTACTAGTAAATCATCTTTAGCCTCTACATCAGGCATATCATCGTAAAACTTCATAGCTTTAATTTCCTATTATTATAAACTTCTTCTTACTCTTTACTCTTACAGCTTGGCTTCCTATATAATTAAGATAAGCTACACACTCGTCTAATAACTTAATTCCTCTCTTCTCTGCTTCATTTGCCACTCTTACAACTGCTCTGTCATCCACACTATCGGAGAACTCTAACGAGCCTTTAGTTCTCGCCCCTGATGAGGTTAAAAATACGTTAGAATTGCGGACGTAACGGGAATAGGCTAAGTAAGCAACGGCTTTCTTAAGTCCTGATAGATAAGCTGTGTCAGCATTGTAATAGCCTCCTTCTAATAGAGTAGTGTTGTTTTCGCTCTCTACTTTATCGATTAAATCTTTGTATAATTTAGCCCCGATTGAAGGGATTACCCATTCTTTCTCTGCCTCTTCGATATAAGGGTCTATACGCTTAACATCGTCAACGTTAATACTTATATCTCTTATCTCTCTTATGTAATTACTATCTATTATCATTACGCCTCATCCCATTTTAGCGGCTGCACAGCGAAATTAGTTACTTCGCCATCCTTCCAATTCGTGAATATCTCGGTCATTGCTCTCTCTACATCTACCCTGTAAGGGTTAGTAATAGAGTTATAATATTTATAGCTTGATTGCATTAATTCAGCACCAAATCCTGCCCCTATATCTTCCGCTCTAAGAATAGGAGGTTGTTTGAAGGCTCTGCCTATCTTATCTTTAACAGATTTTTCTGCTTTGTCATAGTCTTTATCGTAGTTCGTAGACTCAAACTTCAAAAACTCAGGCATGTCATCCTTACTCTCTACCTCCATATAAGCTATTTTACACGCCTCTTCGTCGCCCTGGAAGCCTATAAGTTGTTCTTGAATTGCTGAGGTATCGTCCTCTTCTCGCCCCTCTGAGTCATCGGTATTAGTGTTATCGGGGCTTTTGCCTTTAACACCAACAACGACCCCACCACTCATGAACCTATTGCGAATATTCCTGTAAGTTATATTGCTTAGCCCTTCATCAGAGCTCATGTCGGTAAGGGCTGGGGCAAACAGAGGGATAGGGTAAGTTTTATCACCATCTCCTGAGAAGTAGAATATCTGACCTTTGTATTTATCCCAACCCCCAGCATTTTCTGCCTGTTGCTCTATAATGTCGACGGCAGGATTATATAAGTCTATGAAGTCTATATCTTCCTTCTTGAATTTCTTTAACTTGCTGAACTCTTTTGCCCAGTCGCTGTGTAATGCAACTTGCGAGAAGTTGCCGTCGTTATCCATAAGAGCAAATCTTATATGCTCGAATGGTACGTGGCTAAACCCTACCTTTTGCCCTAAAGCGTTATAGTTTATATGTACGGCGAAACCATTATATAAGGCGTAATCTTTGACAATAGCCCTATGTAAAGCATCTAATGTAAGCCCTTTGCTGTTAACCTCCTTAGCATAGATGCTGTTATCCAACCCCATACCTGTTAGGAAGTCAGCATAAACACCAACACAAGATAAGCCTGTAACGGATGAGCCTACGATATTCCTAACTACCTGGTAAAAGTCGTTGTTCTCTCCGATAGTTTGAATGCCTAAGCTCTTGTTATTGGCTATCTCTATTACACTTTGGTATTTTAAGGTCGAATATTTCATGGCTAATTTTAATTAGTCGGGTGGCAAGGTCTCGCTCCTTATGGGCTCTAAAGCCTACCCCCGATAGAAGGAAAGAGGTTTTACCCTCTTTCCCTTTCTTTGTATTTTTCAACGAGTTCTTCCCAGTTATCGGGTTTCTTTTGGAACCTCTCGATTAATCTCGGATCTTGCGACAAATGAAATAGAACTAATTCATTAGTAAGGTTATGATTGCTCATTGCCTTTCCTGCATCAAATCCTACATTGTCCTCAATCAAAGCCCCAGCGTAGAGCTCGAATTCGCTTCTAACGACTTCTCCTTTAAACTTCATAATCTCAACATAAGCGTCAACTACGCAGTCCTTACATCCTGACTTAAGTTCTTTCTTGAGAATCTCCTTATACAAGTACTCTAACTCGGCTTTATCCTCAGGGTTCTTCGTGAAGTGCCCTTTAGTTGCAGAAGGGTTAGCAAAATTCTTATCAGCGAATTTCTCTTGAAAAGCTACGAGCCTTTGCTCTGCTGTTACTTCCTGGTCAATAGAAATACTGTCCTTCTCTCTATCTTCCTCAGGAACTATTGGCAGAATATTACTATCCTTGTCTGTTCCTGCTATTATAGGGTTTATCCCGTTTAATTCTTTTTTCCCCATTTCTTACTTAATTTTTAGGGCGTAACTGCTTGCAACAACCCTTCTATCATGGTGTCAGTAGTAGCTGCACTAGTTTTAAAAATAGTTCTTGGTAATGAGCTCTCTTTTTCATTAGCTGGAGAAGCCAACTTAATATTATAAACTACTCCATCTGCGAATGCGGTAGTATTGTTGCTTTCCGTAAGCTCCATACCAGCGTCATATCCGTACATTTCATACTTCACCGAGCCGTCAGCTCCTTGCTCCTTGTTTTCAACAATTGCAACCACTTTAGCCTTAGACAAAACTTCCAGGGCGTTTTTAGCCTCTTGAGTTTTAGCCAGGATTTTAGCGTTGATAATATGCTCCCAAGTAGGAAGATAAGCCTCTTTTACGAGGTTATGCTCAGCTACAAGAGTAGTGTCTTTGAACTCGAAGGCTTGAGCGTATTTGCCCTCCTTCAATTGCAGAGCTTCCACCACTCCGTCAAGCTCGGTAGTGGCGGTTCTGTCAATATCTGCATAGTTCATAAGTAGTATCCTCCCGTTTAGCCCTGATACAGCTCTCTTACAAGCATCAGCAATAAGTCCTTTTGTTAATTCTGCACAATTCATTATTATTTCTCCTTTCTTTGATTAAATAGCTATTTGTATTAACTCAGGATTAGCCAATTTAGCATCCATCATTCCAGCTGCTAATGAGTAAACGTTTCTGTCTTTTTTGTCATACCAAACATCAATTTCAGCGAAATTACCCATTTCGTCAACTCCGACTGCTAAAACCGAAGGGTTAGTGTAAATAGCCCTGTGAGGGTTAACCCACTTAGTGCCATTATTGTAATAAGCCTTTATGATTTGGTCGAACTTAGGAACTGGAATTAAAGGAATACCATCGTAAGATAGGGTCTTCATACCATTTACTAAGTTAACATACATGCTTTCTAAGCCGGTTCCTTGAAGGGACGCTTTATAAGCGTTATAGAATGTTTGTGTGCAGATAATTATGTTGCCTCCCATTTGAGCTAATAATGGATTAGCCTGAGTGGTTAATTTTTCCAAATACCCCTGAACTTTGGTTTTATCCATTGCCTGAGCGACATAGCTCACTCCGGCATTCTCCGTAATAGCTACTCTTTGCTCAGCGTTAGCTGTGTAAGCAGTAGTTATCTGCTTGAAGAAGCCATCAAGAACGTTGAAGAAGCCTTTATCCGTTCCGTCTTTAAGCTGTCCACCGTTAGTAACAGTATCTGCGTCGACGTCTCCGAAGAAAGCAAAACGAAGCATCATGTCCTTAATACCCTCAATCAAGAAGTCAACAATGATAGACATGTAATCGCTTGACGTGAAGTCCGCTCTTTGAATACCTGTTTTTAACGAGTATATTGCGATAGTGCTCTCAAGGTCTTTGTAGCACTGCTTCAAAAATACTTCCCATGGAGCCGGCTCCCAGGTAATCTTTCGTGTGCCCAAATTCCATGTCTGAGCCTCTGGGTCGCAACCTTGACCGGCTTTACCGACCAACCCTCCCGGACCGACGAAGCCTACGTCTTTCTTGAATTTTATCCCTTCGTGGATAGTGCAGAATAGAGCTAATTCAGGGGATTCTATAATCCCTTCATAAACTAACTCTTTTACTGATTTCAATTCCTCCTTAGTGAAGGCAAATTTTGCTAAATCTATTAATGATGCCATTGCTTAGTTCTCCTTTCTTGCTATAACACCTTTGTTTCTGAAAGCTTCTCTGCGTTGACGCACTTCATCCTTCATCTCCTCAGATGTTTGGTTATTACTATTATTTTTTTTGCTCGGCACCACTACTCTATTAGAGCGGTTTTTTGGTACGTAAGAGCTCTCAATTTGGCTCTTAAGCTCTGTGATGAGGTTTACGGATTGAGTCAAGTTTTCTTTTAACTCAGCGTTTTCCGCCTCTAACTCGGCATTTCTTGCCTCTAATTCAGCATTGTTTTCAGCCCCCTCAGGTTCTGTAATGCTTTCGATTTTACCGTCTTTCACTACAACGACAGTATCTACTGGATACTCGCTCGTAGCTTCAGTCAAAGTAAAAGTACCGTCAGGAGAGGCGTTGTCGCCTACCGCTAACGTGTCATCTTCTTTTTCAGTTGAGAAAAGAATTGTATCATTCTCTCCTTTGAAATCAAAATTAACCTTAACGCCGTTAAGGATTTTTTCAACTCCACCAAGGAAAGAGTTAATCTTATCTTTCAACTCTTTTTTTAAATTTCCCATGTTTTGATTGGTTTTTGTTATTAATCTATTTGTGTTGTATGAATTAATCTTGTTGATAAATCCCCATTCTAATAGCTCAGAGGTTGTGCGTTCTTTCTCCTCCTTCATGATAGCTTCTAATTTCTCTCTATCATAACCTGTACGGTCAGCGTATATGTCGAGGATAGCTTTTTGGTCTTTCTCTACATCGTCAGCTATAGCCCTTAAATCGTCAGCAGTTGCATAGTCGCATAGCCCTACTCTTACCTGGTGAATGATTGAGCGAGAATTAGGATTAGCAGTTCTGTTTTCTTTTGGGGCAGCAAGCAACATTATAATTGCCATAGAGTGGCAAGAACCTTCTATATTAGTGAAAAGGTTTTTACCGGATGTACGTAAATAATCGTAGATAGCTAAGCCTTCGGATACTGAACCCCCACGGCAATGAATGTTGAACTTAAAGTCTTTCTCATTGTTGTTTTCGTCAAAAATTCTTTTAACTAAATCCAACGAAAAAGCCTCAGATAAGCCTAACCACTCCATCCAAATGCTTTCATCCTTATTAGCAATGTCGCTTTTAATGTCTATCTCTATCATACCCGCAAAAATAAGATAGAGTTAACATATAATGTTAGTAAAGATTTTTACCAATAAAAAAGCCCCTGTAAAAACAGAGGCTAAAATTCATTATTCTACCAATTCCCTCTGCTCTCCATTTTTGCGTATTTTTTGTCTTCTCTGCGAATATCCTCCACCGTAACAAATATCTTTTGAGAGCTTATAGTTTTCTCAACAATCATCTCAATATCCTTTGCCGATAACTCTCCCCCTGCTGAATGCCTCATAGCATACCCACCATCAGAACCTAACGCTATTCCACCTCCTGCCTGGTTAATAGCAGAGAGTAGGGGAGTAAACATCATCGTAGATCTCTTATTAATAATAGCCTCTCCGCCCTCCGCTTCAATAAGCATCCCCCCTTGAGCGTGAGACTTGCCCTGCAACAACATACCCCTGCTTGCTTTTGGTATTGGGGTAGAGGCTACCGCCGCTAATTGCACCGCACCTAAAACCGCAGCTGCGGCGGTCAGGGCTACGGTACTTATTCCGAAGTCCATTTTAGGCACTTCCGCCCAAATTTTCATAATCGCCGTAGCAGTATTAATTCCAATTTCAAACACCTTTAAAGCTTTCTCCCTAATAGCCTGCTTGCGTGCTATCTCCGCTTTTTTCTTGTCCAGCTCCAAATCCGATTGCTTAATCTTAGCGTCATATTCCTGCTTAGAGATTATTCCGCTATCAAGCTGTGCCTGGTAGCTGTCTTTCTTCTGTTGGTTCTTTTCCTCATAGTCTTGGAGCTCTTGTTCTTCTAACGCCTTAGTGAAATTATTAAGCTCTGATGCTATCTCGCTAATCTTACCAGCCCACATCTCAAAATTACCTATCCTCTCCCTTTGATACTGCTTAGATATTTCCGCAAGTTCGGCCTCAAGTTCTTTCTCCTTGTCGATATTCCCTCGGTAGAGCTCTAATTCAGCTTCAATAGAGGCTTTCTTCAATTCGTAGCGTTGTTGAGCTGTTAGGTTCTCATTCAATAATTCTGTGTTAAGGGCAATATTATTAAGCTTAGCCATTGAAGCCCTAAGCTGAGCCTCGTCTTCAAAAACGCTTAAACCCGCCTCTTTTTTAAGCCTTATCCTCTCTTGTAGTTGTTCAATCTCAATCGTAGTCTTCTGCCTCTCGTTATCGGAGTATTTTTGTAAATCCCCCTCATATTGCTCATTAACCGCTCTCTCTATGTCCTCAATCTGCTTAACTATGCTCTCCCTGTTAAGCTTTTGTATATCTTCTTCAAGCTTTAATTTAGACTTAAAAATAAAATTGTCCCTCTCAATAGCATAAGCCTCTGTCTTCTTATATTCCTCATCATATTTAGCCTCCATAATAGCTTCCCAATCGTCCTGTTCTTTTTTAGCCGCTTTCCTGAGGGCTTTCTCTTCGTCAACGATATTCTTATCCAGCATCTCGATTTTAGCCTTGTAAGCCTCTTCTATGCTTCTTTTTTGAGTAGCTCTAAAAATCTCTTCATTCTGAGCTAATGCAATTAAACCCTCATTATATTGCTTCTGAGTAATCTTACCGTATTGCTTTTGAACTTCTAATTTTTTCTTTTCGGTGTCTTGCTTAAGTTTGAATGCTTTTGCTTCGTATATCTTATCGTTTTCAAAGCTGCTTTCTTTACTTAATTTGTCGAGTTCAATCTCTTTTTCACTAAAAGCCTTATCAACTTCTATACTCGCTAATAAAGAGTTGTAGCGGTCATCCCTGCTCTTCTTTGCGTCCTCTTTAGCCTTCTTAGCCCTGTCTCCTCTACTCTTTACGTCTTCTATGGTCATAGCCATATTATGCTGCTTAAGGTCTTCGTACGCCTCTTCGTACGCCTGCTTAGCATTATCCCTTTGTTCTTGAGTAGCTTTCTTATTATTAAGCACTCGAGTCCAATTAGCATAAGCTAACGCCTCGGACGTCTTAACCGCTTCCGTCCTCAATTTCCTTAGCTCCTCTTTTGATGCTCCACTCGCCTCGGCTATGGCTACGTTGAAGTCGGCGTCCTCTTTTATCCTCTTTATCTCTGAATTGGTCTTCTCCATTTCCCTGTTCAGCTTCTCCTGTTCGGACTTACTATCGTCGAAGGCTTTAGTTAAAGCGTATACCCCTATAACAAGAGTTGCTATTGCTGAGGCTAGTAATACTACTGGATTAGCTAATAGTGCTTTATTCCACAGCAATTGAGCAACGGCGAGGGCTTTAGTCCCTATAGTTGCTTTTCCTCTGATTATATTAAGAGCGGCTTCGGCCCCTGCGGTAGCCTTTGCCTGCGTTAAGCCTACCTTATCTAATATTATTCGAGCTTTCTGGTATACTATGCTGTCTTTTTGTAGAGTATTTTGAATGGCTGTAAGAGATATGATAGCGGTTACTGCTACTTGCATTTTTTGGAGGACCCTCTCAAATTCTTCGCTATCTTCTGCCGATAATCCCATTATGGCGGAGTAAGCTCCGAAAGTTCCAATAACTCCTTGCAAAGATTGGTTTAAGGCGTCTAGGTTACTAGTATCACTCGCCGCACCTTTCGCTTCGTTCTGCACGTCGCCCATAGCATCTTTAAATGTTGCGAGTTGAGAGGCTAATGTTCTATATTCCTCAGTAGCTTCTTTGCCTTCCAGCTTCATTATAGTGAGCTCCTCTGTCATGTCCATTATAGTAGTTCTAAGCCCTTTACCGGCTAGCTCGTAGTGCCCGACTTGTCGGTGGAAATTCCCCACAGCAGTCTCTGCTTCTGTTAATTCCTCTGTAAGTTGCTTTATCTCTTGGGCTTTCTCTTGCCCATATACATCTTGTCTTGCTGCTTTGGACAAGCTATTATATTCGGCAGTAGCTAAAGATAATTTAGCCTTTAAAGCGTCAAGGCTATCACCCTGAGCTTTCTCTGCTATGATATTATTTTGTATCTCTTTTTCATACGAGCGAATAAGAGTAGATTGGTGCTTTATTTGTTGACTTACCTCAGCTAACTTAAATTCTTTCTCCTGGTAAGCCTTTAATTCCTTGTCATTGGTTGGCTTACTATTTTTCTGCTCTTCCCTTAAGGCTTTCTGTTCCCCCTTTAATTGAGCGACACGGATTTTTAATTTTGCTAAGTTCTCGAGGGCTTCTGTAGCTTTAATCTCTACGTCTACTAATACTTTTTTTTCCGCCATAATATTTGGTTTTATAATCTTATTAAATCTACTTTTGTCAGCCTGTCATAGGCGACAAAATTATTTATCTTGCTTACATAGAAGTATGCCCCGAATTGCTTTAGATATATAGGGGTAAAGAAGTCTAATTCCTCTATGTCTCTTTCGGTTAATAGCATTTCCACGCTCAAACATTTAGCCCTTACCAGCATCTTATTAACCAGTTTATCATAATAATTATCCACTAAGCTTTGGGCAGGGATGTGGTTCATTATGGAATAAGGATTATAGTCCACTTGACTAAATCTAACTAAGTGCGGTTTGCCCTTAACAAATTTCTTTTTATCTGCTATTTCCTCATCATATTCGTATAATGGTATATAAGCTAAGTCGTATGTTCCTGGCTTCACGTCAATCCCACTTTCCCATTTAATAGTAAATAAATCTTTCCATTTATCTAAGTTGCCGTTACTCACGTAGAAATTGCCCTTATCTTCCAAGTCGTCTTTTTTCTCAAATCTGATAAAATTGTTTTGCCCGTAACCGTCAATTATAAAACTCATTTCTTGGTTTTCTCTACTTAACTTGTCTGACCAATCTTTAGCTATTGTTTTGTTCTCGTATAGCTTGTCCATGGTGTAGGCTTTGATTATCTTATTGTTATTATCTACTTGAATAGTTAAGCCATAAGATTGACAAAATGCTTTAAATAGGTCTAAATACGTTGTAAAGCCTGTGTTATTCCCGAAGTATAATTTACCTCCTATTGGTACCTCATCTGCCGCAATCTCGGTAATGGTAAAAGAGCCTGACATATCCACGCTGCAGCTAGCACCTAAGGTAGTACGCTCTTTATTCATTCTTGTAATTAAGTAGATTTCCTCCCCCACTTCAACATCTATCTCTACTTCCTCATCAATGTTATAGAGAGCATCAGTTGTAGGAATCTTCTTATTAAAAGCTTCCGAGCCGCCTTTATATATTACACATTGAAGAGAGAATAATCCACCAGGGTCGTGATACTTACTCCCGGACACATACACTCTAACTTTTATTTTGCCGTTAATGTTTGAAGTGAATTTAAGCCTATACGGAATTGCTCCTACTTCTGTATTCCCTACTTGCGTAAGAGTGCCCAAGCCGTTATTATTGATGGCATGAGGAAAGTGTCTACTTGTGAAGTCGCTTATGAAATCTATGCCAGCCTCTCCTGTACGCCTAAATGAAGCGTTGCTTGTGAATACCTCTAAACTGTCGTTAGAAGGTAAAAGGGAGGGAGCCGAGAAAAAATCCCGTTGTATAGTGGTAAGGGGTAAGTTGGTGTCTAACGTGTATCCGCAAAGCTCTACTAGTCTTTTAGCGGTTTCGTGCAAGTTAAAGAAGTAATGGCTAAAGCTCTTATAAGCCTCAAATTGCTTGCCTAGTACTGCCCACCCTCTTCTTACCCATTGAGGGAGTGCCCCGGAACCCACAATGGTATAGCCTAAGTCCGCATCCTCTATTAGTCTGTTTTGCATAGTATAAAACAAATCCGCATTCCCACTAATAATCTGCCCCTCTATATACTCGCCCACTTGGTCAATAACAAATAGCGAACCCTTGCCTGCGAGCTTAAACCCATTAGAATATAGCCTGCACTCTAACAGCACATAAGGGGTAGGGGGGCTAGCCTCAAAAATATCGACCCTCTCCAACACCTCAACATTTAAAGCCGTTTTGGGGAGTCTAATCTTTTGCGAATAATCCGCCTGCCTATCTTTCAACTCGGCTGTATCATTTACTTGGTAATTCATAACAGGTTCTTCACCTGGTATGATATCTAAATTATGCCATACTCCGGTACTATCTTTAATTTTTAATTCGTACATAGCTCTGTTTTCTTATTTAAACCGTAAATAATCTTCTTAATCGACTCTTCAGACTTATTGAACTTTATGGAACATTGTGTGAAGGCGTCCATTTTACCCTCTCCTTTACCGATTAGCTCGTGATAGTAGGTATATATCTCTAATCTCTCCTTAGCTCCATAGGTTATAATCTCCTTGTCAAGCAAGTAGTCTATAACCCTGCCGTTGTAGTAGAATATGTCTATGAGTGTTTTGTCCATATTAGAATTGCATTTGTCTTGCTGGCAGCAAGAAGTTAAGGGCTAACCCATGAACGAATGAGCGTGAGTCATTGCTTAACTCCACGTCATCAATCTGAACTTCTATCCATTTGCCTAGCTCCTCGTTGTAGTATTCTACTCTTGGGGAGTAGATTATATCTTTAAGTGCCTCATATTCGTTGCTGTTGAGGTTGCCCGCTCCTGCTGTAATAGTCTGTTTGCCTTTAAGGCTTAATGTTTTAGTAAAACTGCTAACCTCTGACGTATCAGTATAAGGGATGAACTCTTTTCTCTCTGCTATTGAATTGCTCTCGTATTGTCGGTATGAAAACATCCAGTAATCTCTGCCCCCTAATGTATTAACCCAACGAACGTAAAATGGCTGTTGAGGTACACAAGCAGTATCTATGTACTTTCTCTTAATAGTTAGTCCAGCAGAACCTCTTATAATTACTATTGGGTTACCGAGATTGTCGGTAATAACCACATCGTCATTAGTAGTTAGGTATTCGTCAACTCCGGTGTTATTGCTGATAGCTATGTAATTACTTTCCTTAATGTTGGTGTTATACGCCTTACCGCTAATATTCACGGCTCTTTGGCTCTCCCCCTCAAAATTAAAATAATTAGCTTCATCAAAGCCTAACACACTTATCACTCTCTCATATCCTGGATAGAACCTCAACCTGTCAAACTTAGTAAGGAAGCTTCCTTGTTTTGCTACAAGGCTTGAACTCTCTCCCGCTTGAACTACTGAATTAACCGCTGTAAAATACATCTCTTGCCCTTCAAGCTTCACGTTGTAGTTAACGGATAGGTAATAGTCCTCCCAGTAAGTGCCCCTGCCAACCATTCCTACATCCTTGAAGGCTTTAGATAGAATAGGGCTAATGTCGAATAGGGCTATGCCATTGAAAGCCTCTTTGGTTAGCTCTATTACGTCAGAACCTAATCTAACTGTCATCTCAACCTGGTCAAGAGCTGTTTGAACTTCGAATATTACCGGATTAAATGCGGTGTGTACCTTGTCGGGTTGTCTTGCTATCATAATACTTCAAATACTTTATTTTTTACTTCTGCTTCAAGGAGAGAGCCTATCTCAATGCTCAATATGTCTTCGAACCTCAATGTTGCTGTTGTGAATATATCTTCTTCCCTCTTCTGCCTGTACATTAGAGTTCCTTGCTCTCTTATCTTCTTAGCCACAAAATACACAAATCTTGCTCTGTCTTTATCTGAATTAAAGGTAATACCTTTAACCGCTGCCCATTTAGCGATTATAGCCATAAAGTTCTTAGGTATTTTCCCAGCACGTCGCCCTCGCTCAAGAACTCCGGAATAATTATAGCCTAAGAGTTGCCCTCTGAAGGGGGAAATCATCTTAACCTTGAACCCTGCTTTAGTTCTGCCTGATGCAACCTGTCCAGCACTAATATGTCTATTAATGATGTTCTGCTTTAATTCCTCTAGTAATCTCTCTAATCCTACATCCATAGCTACTTATATTTTCGTTCTAATACCTTACTGTATCTTTGATTGTAGTAATATTCTTCTAAATCAGTATACAGGATGCCGAACACCTTGCTGTACTTCCACTCTAGAACCTCATCAGGATCCTTCCCGTAATTCTTGGCTAGAGCCTTAACCGTTGCGAACTCCCCAACTTTCTGCGAATATTCCTTGACCCCCGCTCTTATCTCTTCCTCTGAGGGCTCATAAGCTAACAATTCCTTCTCCTGTTCTGCCCAGTGGGCAACCCCTTCTACTATATCGTTAAAATAGTTTACCGTAGACTTAATGTGCACTATATCTCCCGCATCGTACTTGTAATCGCTGTGGATAGCCTTAATAACAGAAGTCATAAAGGCTAAATCGTATTCCTTAGCCTCTGCTAATAGCTTCCTGACTGCAATGTAAGAGCCGTAAGTTATATCACCGCTCTTAACATCAACCCTGTTCTTAAGTACTTGCCTTATCGTCATAGCCTAACAATTGTTTTCTATAAGTTCACACTCGAAATCTAGCATAACACTAACCTCGTTAGCATCGAACCTGCTAAGAGGGTAGTAATATTTGAATATCTTATTGCTTGAGAAGAAAGGGCTTGCAATAAATGCCTTGATAAAAGGCTTTACTATCTCTGCCTTTATGCGTTCTCTTATCAGCTCTCTGCTTAGTGCGTTAAGTTCTTGCTCAGGTATCTCGGAGAAATAGATATTAAGTCTTAGCTTATCTTTCTCGAAGAAGCCCTGCATATCAATCTCCCCTTCCTTGAATTCCTCAATATAGGCGTATTTAGTGCCTCTATCAAAGCCGTCAGCACGTATGTTGAACATATTGCCCTCATCGTATTCTACAACATAGTCAGCGTTCGCCTGTTCTATTATGCTTTTTATCTTCTCTAACATCTCCGTTATTATTTATATACCATTTTTTTAATCCCCTTAGATACTCTAGGCTTAGGGGCAACCGAATGGTACATGCCCATGATCAGCATGTCCAAATAGTCGGGTGAGCGCCCTAATAGTTGCTTCATCAAATCCTTAGGGATTATATTCTTCTTAGTTATGTCGTTATCAACATCAACGGCTTTTAGTACCCCTAATTCCTCCTTTATTTTCTCTTCCTGTTCCTTAGTGCATATAACTCTCATCTGTCTGTTATTTACAACCTCAGCGAGCTTGTAAGCACATTCTGCCTTAAGGTTGGCGTACTGCTTGTCGAAAGCGGAACCGCCATTATGGAACTCAACTATTCCTCTTATGTAGCTCTCCAGGTAAGCCCCTAAGCCGTCACTATCCGCTACCACCTGGCTATGACTTACTTTACGCCTAAGGGCTAACCCTTTGAGTTCTTTTTCTATAACATCAGCAGGAGAGTAGGGCATGTCTATTTCAACCGTTACTACTAAGCCTTTCCAGCCTCCTGCTATAAATCTGTCTCTACCTTTCATCGCTAAGTCGGCACTTATCCTATCCGGACCAATAGCCTGGACGTATTCATTCGTGAATAAATCACAAATAGCGTCGTAGTCAATCAAGGCATTTGGGTCATCGTCATACTCCCAGTTACCGAATAACAACCTCTCTTTTTGGTTGGTAGTTAAAGACCTCTCTAAGTTTAAGAGGTAAGCCTCTGAAAGGCATTTGTTATCGGTAGGTAATGCTTGGATGAACTTCTTATAGTTCTCAAGCTTGCCTTCTTTATGTTTCTTGTAATACTCTGAATAAAGGTAATTCTTTGAAGGATTACAGGTTTGAAGGAGTTTAGGGGCTAAATTATATAGCTCGTTATTCCACCGACCGATTGAAGCTTGAAGGTTGTTCTTAGCATCTAAGGAGAACTCCCCGGCTTCTTCAATCCATCCCCTGGTCATCTGCATGGACCCGAAGCGGTAATAGTCAGGGTCAGAAGGAAGATATTTAGCGTCTAGCAAGTAAACCCTGCTTTTGTTGTAGAGTTCAAAGTAGTTATCTTGCCCGTTATAGCTGTAATACTTGGACGTTAAGTTCCAATGTTGGAATACCTCATGTATACTTGGAATAGTATACTTTCTCAAATCGTTGAGGTTTTTTCTCGCTATAAAGTAAAACGTGTTTGGATAGGTGAGGGCGTCGCCGAATATAAGAGAACACCCCAAGTAAGATTTCCCCGAACCCTTAGAACCCCCATAGAGGATGTCAGTAGTAACCTCATCACTCCAATATTGGCAGACTTCTTTCTGCTTCTCATTACCCCTTGTGTCAAATATTAGCATCCTGGTATCCATAGCCTCACTCTACTTTCATTCCTACAATCAGCTTAACCGAGTCTTCGTCCAATTTCATCTCCTGCTTAACTGGGGCGTCGAAACCTAACATTTTGCATATTCGTTCAATCGTCCAGCTCTTGCCGTGCAATTTAAGCTCTATCCCATGTTTTGTTTCTTTTATGCTCTCTATCGCTTTAAGCTGTTTTTCTGTCAGTTTAACAAAGTCTTTAAACTTTAATTTTTTGCCATCAAATTCAACGTAATCACTTATTTTAGCATCTAAGATGTTTTTTAGTTCATCCAATACCTGCCTCTTAGTTATCTCCGAGGTTAATGCTGTCCTCTTCATTCGCCTCTCTATCTCGGCATTAATCTTAGGGTGCTTTAGGGTCTCTATGGCTGTACGCCGCACAGTGTTAGGCTTCATCTTACTGCAGTCATACGCATAGCGATATGCTACAGTAGCGTTGGAAGTTTCAAGGTACTTCACGACAAAATTTTCCTGCTTAGGTGTTAAATCTAACTTTTTCACGGGGGCAAATATACAACGTATTTACCTAAAAACCAAATTTAACCTGTTTATTTTCATGTACTTGTAATTCTCGGATTGGCATAGAAGCCAATTAGTAATTTACATATTTTTCTTTAAGTGCTTGCAATAATTGTTCTTGCGTGTCGCCTTTGTTTTGTAAAGCTTGATAAACATTTTCATCATAAGTTCCAGGCGTAATTAGATGATGAATTATAACATTTTTGTTTTGCCCTTGCCTGTGGAGTCGAGCATTAGCCTGTTGGTAGAGTTCCAAAGACCAGTTCAAACCAAACCAAACAATGATGTTGCCTCCTGCCTGGAGGTTCAAGCCATGCCCCGCACTTGCTGGATGGGCTAAAAGAACTTGTATTTTACCAGCGTTCCATTCTTTGACTTCGCTTTCGGTTCTAAGCTTTTTAGGCGAATATTTTTTAAGCTTTTTAGTTATTCTTTCATAATCATGCTGAAAGGAATAGAAGACTAATACCGGTTGCCCGTTAGCGGTGTCGATTATCTCTTCTAAAGCATCTAACTTCTCATTGTGGATTTCGTAATAGTCGTGGTTTTCGTCATAAATTGCTCCGTTGGAGAACTGCAATAACTTACCTATTACGGCTGCTTTGTTTACAGCGGTAATAACTTTTTCCCCTTCAAACAAAGACATTACTTGCTTTCGTTCAAATTCCTTATATTGCTCCATAATTGATTGGGGCAAAGGTGTAGAGACTATTCTGTCAATTCTCTCCGGAAGTTCTAGATAGTCCTCAGCTTTCATACTGATACAAATATCCTCAATCTTCTTGTATATTTCATTCTCTCCATTCTCTTTAAGCTTGTAGTCGAAAACGATTTGTCCGTTAGTTCTTCCTGGGCTAAAGTAGTTCTTACGATAGGAGGTTATATTCTTTCCTAACCTTTCACCTCTATCGAGTAAATAAATCTGCGACCAAAGGTCGATTAATCCGTTAGGTGCTGGAGTTCCTGTAAGCCCAACCACTCTTTGGATTAGTGGTCTAACCATTCTAAGAGCTTTGAAACGTTGAGCCTTTGGGGATTTAAAGCTTGAAAGTTCATCTATAACGACCATGTCAAAAGGGAAGAAGGCACCCCCATAATGGGAAACTAGCCATACAACATTCTCACGATTGATTACGTATATGTCAGCCTGTTTGTCTAATGCTTCTTTACGTTGCTTTTCAGTGCCTAATACTTTCGATACTCTAAGATGTTGTAAGTGGTCCCACTTCTCACATTCACTCGTCCATGTAGTCTCAGCCACTCTCTTAGGGGCTATTACTAAGACCTTACTAATGCTGAGGTCTCCGTATATGAGTTCGTTGATAGCTGTAAGAGTTGATACCGTTTTTCCAAGACCCATGTCTAAGAATAACCCACAGTAAGGAGAGTTAACAATCTTACTTGTCGCTGCTACTTGGTATGAATGCGGCTTATAAATCACTTTGCACCTCCTTAATGAAATTAATTAATGCTGTTTTGCTATCAATAACCCCCATTTCGAAACCCATATCTCGTAGTCGATTGGCTTGAGCCATTTGAATATCCTTTAACTTCTTACCGGTGGACTTTACTTCCACAAACCATATTTTACCCCCTGGCATTAGTACCATCCTATCAGGCATTCCCGTGAAGTACGGAGAGGTGAATTTGATAGCCATCCCGCCCATTTTCCTAACCTCATCCCTTAGTTTTTTCTCCAAATATTTTTCGCTTGTATTATCCATTATATAAAATTAACCTAATTTTAATTGGTAACAAGTAACATAAATCCCTTATATGGCATATATATAATTAGAGAGAATATATATATAATTTACTCTCTAATTTAAAATAAATAGTTTTAATTGATTTTTTTGTTACTTTGTTACTTTCCATTTTAATTACATGGTTTTTAGTTTTTTATACGGTAACATTTTACCTTATTTTTTGTTACTTTTTTGTTACTTTGTTACCTTTTTACTTCTTTGCGGTAACATTTCAAAAACTCTTAGTCACCTTTAATTGTTAAAATCCCCTTAAAAACCTACTATTTTGGGACAAATGTTACCAGTTTTATTCTTAAATGTTACCTTTTTATTGCCTTTTACCTGTAAACCCTGTAAAACCCCCTCGAAACTTTGCCGTCGACTTTTACTAATTTCTCCTCGAAATCCTTTCTTTTTCGCATAATTTCCCTTATGCGTCGAGAATTAGAAGTATCAAGTTTATCCTCCAAACCTCCTAATGCTTCTTTCCAAATTTGCTCCACTGAGAACTTCTCTCTGAGTACCTTTCCCTCTGCTTGAATGTCGTCGGGATAAGCGAAGTAATTATATCTCGTCCTCACATCTAAATCTTCCCAATTCTCCACCCATAGAGTATCAATGAACCTATTAATTAAGTCTTCCCAAGGGTCGGCCTCTCTATGTAGCTCTTGAAGCTCTCTCGCTATCTGCTCAATCTCATCTCCTAACCACAGCTCCTCCCCCTTCTTATAATAGTGTAATGCCTCTGACCACACTTGCCCTCTGAGCTCTTCTGTGAAGCCTGAGAATACTTTCTCTTTAATGAATTCAGGTCTTACACTTACAGGTAGGAAACGTCTGTTACCTGTATTACCTCTGAGAAAATCCACATTATTAGTAGTTGCAAAGAAGACGCATTGCCTTGGGGCTTCAATAACATTCTTACCATAAGCTGGACGGAACCGGTCGGTCCTGGTAGTGATGTAACTCTTTATCCTTTCAAGGTCTGCCTTGTACATACCCGCAAGTTCCGATATCTCCATAATCCAAACACCTATTACCTGCTCTTTGCCCTCTTTACCCGACGGCGACTCGAAGTTATCGGAAAACCACTCGCCGCCAAGCTTATTGAAAATGGTAGACTTTCCGGTGCCTTCTTTACCTACTAGAGTAAGCACATAATCATACTTCTTACCCGGCTCATAGATGCGAGCAACGCAAGCGGTAAGAGCCATTCTAAACGCCTTACGAGTGTACTCGTTATCCTCTACTCCTAGGAAGCAAGGTAAGATGTCTTTAATTCTCTCCACACCATCCCATTTAGGTAAGGATTCTAAATATTCTTTAACCGGGTGGTATTGGCACTTATCGAAGAGTATCATAAGGGCGTCGTTGATTAAGCCCTTACTTGTAATGCCGTATTCTCGGTCAAAGTAGAATCGCATGTTAGCCTCATCCGAGTCTCTCCACATAGTGAAGTCGCCTTTCTTTCTCCAAGGCAACTGCTTAGTCACTTCAACAGCTAACCTCAAGCAGTTGAGCCTAAAAGCACCTTTGAAATGCTTGTCATTATACATTATCAGTTCGCAATTCTTAGCCGACGCCATAATATTGCCCTTTCGGTCTACATCTAATTCAGCCATCCAATCGCTATTCTCTGCCCCTTTTTCTTCCCCTTCCTCCTCTGTTTCATTATAATCTACAAAATCGGATTTAGCCCCTTCAACCCTCTCCCTGGCTAGCGTAAGCTTAACATCGCTATCAGCAGTAGCGAAGTCGAGCATAGCTAAAGTACTTGGGAGTTTATTGATAGGAGTGCCTTCCTTTGCCTCTTCATCCTTTAATATGAACTTATGAATGCGTACAAGGTCGAAAGCATTACACAGCTTACCGCCCGTTGGGTCAGTGCCGTGATGAGAGTAAGCGAACTTGTCATCATAAACGACCATACCCGCACTCGTAGAACCTTTAAGATAAGTGTATCTGTTAGGAATGTCGCAAGCCACGTACTCATCGCTTAAGAACTTCTCTATAGCCACGTGAATGTCATACGTGCGGCAGAACGCACCTACAACACCCTCTTTCTCGGTGGGGTCTTCTTGCTTCTTAATCTGTTGGCGTACTATCTTATCAACCTTATCAGATACCTTCCAGGAAGAACTATCAGTCCAATCATGGTAAGAGCCCAGTATCTCATCAGCGTCAATCCAAGAGCCGTCGCAGTAGTCGAAGAAATACGGAGCATCCTTAGAAGTGCTTTGCCAATACATAAGTCTTGCAGCTTCATAAGTAGTTTCGTCGAATAGCTCAATGCCGAACTGGTCAGCAACGTGTCGAGCGATAGGTTCATACTCCTCTCTACTAACAGGACGGCTGAGAGGTAATACAATTCTTAATCTCGGCTTCTCAATCGTATGCTTATGCGTTGAGTAAGCACAGCAAGCATAGCCGTATAAGAGCTTCCAATCTTCCCAAGCTTGCATATTGCCAAAGTCCATGTCTAAAGTTATAAGGCTACGATGTAACACCGTGTCAGTCTTACGCCTACCATTGTTGAGGTAACCCCCAACATAGCCTCCAACATCTTTTTTGTTATCCTGGTACTCCTTCTTAGCGGATATGTATTCTTTGTATGTTTCGTCAGTATGGTAAGGAGTAGATACCTTCTTTACGAACTCTGACCATAGGATAGTCTTGTTCTTCCAAGTAACTTCCTTTCTACTTCGTCCTGTGGCAAGGTCAATCTCGCCGTCATTAGTTAGTTTAATTTCGTTCATATAATTAATTGGATAGTTCTTCTATTAGGTTATTTATAATGATAGCCGCCTTCTTATAATCGTTGTGAGCGACAAAGAGAATAACATCGTAAGAGTTAGCGTGTAGGTTATTAGAATGGACGTAATTCCTGATGTGATCACTAAGAGAGGCACACTTAACAGAGCTTATATTGACTTGTTTCTCAAATCCTCCGTAAATAATACCGAGCTCACAGAAATGTTTAGCCTTCTGAAGGTCTTGTAATCTCTTACCCTCTTTATCTCTTGATATATACTTAACGATTGAGCCTTGTATAAAATCAAGCTTTAGCATAGCTATAAGTTCTACAGGTTGGGTAGCCATGTTCTTATAATGGCTACCTCCTATTTGGGTGTTTAGTGCTGTTTGTGACATAGCTTATTTAATTGTTAAGGTTTCTCTTAGCATTCCGCCATTATCTTTTAATTGTTTTTCAAGTTCTGAAATCATCCAATCAAGGAATGCCAATCTATTTATGTAGTCATTTCTTGGCCACCAATAATCACCAGTTATGGTATTTTCTGAATACTTACAAGCATTCTCATAAGTAAATATAGGAATGTATTCTTTTATCGTTGGTATAGAAGGAATCTCCATATTATAATATTTAAAGGCCTTCTGTGTTTGCTCACACAAACCAGATATACCAAATCCAATAATTCCCCAACGATGATTATCATACCGCAAAAAATCCTCTGCCTTTTTTAGGATCAGAATTTGAGCCTCAGTTCCAAGTGGTTTTATTTCCATAGCATAATTCTCCTATAATTCTATAAGTTCAAAATCGTACACGTACACATAAGGCTTAAATCATTAAATGAATCTGCTGGCAATTTTGCTGATAATGTTTTCCTCCTCTAAAGAAAGGGAGTTTCTATTATGGGCTAGTACCTTCAATGATCTATGCCAGTCAACGTCACCCCCATTTTGGCATAATGGCGTTTCGATGGCAAGGTTATCTTCACTTAGCATTTCAGCTAATTCTAATCTTTCTTTGTGGCCTAGTTGTTCGTAAAACTCGTCCAACTCTACTTCTACTTCTATGTACATAATCTTATTTGTTTATTAATCCTTCTTATAATACTCGGCGATAAAAGCATCGCCCTTAAGTGGTAAGTCTTCACACCATTCAAGAGAAACCTTCATAATATCCAATACCTCTTCCATAGCTAGCTCGCTCTTACTCTCTTCAACTTCAACCACCACCTCGTCGTGGACGTGCATTACGATGTTATACCCAGCCTTACTAATTCTTAGCATAGTGTCTGCCAAGCAATCTCTTGCAATAGCTTGAATAACATTCTCGGTTAATTTCCCTCCGTAAGTTTCAACTGTTTCCCATTTACGAGTGGTTTGGTTTAGCCCCTCGTAAGTTATTGAGTTTTTACCTCTGTAAGTGCTAACAGCAGGGTTATAGTATTGAAGGCTACGACCGGAAGGCAGTATAATAGATAAGCTCTTATCTTTCTTTGAGTAGGTAGCAAATAGCACTTCATTATAGGTATGCATAATACCAGGGCTAAGAATAGCCTTAGTAACCATGGTTTCAATTCTATTCCAAAGCAGAACGATATTAGGGCTTTTGGCTCGCCACCTATATACTATGTCCTCAAGTTCGCTTTCAGCTATTCCCATTTTATCAGCACCGAAGGCCTTAAGAGCTCCAACACCTCCCTGGTAACCTAAAGCTAATTCAGCAATCTTACCCTTTGCCCTGTAATCAGAGCCCTTAGTAATAGAGTCGATAGGGATACCGAACATTGCAGCTGCTGAGGCTTCGTATATTTTGCCGTGAGAACGGAATACGTCTAATCTCCACTGCTCACCAGCAAGCCAGGCAATAACCCTCGCCTCGATTGCAGAGAAGTCAGCAATAACGAACGTCTTATCCTTAGGAGCTATAATAGCAGTACGTATTAATTGAGATAAGATAAATGGGATAGGTTCTGAATAGCATAGCTCCATAAGTTCGCTATCTTCTAACTTAGTAATATCTCTCGCATTAGTTAAGTCGTTCAAATGATTTTGGGGAAGGTTCTGCACCTGGATGAGGCGACCGGCCCAGCGGCCAGTACGTGTGCCATAGAATTGCGTTAGCCCTTTAACCCTATTGTCGCTACATACACTCTCTTGCATAGCCTTGTACTTAGCAGTTGAGGTTTTCGCTAATTCTTGCCTAAGTGTAAGAACTCGCAATACTTTCTCATTATTTATCTCTCCTTTAAGTTCACTAACAATTGACTTAGTAAGCGAGGAGGCTTTAATTCCTTGAGTAGCTAGCCAATTTTTAAGAGCTGTAGGAGAGTTTGGGTTACTTAATCCTGTAAGCTCTCTAGCCTCTTGCATAAGAGTCTCAGTATTGCATTCATCGAGTAGTACTGCAGAGTTAACTAAATCCATATCGAGCATAACCCCCATGGCGTTAATCTTATAGTCCAGGGCAAATAGTTCTCTCTCACTTTGAGGTATAGAGTAATAAGATAACTTATTACTTATTGCCCTCTCTACCTCTACATCCTGTTTGCAGTAATCCTTGAAGAGTTCCCATTTATCTTGGTCAAATAAGGCTCTTTGGTTTTTCTTCTTGGGTTTACAGAACTCTTCAATTAAGCTCTTTCCCGCCTTCATCTTTTGTTGCTCAACACCTAATACCTCAGCACATTGAGAAAGTGATAGAGGAAGACCGCACATTGCCGCCTTAACCATGTCACACTCCCACTGCATTACATCAAGGTTTAAATCGAAGAACTTGTTAAGGCAAGTAATCTCAAATACCGCATTCCAAGAAGTCTTAAGATAATAAGGAGAAGTAAGCAAATTAATAATAAAATCATTAAAGCCAGAACCGCTGTGCTCAAAATCTATTATCTTAATAGGCTCATTGTTGACAGCAAAAGCTAAGAGTAATATCTTGAAATCTTCTGAGTCCACATATCTATGAACCCCCGCTGTTGTCAAGTCTACCGAGCTGTATGTTTCTATATCTATGGTTAGTTTATTCATTTTCGGTTATTATTTATTGGGGGTTATTTTTGTTTTAGACCGCTACCAGCGGTTAATTGTAATTTCATCTTGACAGTATCAAATTCCCAAACAATACCTCCTGCAGTTTTTCTTTCGCCATTGCAGCACTTTCTTATGTTTCTTGCTAATATTCCAAGTTTCTTTTCAGCTTCAAAAGAGCTGGAGTAAAAGCCTATAATTTGACCGTTTAAATAGGCAATGACAGGTTTCTTATTCCACCCTCCAATATCAGGTCTTCCTGTTCGCTTGAGGTTTTTAAGAATTTTTTGTTGAGTTTCTTTGCTCAAAAAGTCATCCCATTTTTTCCCTTTATTGAAAGGAACAAACTTTTTCCTTTCAATAATAGGACTAACATATAATTCGTAAGGCTCCATTGTGTTCTATTTAATTGCTTCTAAATCCTCATATCTAATTTTCAACCCCAAACGACAAGCAAAATCTCGTTCAATTCTTGCTCCTGGAGAGTCAGCCCATCCGTCAAGCATATATATCTCATCACAATGATTAAGAGAAATCAAACAACAAATCATTGCCTTGCCCCAGCCAATGTTTCCTTCATGAATATCATGTAATCCATCTGCCACATCAAATGGATTAACAACTTCATAACCTTTGTCTTCTAATTCCTTTTGAATTTTTTTAAATCTTTCTCTTGTGGCAGTTTCGTCACATCCTGTAATCTTACCACTTATATATATACTTTTCTTCATAAGGCAATTGATTTACCAAGTTCAACAACACTATTCTCCCAGGAAGGAGCAAACATCCCACAGGTATAAGATATAACCGCATCCTGTTTAAAGTCATTAGAGTCCTTAAGCTCGTTAATCTCCTTAACAATCTCCAATCCTTCACCCACTCTATATATAGCAAGGCAATTAACAGGCTTTTTAGGATTAACCATTTCTGACTTAGTTCTCAGCTGGAACTCCAAATTTTTTGGATGCCTTCCATAAGGGATGTACGTCAAGAACACATCCTGTTTTATCTTGGCAGAGTAATTTTCCATTTCCTCCATAGCCAAATCAAAATCTCTATATACTACCATTTCCTAATTGGTTTTTAGTTGTTTTATTAATTATCATTATCGTTTTCGTTTTAGAACCCTCCCCCGAATTGAACGGAGCACTGGCAAACCATTGGCAAACCTGCAAGGGTTAAGGACATAACTAACCAAAAATGTCCTCGTCTTCTACATATTGCATAACATCTATTTCTGCAAAATCACTTTCTGCAGAGCTCCTTCCTCCTAGAGGTTCGCCGTCAGCTATTTTCATAAGGTGGTTAAGTCCGCAAGCAATCCCTTTATTTCCGTTCGTATTGAATGGATAGAAAGTAATTGAGGCAACTCCATAGCAGCCGCTGTATACAGCATCCTGGTCAAGGATAGGATTACGATTAATATCTACGACTCCAGGGCGGGTTTTACAGTTCGCATTAATGAAATAACTGTTAGCGTAAGCCTCGTCATCAGGGTGGTCTAAATCCCCATCTCTAAGAGGTAACTTAAGCGTAGCGGGTTTTTTACCCGCAAACTTACCTGCTATACCGTTAAGAACAGCGTTATTGATAGCGGTTTTAACCTTCTCAATAGTAGCGGTGTCGCTTTTAGGAATTATCAGGGATGCTGAGTACTTAGCCTCAGTTGTTCCTTCGATTGCTGAAGGTTCCCACACATGTAGATAAGAGAATCTAACCTTACCTGTTGTAATCTTTGTCTCTTTTACTTGATTTGTTTTTGTTGTCATTTCTGTCTGTTTTTAAACGTTTTGTACTAAATATTTACATTTTTAAAATCTTCTGCCGCACCATCCGCACTATTCCACTCAGGGCGTTTGTCCCCCTCAGGAACTAGGGTAGGTTTACCGGCAGGTTTAATAATTAACTCTCCGACTATTTCGTTGAAAGGCTTCTTTCCTAAGTCTTTCTCTAATGCCGTAATAGTTTTGATTTTCTTTTCGTAGATAAGAGCCTGGTCTATGCCCGCATTAATAAGAGTATCAGCCACCTTGTCCGGGTCTGAATAAGTTCTATTACTTCTACCCTCAACAAGCTTATATCCTTCCCACTTCTTACCATTAAGAGCCTCAGCAAATGCATATTCTTCCACAGAAGAAAGCCACTTCTTAATACTATCAGCTCTGTTAAGTATATTGATTATCTCCTCATCGTTTAATAGCTCTGAGGGCTTCATCTCTGGCTCAGTAGGCTCAAGGTTATATTCTGCCAACGCCTTACATAAGTGCTTAGCTCTGCAAAATCTACAATGCTCTCCAGCTTTATAAGCACCTTTACCTTCATAAGCTAATTTAGCTGCTGGTACAAGCACGTTAACAGCCCAGGTAAGTAGATCAACAACTGATATCTCATAAGAAGAATAGTTCTTAATTCTCGGTTGATAGATAGTCATTATAATGCTTTTGATGTCGTATAACATCTCAAAGGAGTTGTATGCACCAAGAGCATAGAGCATCATTTGCGTATTTTCGTGAGCCGAAACCTCAACGCCTTGACCGTACTTAAGGTCGATAATTCTCATTACTCCGTCAGCTACTATTACAGCGTCACCAGTTCCAAATCCCTCTTCTACCCACTTAGAGAAATCCAAGCGTTGTTCAAGTAATAGGGAAGCATCAGGAGTAATTGCTTTAGCCTCATTCAAGAGCTCTAAAACAAAGTCACTGTAATCTTCGCAGTGTTGTTGCATGTCAGAGTTGTAAAGAGGGTTCCCCTTTATCTCTTTAATAGCTTTACTATCGTTGGAAATTAAAGCCTCACCAAGTGAATGGGCTAACGTGCCCTCTTCAGCGTATACACTAGTAGGGTTTTCAAATTGTTCCTCTAATCTAGCTGAAGGAGGGCAGTTAAGCCATTTATGGGAGCTCGAAGCCCCAAGTATTGCGTGTGCTGCCATAACTATAAAGCCAATATTGTATTACGAAATGCCTTTCTCTTATCCTCAGGTAAAGTGGCTATCTGCGTAACGTTAGCCACGCCGTAAGACTTAATAGTAGCACTAATAAGGTCTTTAATGGCTTCACTTTGTTTTGCTTTAGTTATTACTAAAGCTCTGAGGCTTTCGGCTGATAACTCATCGTTATCGCTTTCCTCTACTTCGGGAACGGGAGCAGGTTCTGCTGCTTTCACTTCTTCAACAACAGCTTTTGCCTTAGTCTTAGGTGTGGCAACAGCTTTAGGCTTTTCTGACACTTGTTCTTCTACCTGGATGAAAGGAGCGTCAGGGTCTCCAGTAGAGAGGTCTTTAAGCCCCTCTATCAACATACTCGCAAGCTGTATAAACTCAGGAGTAGGACTCAACTTAATGTTGAGGTTTAAATTTAATTGTCTCATTTTTGAACGTTTTTTGTTTTAATTTGTAATTTGTAACTCATGAATAGATTAATCCTGATTGAATAGTGCGGCTTATCACGTTAAGATAAGCTTCGAGCTTGGAGTCTTCGTGCGTTAAGCCTATGCCTCCGAACTGCTCTACATAGTTGAACTCGTTGACTACTTCTCCTCTTACAATTAGCTTAAGGATGTCAGTAGCATCGTCGATGACGCATTTTACATCTGGGCAATCGTCGAATTTGAACTCATGTAAGCCCTCATTGTGGTGGGTTATCATCTCCCACCTGTTTTCGTTTAAATCATTTTGTGCCATTTTATAATCGTTTATTCGTTTGTTGTGTCTTCTTTACCCCAAATGTGCTTTCTCTTAACCCCGTACTTTGCAAATACAGCAATTATACCCTCTAATTGGGCTAACTTGATAGTGTCGGAGAAAACTCCGGATTTCCACAAGCCCCAAGAATTTCGGTTATTGATACCGATAACCCCCATTAGTTCCTTCTTAACTTCGGCTTGAACCCTCTTGCCATAGGTATTTTGGATTTTTTGCCAGCCTCTGCTGAACTCATACTTTCTTTCCATATTTTAATCTATTTTAGGAGCCTCGAGTAAGGCTATAATTTCTGATTTCTTGTAAACTTTCTTGCCCCCCTTAGCGAAGCGGTAAGCCCTTATAACACCTCTTTTCTCGTAATCGAAGATAGTGGTAGGGCTTAGAGAAAACTGCTCAGACAGTTGCTCTGTTGATAAATAAACCTCATCTATATTCGCCCTTAAGGTCTTATCTCTTATCTCTAAAAGGCTTTCAGCCCACCTCTTAAGGTCGTCATATCTAACCATAATCAGCTGACTTGAGGTGTTGCTCGCAATAAAATCCTCTAATGTTGGTGTTTGTGCTTGTTTAGCCATTGTTTTTCCGTTTTTGATTTTGCTCTTAGGAGTGGAATTGAACCACTCTACAACCATTCTAAGAGTTAGGCACTTGGTCGATACCTCCGTAGTTTCTATTTACTTTCTTGTAATTCCCTTGTGATACTTTAATGAAATACTCCTCATTGCTCAGAAGCCTTGAGAGTTGAGTGTTATGAGCCTTACGGCTTATTTGCTTAGCCTCTTTCCATGTGAACTCAGCAGGCAGGTTGTCATATAATTGCATAGCTTCAATAAAAGTTTTAGATTGTTTTCTGTGTTTTTCAGCTTCGGAGAAGTATTTAACCTTAACCTTTATATCATCTCCGGTAAGAAGAACCTCAATCTCCTTAACCTCTCCCTCCTTATCTCTAAGGAGGGTTATTAATTCGTGCAGTTTAGCATTCATATAGCGGTTCAGTCTTTATTAGGTCTTAGTTCTGCTACAAAGTCGCTTAGAGCTTTTCTTTGTTCTGCGTTAAGTTTCACAGCGAAATTATCATTTCCGTAAAACTCTCCGGCTTCTTCTGTGAAACACCTGTTATCAAGTGTTTCTAATAGAAAGCAGATAACATTAAGTTGAGTTGTGCTCAAATCAACTATATCATACATTCCTTCTTCTTTTCCGTTTCTAAGATGTTTCATCGTTTTTTCGTTTTATTCGTTATTTACTAATTAAAGAATCCCTCTTTTCTTGAGTGGATTTCATTTCTCTTTCGATTGCTATTAGTTCTTGGTATAAATGAGAGCTATTTTGCCCTCTCATATCCATTGCTGCTCTTGCCTTTTTTGTGCAATCGTATTTATTCGCTAATTCTACTAATCTTTGATTCAGTCTTTGAATTTGTTCTTGTGCGGTCATCGTTTTTTCGTTTTATTCGTTATTTACTTGACAAACTGTAACATTATCACTATATTTGCCGTTTAAAATGTAATTTTGCCATTGGCTTAGATGTCAATATCAGAATTACACGGCAAAGATATAACCATTTTAGTCATATTATGACACTATAAGTCATAATTAACGTTTTTTAACAACCGTTAAGATTATAAAAGACTGAAAAACAGAAAGAAAAAAATTAAATAAATGGGCAATAAAAAATCTAAAGAAGTAATAAAAGCCGTAAACGACTATTTACAATCGGACGATAACGAAATTTCAGAAGGGTATTTTATTAAGTTTGGAGAGCTTAATAAAGAGGAAGACGAGACACTCTTTAAGGAATTACAGCAAGAGGGCATCCTAACTAAAGAAAGTAGTGGTAATTTTCCCTTCCATAAGTCCGATAAAGTGTTAGAAGAAGGGAAAGCTAAAGACTACCAAACACTACTCAAGGAAATGACTAAATATAAAAAGAAGACTCTTCTTAATAAAAGAACTAAATGGCTAATATCATTAGCAGGGCTTTTAGTTTCTTTAATGACAATAGTTTATTTAGCAAAAGAAATATTAAAATAGCTTAGGTCTCAGAAGGAGGAGCTAAAGGACTAGGATCTTTAACATTAGGGTCGATACGCACGTGAAAGAGTCTGCTCTCTAGAAAATCAATATATCCCTTGGGGTCTTGCTCTTTTAGTTGTTTCATAATATGTAGCTCTAATTTGCGTATTTTCTTGCTTTGAACATCGTTCTCTTTCCCTAACGCTCTTAACTTCCTGCCCTCAACTATATTATTAATAGCTAAGAGAACAACACTAACACCTAACAGCACGATACTAATGCCAGGCAGCAAATTTGGGAATGAATTTAAAATGCACATAACAAATAAATTTTAGGTTAATAATAAAATGCAAATATATGACAAAAATTGTTATATCCAAAATTAGTGAAGAATTAAAAAGAATCGTTAAGCCTAATATGCAAGAAGAAATGGCTAAAGTATTAGGAGTATCACAACCGCTAATTAGTAAACTACTTAATGGGAGAGCGTTTGGGAAGAAAACAGCAGAAAAATGGGAGGAAGAGTTCGGAATCAGCTCTGTTTTTCTTCTGACAGGTAAGGGGGAGTCTATTAAGAGAATGACAAAATACATCAAAGATGAGGCCACTAAAGACGTTACCTCTCAACCAACAAAAACGGAAGCCGTGTATTACGCCCCTCAATTGCCTGTGTCTGCTATGGCAGGGACTCTAACGGGTTTTACTGACTCCATAAGAGAGTGGGATTTAGAAAATGTCGTTGTGCCTATTAAAGGTGTGGATTTAGTAATACCGTTATCGGGGGATAGCATGAAGCCTGACTATCCGGAAGGATGTTTACTACTAACCAAGAGGATTAATGAGAAAGCGTTCATCGAGTGGGGGAAAGTGTTTGTGTTGGACACATGTAATGGAGTGGTGATTAAACAAATCTACCCAAGTGAAGAAGAGAACAAAGTTAAATGCGTGTCTATCAATACCCTCTACCCTCCTTTTGAGGTGAACAAAGAGGATATAATAGGTTGGTATATTGTGTTAATGATAATGGCAAGAAAATAATTGTATATTTGCAAAAAATTAAAACGAAAAATTAAAACGAAATGAAAAAATTAATATTAATAATAGGGTTATTAGCTGTATGCTTGGCAGGTTACTCACAAGGTAGGAATATAACTATTCATAATAAGAAAGTAAAAGAGCCTGTTATTATCTGTGGAGATACTCTCAAAGTAGGTGACGCTATAAAAGTATTGAAAGGAAAAGGCAACGGTGGAGAATTTCTTTGGGTACAACTGATTAATAATTTCGGAGAACCTATTAAATTGGCAAATAGTAGGAGCGCTTTAAGAAAAGATGTTATAAAATACTTCCGTTATGATGAGGACGCAGAGAGTTATGCAGTATTTACTGAATATTTTTGCATAAGGTACTGCTTGGCTAAAGAAGAGGAAGAAGTTAAATTACTCGAAGAAGAATGAAACCAACATTAGCCGAAAGCATTCTGCAAATAACAGCAATGCTTATACTAGCTGCAGGAGTAGCAGCGACAGGAGTAATGATCTATCAGGCTTTCACGGCTACGGATATTGAAGGGTATAGACAAGAAGTAAGCCTTGCTTATATAGGTTTGTCCCTCATCCCAGCATTAAGCGGACTATTCTTATGGGCTTTGGCAAACGTAATATTAGAGATTTCAGATAGGTCGAAATAGCTAATCTAACATATTAACTAATTCTTTCTTTACGTCCTCCTCAATAGCTCTATATCGTTTAAAAGCCTTCGAGCCTTCAACATGCCCGCTCATCGACGCGATGAGGTCAGGGTCTTTAACCTTGTTGTATAAGTTCCCTATAAAGGTCTTCCTCGCTGTGTGGGAAGATACAACTTGGTACAATGGCTTTTGTTCGGGTAATCGAGTAACAGGGTTAAGAACTATAACCGTTCGGTCTAATTTAGCAATAGTAAAAGCTTGCTTTATTGCTTTATTGTATTTCGTCGCCGAAATAAAAGGCAGCAGCTTCTCTCCTGGGTAACCTCTATACTTATATAGTATATCTTGAGCAGTGTCGTTAAGTGGTACTCTAATAGTAATAGGAAGATTGTCTTTAGTCTTCCCTGCGATGTATTCAATCGCCCCGTTAATAACGCTATTCTTGGTTAAAGCCATTAAGTCACTAACCCGACATCCAATTAGGCATTGAAATACAAATATATCTCTTTGAGTTTCTAAAGCCTTATTAAAGGAGAAATCGTAATTATACAGCTTATTTCTCTCCTCTATGCTTATATAAATAGGAGTGCCGTATATCTCCTCTTTAATCGAGAACTCCTCGAAAGGGTTATCAGCAATGATTTTCTTAAGCTGGAGCCAATGTGTGAAAGCTCTTAGTATCCGCATTTGCCCTGATGCGTAATTTTGGCTCCTGGGGTTAAATGCCCTCCCTTCGTATAATTCAGGCATATTCTCCGCTATCTCCCCTTCATTTAGTATATAAGCTTCGACCTCTAGTAGCAGGTCTGAATTGAGAGCTTTAGTAGTTAACTCGAAACGAGGGCGTGAAATTCTCTTATACGCCTGGTAACGACTTAATATATTCTTTAAAGCTTTGTAGTGCCTGTACCTTCCAGGTGACACCTTAACCTCATCCATCCACTTATCCATAAGGTCGAAGAAGCCGTCATTTTTCTTTACTGAGTTCTTATCAGCATACCTAAGCCTATTAATCTCTTCGGATAGGTTCTCGCTTGTAAGCTCAATATTTCTGCCAAGCATAGCAAGAATTGAGCTTCTTATCCAGGATTTCCAGTTTTCGATAGAATTAGTAATAGAAGTCCTATCCTCATAGCTCATCACCGCTTTAGCCTTGAGGTGCCCTCTCTTATTATCCCACAGATTGACATCTACAGATACATCAGTAGTAATATATAGCCTCTTCCCCTCGATATTGAGGCGAAATTTAACTTTAGCCGTTTTCGATTTTTCAGAGTATAATCTGATAAAAGGTTTTAAATCCATGAGGCAAAAATAAGAATTAATTATGCACGAAGCACACCTATTTTAGGCTAAAAATTAGAGATGAGGTGCGGTATTGGTGCGTTTACGATAAAAAAGAAACGCAAAATATATTATTTCAATACTTTGCGTTCTTGTTTTGTGACCTCGGCAGGATTCAAACCTGCAACCTTCTGAGCCGTAATCAGATGCACTATTCAATTATGCTACGAGGCCTTTTGAGGGTGCAAAAGTACAAAGTTTTATCAAACGGACAAAATAATCAGCTTATTTTTTTATTTTTGCACTTTGTTTCAAGGTTTTGTTTTCTCAGAGCCTTAGGACAAAATTTAATTCAATTTATTAATAATTAAAAACAAAAAACATGAACAAGACTTATTTAAAGAGAAAGAATGCCTTTCGATTTAAACGTTTTGCTAACAAGTCTTACAGTGCATATAATAGTATGCATAAGGTTGTTAGTATTGGTGTTTTAAGCTTTGCTACTCTGACTTGTGCAGCACAAAAAGAGGCTGTAGCTCAAGGAAAAGACACCATTAAGATTAATCAGATTGCTGATAAAAACTTGGATGAAGTGGTCATTTGGGATTCATCGGATGAGCCAATCAATCAAGTTGCAAAGATTATTACTACAATTACTCGAGAAGAGATTGGGCGGCTTAGGCCACAAAGTATTCAAGACCTTCTCTCCTATGCTGCCTCAGTAGATATTCAAACAAGGGGATCTCATGGCGTTCAAGCCGATGTTTCTATTAGAGGTGGTTCTTTTGACCAGAGTGCAATTTTGCTAAATGGTATCAATATTTCAAATCCCCAAACAGGTCATTATAGTTTTGATATTCCAATCAATATTTCTGACATTGAAAGAATAGAAATTCTTCACTCTCCTTCTGCCATTGTTTATGGTGCTTCTGCTTTTTCGGGAGGGATTAACATTATCACTAAGAAAAACATAGACAATGAACTTTCTGCCAAAGTGGAAGGTGGTTCTTATGGATTGTTTGCAGGTGAGATTGGTGGAGCTTATAGGATTAAAAATGTTGATAACAGGCTTTCAATGGGCTATAAACAATCGGACGGCTATATAGAAAACAGTGATTATAGAATATTTAATTTGCTCTATGGCTCAAGGGTAAATTTAAAAGAAAATAAGATAGATATTCAATTGGGCTACAATAAGAAAAACTATGGGGCTAACACTTTCTATTCTGCTGCTTATCCAAATCAATATGACAACACCTCATCGGTTTTGACTTCAGTTAAGGGAGAATTTGGCTCCAAGCTTAAGTTTTTGCCTTCTATTTACTGGAACAGGCATTATGACAGGTTTGAACTGATTAAGAACAGTGGTAAAAGCAATAATCACAGAAGCGACGTATTGGGGAGTAATCTCAATATGCAATATCATTCGAAATTAGGATTAACTAATTTTGGTTTGGAACTTAGAAATGAAAGCATTTTAAGCAATGTTTTAGGTCTTATGATGTCTTCCCCTATTGGTGATTATACAAAAAAGGATAATCGTTTAAACCTAAGTTATATGCTTCAACATAATATTAAATACAAAGGTTTTACAATGGCTATGGGTGTTTTGGGTTTTGAAAATACTGCTTTTAAGCAAGCTTTTAAACTTTACCCAAGCCTTAGTGTTGATTATAAAATAAATAATAATATAAATGTATTCTCATCCTATTCTCAAAGTTCACGATTGCCAACCTTTACAGACCTTTACTATACAACAAAAACTCATATTGGAAATACTGACTTAAAACAGGAAGAATCGGAAAGCGTGGAGTTAGGTTCAAAGTATAGAAATAGATATTTTCTATCTTATGTTTCAGGGTTTTGGCTTGGTGGCAAGAATATGATTGACTGGGTTAAGAAAAATCCTGATGATAAATGGGAGTCTAAGAATATAACTAAGATGAGTAAGTTTGGAATTGAAGTTGGTGTTAAGCTATTTTTAAATGAAATGATTAGCTCATTGAAACATCCTACTACCCTTAAGATTGATTATTCAAGAATGCATCAAGAAGTTATTAAGAATGAATACATATCCAATTATGCTCTTAACTATCTTAGAGATAAACTAACAGCTCAGCTCTACTTGCCTTTATATAAAGATAAATTGAGTGCAACTATTTCTTTTCGCTATCAAAAAAGAATGGGACAGTATTTGAAATATGAAGATTTAAAACCTACTCAAAAGGAAGATTATCCAGCTTTTACAACAACAGATATTAGCTTAAACTATAATTTAAAGAACTTCAATATTTATTGTAATATGAATAATATCTTCAATACTACGTATTTTGATTTGGGAAATGTTCCTCAACCTGGCTTTTGGCTGATTGGAGGAGTAAGTATTAATTTATAGAGTTTTATATACTGTTTTATGAATTAAACTAACTGCCTTTTGGATATTTTCATTGGTAAAGTAAAGAATATTATTTGTCATAAGGTTCATTGGGAGTGCGTTTTGAGTTGGCGAATAGGCAGGTTGAAGATAGTTAAAGTCTAAAAGGGAGAAGTTTAGTTTTTTATAGAAGTCAATTCTTTTTAGAGCCTCTACGTTTGTTGGGGGCTCTACTTCTATAATAAAAGGTTTGGAGTATTTATTTATGATTTCATTCAAAACCTTAGAGCCATATCCTTTTTGCCTTAGAGATAAATCAATTGCAAAATGCTCAATATAAACAAATTCCTCAAATTCCCATAGGCTTATAATCCCAATAGGATTTTTATCCTCAAAAGAAAAATAAACAACATAAAAATCAAATCCTTCCTTGCCTATCATTTCAATTACTAAATCAAAATCCCTTCTCTCATCCAAAGGAAAAGAGGAGTTATATATCTCTTTAGCAAAGGAAATATGCTTAGAATTCTTTAAAGACTCAAAGTTCATTATTACTTTTATATCTTATCTTGAGAATCTTTATAAATATTGTAAAGGAGGTCTCTTGCTCTGAATAATTTAGCTTTTACTGTTCCTAATGGGAGGTTTAGTTCTTGTGCTATTTCTTCATAAGAAAGTTCATCAAAATAACGTAATTCAATTAGAGTGCGGTAATGTGGCTTTAACTTGCTTACTATCTCACGCATCATCTTGATTTTTTGCTTCTCAATAACCTTTTCTTCTGGGTCTAAGGTTTCTGATGCAATGTCAATTCCTATTTGTTCTCCATCAATATTAGTATAAACATTATCTATGGATACTAATTTAGCTCTTTTCTTACGAATAAAGTCTATACAATTATTTGTTGCTATTCTGAATAACCAAGTAGAAAAAGCGTAGTCGGGAGTGTATTGTGAAAGAGATTTGAATGCTTTACCAAATGCTTCAATTGTCAAATCGTCAGCATCGGTTGATGAATTAGTCATCTTTAAAAGCATATAATATATAGGCTCACGATAGGTATTCATCAAGTCAGCATAAGCCTTTTGACTACCATGGTCTCTTGCTTGGCAAACAAGTTGGTAATCCCTTAGAGCTTTTTCAGTAAGGTTGGTTGATGAAACTTCCATTTATATCTTTTTTGTAAATAACGTGAAAAACCTAATTGTAGTATTTATTAGTAAAAATAAGACTTCTAAGAATGGGGAAATGAAAGCTACTTGTTTTGTACCTAAGGTTTTCGATGATTTATAATATATAATAATCTGTATTGTATATTTTAGTACCAATGCCATGACAATATATTGCCATGGGAATTGAAATAATATGCTTAGAATTAGTAAAACATAGATTAAGAATGTTGTGAATGGAATTATTGTAGATATGAGTCTGTCTTTTAGTTTGAAATGAGATAGTGATTTGAAATGTCTTTTCTTTTGTATTATCCACTCCTCAGTTTTTTCTTTTGGAGAAGATAAATTAATAGATTCTTTATTAAGGATTACTGTTGTATTTTTGGAATTTGCATTTTTGTTGATAAAAAGGTCATCCTCCCCAACCGAAACATTATATTGAGAAATAAAGCCTCCTGAATCAAAAAAAAACTCTTTCTTATATGCCAGATTGCGTCCCTGTCCCATATATGGATTATTCAATATTGCATTTCCAAGAAAGTTCATTGCTAAAGTTTGATTCTCATATTGCATTAGAGTACTTAGGAAGGTTGGCTTTTGAACAAAATTTGTAAATCCGAGTACTATTTCCTTATTAGCTTGAAATCCCTTTACCATAGAACTTATCCAATTGTAATTTTGTGGTTTAGTATCCGATTCAGTAAAGAGAATAATTTCATTTTTTGCCGACTTAATTCCTAATGAGAGAGGATATTTTTTCCCTAAGAACCCATTTACATTTTTGAAAAGATTTACAACATTGAGGTTTGGATATATTTCTTGTAAAACTCTTAAGACATATTCTGTTTCATCTTTGGAGGCATCATTGACAACAACAACCTCAAAATTAGGATATTCCTGCTCTAATATAATTGGAAGAGTTTTTTCTAAATTATATGCATCGTCCTTAACGCACATAACCACTGAAACAGAAGGGAAGAAATTTGTATTATCATTTGTTTTGGATTTGTTTTCTTTAAAAAAAGCCACTCTTCCATAAACAATAAGATAATAAAATATTTGAAAGATAACGATTATCCCTAATATGATAGCAAAGTAAAAACCAATTGTGTCAAAATTATAATCTAAAAAATCCATACCATAATTAAATATAAAAACAAACAAAAGTATCAAAAATTCACAATTTAATATTAATTTTGTCAAAATATTTCTAAACATTTTTTGTTGATAACTATTGATGAAATTTACTATTGACGCTATTTCAAAGGATTGTAACGCAAGAGCAGGGACAATAAAAACTTTTCACGGGGATATACTTACTCCAATTTTTATGCCAGTGGGTACAGTTGGGAGCGTGAAGGCTGTTCATGTTAGAGAATTAAAAGAAGATATTAAAGCTCAAATCATTTTGGGTAATACTTATCATCTATATCTTCGCCCTGGTGTGGATATCATTCATGAGGCTGGGGGTATTCAACGCTTTAACTCTTGGAACAAACCAATGCTTACAGACAGTGGAGGCTATCAAGTTTATTCTTTGGGGCATAACAGAAAAATCACTGAAGATGGTGTAGTTTTCCGTTCTCATATTGATGGGAGTAAACATATTTTCACTCCTGAAAAGGTTATTGATATTCAACGGAAGATTGGTGCTGATATTATTATGGCTTTTGATGAATGTACTCCTTATCCTTGCGACTACGATTATGCTAAGAAATCTCTTATATTAACTGACCTTTGGTTGGATAGGTGCTTAAAAAGATTTAATGAAACCGAGTGTCCTTATGGCTACTCACAATCTCTCTTCCCAATTGTTCAAGGCTCCGTTTATAAAGACCTTAGAAGGGAAAGTTGCGAAAGAGTAATGTCTTATGATTGTGAAGCTAATGCAATTGGAGGACTTTCTGTAGGGGAACCAATTGAGGACATGTATGAATTGACAGATTATTGCTGCTCAATTTTACCTAAGGAAAAACCTCGATACTTGATGGGAGTTGGAACTCCTGCCAATTTGCTTGAGTGTATTGCTTTGGGAATAGATATGTTTGATTGTGTTATGCCTTCAAGAAATGGTAGAAATGGTATGCTATTCACTTCAGAAGGAATAATGAATATGAAGAATGAAAAATGGAAAAATGACTTCTCCCCAATTGACCCAATGGGAGTTAGTTACGTTGATTCCATCTATTCTAAGGCTTATCTTAGACATTTGTTTGTTGCAAAAGAAATTTTGGCTCTTCAAATTGCCAGCATTCATAATCTTAGTTTCTATCTATGGTTAGTGGGTCAAGCAAGAGAACACATTATTGCAGGCGATTTTCATCTTTGGAAGAAAGAAATGGTTAAAAAGGTCTCAAATAGATTATAATAATTATGTTGAAGAAACTTGATTGGTATATTATCAAACAACTTTTAGCCACATTCTTTTTGGCTATTGCTCTGATTATTATGATTGTGATTGTGTTTGATATTTCTGAAAAACTGGATGATTTTTTGGAAAGAGAGGCTCCAATGAAGGCAATTATCTTTACTTATTACGTTAATTTCATTCCTTATTTTGTAAATCTTTTTGGTCATCTTTTTTTCTTTATTGCAGTGATTTATCTTTCTTCAAGAATGGCAGCAAGAACTGAAATAATTGCAATATTGAGTTCAGGTATTAGCTTCAAAAGATTTTTAAGACCATTTCTCATTTCATCCGTACTGATTGGAGTTATCAATATATACATGACAAATATCCTTATACCTCAAGTAAATAAGCCTCGTATTGAGTTTGAAAAAGTCTATTGGAGAAATCCATATAAAAATCAACTCGAAAACATTCATTTTCAAACCAATGCAAATAACTTAGTCTATGTTCAGAGCTTCAATAACTTTAAAGCAATAGGCTATAAGTTTACTTTGGAAACTTTTGATGAGAAAAATGTCTTGGTTAAGAAAATTTCTGCTGATAACATTCAATACGACTCCGTTAAAAAGGTTTGGAACTTATCCAACTATTCGATTAGGGAATATAATAAGCTGAATGAGAAACTAATAACTGGCGATAAAATTGATATGGATTTGAAGATAGAACCATCTGAGTTTAATATTAACACAGCTAAGGTGGAAACAATGACTTTTTCAGAGCTGAATGATTTTATTGACAAAGAAATAAAACGAGGGTCTAAGGAGATAAACAACTATCTAATTGAGAAATACCAAAGACTGATTAATCCACTTGCCTATATTGTTTTAACTCTAATTGGAGTTTCTTTATCCTCACGAAAGACTCGAGGAGGTACTGGAATGCACTTGGCTGTTGGTATAACTTTAGCTTTTGCATTTATTATGATGATGAAAGTTACTTCTGTTTTCTCAATTAAAGGCAATCTTCCTCCAATAGTTTCTGTTTTTATACCGATAATAATTTTTACTATTATTGGTTTATATTTATTGAAAAAAGCACCTAAATAGTTCTAAAAATGATTATAAATAAGTTAATAAACAAAATAATTAAGACAAGGATACCTCAAATTGAGTATTTTATGCAAAATCCTATTGAGGTGCAAGAAAATGTTTTACATTCCCTTATTCAGTCATCCAAAAATACTACTTGGGGAAGGTTTTATGATTATCAATCAATAAAGAATTGGGAAACTTTCAAAGAGAGGGTTCCATTAAATGATTATAACTCATTATTACCATTCTTTGATAGGATAAGAAAAGGCGAAGAAAATTTGCTTTGGAGTGGAGATATTAAGTGGTTTTCTAAGTCTTCTGGAACAACCTCCAATAAGAGTAAGTATATACCTGTCAGCGAAGAGAGTTTGCAGGAGTGTCATTATAAAGGAGGGAAGGATATGTTGGCTCTTTATATTAATAATCATTCTCACAGCAATATTTTTTCAGGTGCATCATTAGCTTTGGGAGGCTCTGAGCAGGATAATGAGTATGAGAATGATATTTTCATTGGTGATGTTTCTGCAATTTTAATTGACAACCTCCCCTATTGGGCTGAATTTTTCAGGACACCAAAGAAAGAAATTGCACTTATGCCGGAATGGGAATCGAAATTAAAGAAAATGATTGAAGATGTTTCTCAAAGCAATGTAGTTTCTCTTTCGGGTGTTCCTTCTTGGATGCTTGTTTTACTTAAAGGAGTTATTCAACATACTGGAAAAAGATTGGAAGAAGTTTGGCCTAATCTTGAGGTGTATTTTCATGGTGGAGTTAGCTTTGCACCTTATATGTCTCAATTTAAAGATATTTTACCTTCAGAGATTAATTATATGGAAACTTATAATGCTTCTGAGGGTTTCTTTGGTCTTCAAGATAGCACAGTTATGGACTCTCTCCTACTACTTCTTGACTATGGAATCTACTACGAGTTTATTCCCTTTGAAGATATTGAGAAGGAAAATCCAAGAATTATTAATCTTTCAATGGTTGAGAAGAACAAAAACTATGCTATGGTTATTTCTACCAATGGGGGTTTGTGGAGATATATGATTGGAGACACAATTATGTTTACTCAAACAAAGCCATATCGCTTTAAAATAACAGGAAGAACCAAAAACTACATAAACCTATGCGGAGAGGAGCTAATTGCAGATAATTCGAATAGGGCTTTGGATATTGCATGTAAGGCTACAAATGCTATTATGAATGAATATTCGGCTGGTCCATACATTGAGGAAGATACAAGGTATCATGAATGGGTTATTGAGTTTGAAAAAGAACCAAACGATTATGAAAAATTTGAAGAGATTTTGGATGCCTCACTCCAAGAGCTAAACTCTGATTATGAAGCTAAAAGATATAAAAACATAATTCTTCAAAAACCAAAAATTAATTATCTTCCAAAGGGTTCATTCTACGTTTGGCTAAAGGGAAGAGGTAAGCTGGGTGGTCAACATAAGGTTCCAAGACTATCAAATACAAGAGAATATATTGACGAATTACTAAAACTAAAAAATTAATTTTATGACAATAGATGAAATACAAAACAAAATAATTGAAGAGTTTTCAATCTTTGAGGATTGGATGGATAAGTATAATTATTTAATTGAGTTAGGAAGGGATTGCCCAATTATAGATGATAAGGATAAAGTTGAGGCAAATCTTATTAAGGGATGCCAATCGAGAGTATGGGTTAATGCCGAACTTATTGACGGTAAAATGGATATAAAGGCAGATTCTGATGCTGTTATCACTAAAGGGATTATTACTCTACTTTTAAGAATTTTCAATAATCAAACTCCAAAAGATGTTTATGAGTCTGAGGTGTTTTTTATTGAACAAATAGGTCTTTCAACCCATCTTTCACCAACAAGAAGCAATGGACTTTTAGCAATGGTAAAACAGATAAAGCTCTATGCACTTGCTTTTATGAGCATTAGTAAATAAATAATCTATACTTTATCTCAACTTATTATTCTTAATGTTGTTTAAGCTACGAAAAACCAAAAATTTAAAATACTCTTCTGTAAATTCGGAGGTATGGAAAAAACTTAAAAGAAACAAAATGGCTATGCTAAGTTTGTTTATTATTGGGTTTTTCGTACTTATTGCAATATTAGGATATACCATTACTCCCGACCAGACTCCATTTGCAAATCAGCAATATTTGGAGATTGCAGCAAAAAAACCAGGTTTTAAGATAGATTTTCTTAGGATATATGACTCTGAAGCAACTCAAAAGAAGTACTTTTTCAAACACTTGGCTTTCGGAACAAAAAATCCATACAGCTCCACCCCCATTTACAGGCATTGGGAGAAAGGTGATACTCTTTTCTACGAAGTCTATACAGGAGAAACTATTAATGATGGAGAGGTTTTGAGACTTAACAAGAAAACAACTAACTATAAAATCAAGAAAGCAACTTATTATTTGGGTACTGACCGATATGGGAGAGATATGCTTTCTCAACTAATGATTGGTTCAAGAGTTAGTCTTTCGGTTGGAATTATTTCAATTATTATTTCACTATTGATTGGTGTTAGTTTGGGTTCTATTGCTGCCTACTACGGTAAATGGGTTGATAATTTGATTATGTGGCTTATTAATGTCGTTTGGTCAATACCAACAATTTTACTCGTTATTGCAATCACTTTTGCTCTTGGCAAGGGATTTTGGCAGGTTTTTGTGGCTGTTGGACTCACCATGTGGGTTGATGTTGCAAGGGTTGTCAGAGGACAGATTCTTTCAATTAAGGAAAAAGAATTTGTTGAAGCAGGAAGAGCTTTGGGTTTTAGAGATTCAAGAATTATTATTAAACATATACTCCCCAATGTAGTTGGAGCGACAACTGTTATTACTGCATCCAATTTTGCAACAGCCATTCTGCAAGAGGCTGGACTTAGTTTCTTGGGCTTAGGGGTTCAACCACCAATGCCTTCATGGGGGACAATGATAAGAGAAAACTATGGCTACATTATTCTTGATGCACCCTATATGGCAATTATTCCAGGTCTTGCAATTATGATTTTAGTTTTAGCCTTCATTCTTCTTGGCTCTGGCTTAAGAGAAGCTATGGATGTTAAAACCTAATTTCTCTTACAAACAAAAATTTTTATAACTCCTTATTTGAGAAAATTAAAACAAAGAGTTAGTAAATTAAAACGAAGAAAGAATTTATTAAAACAAAGAAAGAATTTATTAAAACTTGATTTCAGTAAATTAAAACGAAGAGTTAATTTATTAAACCTTGATAAAAAATTAGATTGAAATATTATCGATTTGCGTTTCCTAATTTTAGGAGAAACATCATTTGATTGTATATTGTTACCATCCCTTTTTCGTCAACTGCAGGAAAATAGGTTTTTGAGAAATCAGCGTAATAGGTTTCATCGTCCCCCAATTTGCCTCTTTCATTTATGCAATCAATTCCATCAATACAGTTTATAAAAACCCTATATCCTCTTGCCGAAACATCCTTACTGACAGTAATCTGAGTCAAATCAATTGTCAAAAAAGTTTCTGAATTACTTTTCTTATCAGTCCAAACATAGGTCAAAATTCCATTTGAATTGACAGAAAAGTTTTTATAAATACTGCCCTTGATTTCTGATTCAATAATTTGACAACTTTCCTCTGGAGATTGAGCAAAAAGATTGGTGTTTAATGCTGTAATTATGATAAATACAATCAAAAAAATTATTTTTTTCATCTCTTTTATTCTTTTAATAATTTGTTAGTTATGGCTGTTTTAACTTTGCAAATTTAATATTTTTTTCTCAACTTGCTTACTTTTTCCTATTTTTAGTTGTTATAATGTTTGGAAGGTATTCCATAAATAATGTATATTTGTAGGTTGCAAGAATATGGATTTTTGCATCAAGATTGCATTAATTATGTGATAATCTTATAAATAAAGGAAAAATATTAATTATATAAACGATAATTCTTATGAAAAAAGTAGGTTTACTTTGTTTAAGTTTTTTATTTTGGGGAATAGCGGCTCTATCACAACCAACACTAATAACGTATGAAGGTTTTGAGAATGGAGTTCCAGCTGGTTGGAACACAAATGATGGCGCTAACGTTACTTCAAATAATGTATTAAAAAACAGTGGAAGTAAGAGTATAAGACTAAAGAATTCAAGTACAGGAGCTGTTTGGTTAGAGACACCAAATTTTACAAGAAATGCAGGTTGCAATGTCAGGATTGAATTTGACCATATTCCAATGCTCAAAAATCCTGAAGGTCAAGGGGTATTTCAATATTCATTGGACAATGGTCAAACATGGTTACCTCTAACCTTGACAGGTAGTATTAGTTCGCCAACAGGTTATGATAATACATATGGAAGTGGTGTTCCAGGTTGGCCAGGTAGTTTTTATAAAACAAACTATTGGAGTGGAAATACTAATATTCTTGAAGCAAATTTGGATAGCACCTATTGGAAACATGAGGTATTCTACCTTAACTCAGTAATTGGTAACTCCACAACATTCAAATTGAGGTTCAGAGTTAATCAAGCAAGTGCAGCCAACGCTTTTTCTGGATGGTATATTGATGACTTTAGGATTTATCAAGCTTCAACTCCTGGAAATATAGTTAGAATTCCACAAATACAAGCTGGAAATATAATTGCTCCAAAGGTATATACTTACCCTAACTGTACTGATGTTAAGATTGATGCAATCATTGGTTTCCTTCAGTCAGCGGCTCCAACAGTTGCTGATTCAATTTATGTTGAATATAAATTTGGAACCAATCCAACAATTAGCAGATCAACTCTTAGAGATACTAATGGACACTATGTTGGAACTATACCATTTAATGGATTTGACTCTACAACCTATTGGCGAATAGTTGTAAACGATGTGAAGTATAATAGGACTACTTATCCATATTCTTATAATAGATGGAATTCCTTCAAAAGCATAAGAAGTGTTGATACTGCAATGACTCTTCAAACTACAGGTCTTTCTAATCAGGAAATAATGATGAAGACTAATACTGCAAGAAACATGTATCAATTCAGATATAAAGCCTCTGAAATGAGAGCAAAAGGATTTAGAGCAGGAAAGTTATTTGGGTTAGGCTACAAGGTAACTCAAGCATCTTCAACTTTTTATATGTCAGACTTTAGCGTATATATAGCAAACATATCTCCTACTACATCACTTTCAGGAAGTAATCCATATTCTGGAAATTTGCAACAAGTATATGGTCCTTCACTGCTTGCTGCACCAAGTTTAGGTGAACATAGCTTAGATTTTAACGATTACTTTATTTGGGATGGAGAGAGTGATATATTGATAAAAATATGTTGGGATAATGGAACTAATAATACTACTGGTGGAACAACAAAAATCGAAAGCATTGTTGCTCCTACAGGTTACTTAACAGGGCAGATGTATAGTATTATCGGGTTTACGAGTGCATGTACATCTCCTTTCAATACTGCTGATGGGCAAATTGGCTTTAGACCTAATTTCAAATTTATTTTCAAAAAAGATTGTACTTTGAAGTTTGATGCAGGAGTTAATGACATAATAGTTAATCCTTCAAGCATGATTGTTAATGCGAACGTAAATATCCCAATTACAATTAAGATAAACAATTATGGGTCTGACACACTAAGAAATGTTATTACTTATGCACAAATCGATGATAATACTCCTCAAAATACTGGCACATGGAGTGGTACTTTGCTTCCAAAGCAACCTAATCAACTTTTTAATTCAACATCTTATGTATTGCCACAAGGCTTAACATTTACTCCTGGTTATCGTCATCTTAAAATATGGACTGACTCAATCATTAATCAAATTGACTGGGAGCCAATAAATGATACTGCATATTTCGGTATTGTTTCATGTGATGGTCCATTAAATGGAATTTATGCAATTGGGAATGTTACAGGGGTTACTCCTGACAGAACATTTAAGAATATTAAGGAAGCATTTGCAATGCTAAGAGGTTGTGGAATATCTGGTCCAGTTACATTTAGAATACTAAATCTTCCAAATGGAGTATATTATACTGACACTATTGTATTCCCAACCAATATTAGTGGAGCCTCAGAAACCAATTACATTAAGTTTGTTAGTGCATCCCCAACATTGAATGTTAACTTCAAACCTGCTATCACTACACATAAAAGCTATGATTTATCTGGGGCAAAATATTATAAATTTGAAAGAATCAATTTCTATTCTACAGATTACTTCCCTATTGTTAATGACACAATTATTCGTGGTGCAGCAAATATTATTGAGATGAATAGCATGAGTTCAAATATTGAATTTATTAACTGTGGTTTCATCCAAAATACAATCTCAAGTGGTACTGATATTGTGATTCCGAATTATTTCTTAAACCTTCAATCTGCAAAATTTATTACAATCGATAATTGTAAATTCAATGGTAATGCAAACTATAATCATATTTACTCTTCAGGAAATTCACCAACAGACCTAACTAACGGCATAATAATTAAAAACTCAGAATTTTTAGATTTTAGAAATGAAGCTATTTCTATAAGTTATGCTCAGAATATGCAGATTGATAAGAATGAGTTTAATAATAATTTAACGACTTTCTCATATTCTAACTATAACATAATGGTTTTTTCTTCCAAGAACTTCTCTGTCTCAAAAAACGCATTTAATATTAATAATGTAAGTGCTATTGGGATAAATGCTTCGCTTGCTTCTTCAACTCCTTCAGTTGTATCCAATAATAAAATCAGTCTTCATAATGCTAATACTTCACCATCTACAGCAAATATTTTTGGTATTAATGTTATGTCTGGTAATGACCTAAAGATTGTATATAATAATATTCATGCAAGAGATATTAACTCAGACGGATTATTAGCTTACGGTATGGCAATCGGTAATGGTTCAACATCACAACCTCTTTTAAATATTAATGTAAAAAATAATATTGTTGTTAGTGACGGCTATGGAGTTGGTGTATATGCCAGAACAACAACTCAATCTAATGTTAGTTTTAGCAATAATATTTACTATAAGTTAAATACTATGGTGTCTCCTCCAAGTTCAATTTTATGGAGATACAATACAATCAATTGCTCTACTCTTGAGCAATGGAACTCAGCAATTGGAGGAAGTGGAGATGTTGCAAGTACTATATACGGTCCACTCTTCCCTTCTTTTGATAATCTATCTACAACAAATACCTATGTTTGCTATAAGGGTGCTCCAATTCCTGAAGTTCTAGATGATTTTAATTATAGGGAAAGAAATCTTACTCAGCCTTGTGTGGGAGCAGACGAATTTAGTCCTCCACCAAGTAATATCTATACAATAAAAGCATGGATAGAAAAGGGCGAAGAGCTTATTCACATTGATGGTAACAATATATACTCAGCATGTGGATTAGGAAACGAGTATATTTATGTTCAATTCAAAAATATCAGTAGTAATACAATAATAGCAGACAATCTTAAATTTTGGTATAAGATTGACAACTTAGCTATTCCTAATACACAAAAGGATACGATTCATTATCCTATTTTGCCAGATTCACTTTATACATATAGATTTAGAAATCCATATAATTTTAGTGTAACAAATACTGATAGAGAATTTAAAGTTACAGTTTTCTCGGTTTTGGCAGCAGACACAATTAGAGCAAATGATACTGCAATGTTTTATGTTAATTCAAGAGCTCAATTAACCGCATTACCTCCTCAAACACAATCTATCAACTATGGAGACTCCTTACTTCTTTCTATCACGTCCAATGATTCAATATACTGGTTTTTAAGAGATACAGACGAAATACCAGTTTTAAAATCACACTTCTATCAAACTAATAGATTATATAATGACACAATCTTCTATTTCTCAAGAAAAGAAGAAATTCCAATGCTAAAGATTTCCGAAATACAAATATCTCGAATATTAAATGCAATAGGACAAACAGTTAATATACCAGCATGGATTAATTCTTACAACGCAATTGAATTATCCAACTATGGTAATGGAGCTATTAATCTGAATGGTTATCAGTTATGTTATGTTACTGGAAATAACGTTGCCCTTAGTGCTAATATGTCAAAAACTGTAACTTTTAGCGATTATATCATACAACCTAATACCTCTGTTGTTATACAGTTTAGTAATGGTATTTCTCAAGACTCTACTCAATACATTAATGTGGGTGGAGGAACAAGTTATAATGCTAATACAAAAACTGGATTCCTTATCAAAAATCCTGCAGGAGATGTTATAGATGCTTTGGCTTATAATGGAGCTTACTTTAATGCGAGCACTATTGTTCCAACTTCAGTTTGGTCTGGAGAAGGGAAAATGGTTCCTGCTAATACTGCAGGGCTAATTAGAACAAATAGAAATGCAACAGATTCGACTGGATGGACTCCTTCCGTAAGTGAAACTCCATTAACAATTTCAACAATTGATAGTTCTCAAATTTGGAAAAGAGATAATGGATGCTTTGGATTTAAAACTCCTTACAATATACAAGTTAGTGGTATTCCATCAATTGACCCTGGAGTTGCCTCTATTAAATTAGTTGGAGTAAATAGAACATCTGTATGTACACTAACTGATGAACAAGTTGAGGTTAGAATTACAAATACCGGTGTAACTCCATGTTATTCTACACCTTTATTATTAAATGTATACGAAGATACAACATTAGTTACTACAATTTATGATACATGTAATATTACAGTTGTACCAAGTGATACTATTACTTATATCTTATCTCAAACAATAAATCTGGCTGCTAATACCTCTAACAGAATATTTGATATTGTTTGTCATTCAAATCTTAGTTCAGATGTTATTCATTTGAATGACACTGCAAGAATGCAAATCACTTCATTGAAGACACCATATTCTCCAATTGCTTCAGTTGTAAATATTCCTTATGCAACTTCAACCACACTTACTGCTACAGGTGTCGATTCAACTGATGTTTTGATTTGGTATAACTCAAATTATACTAACCATGAGTTAGACAGGTTAACATATACTACTCCTATCTTATATGAAAATGATACTTTCTATGTAGGTTCAATGCTGTTAGAATATGATACTATCCAATTAGGAGATTCAAGTATTACTAATGCCTTAAGCGGATATCCATCTCCATTAAATGCTGCCATGAAGAATGTTAAGGAGCAATATCTATACAAAGCTTCTGAGCTTCTTGATTTAGGACTCTCTGAAGGGAACATAAATGGATTAATGTTTAATATTATGAGCATTTCAGGTGCTACAAAACTACTGAATTACTCAATCAAAATTGGAACAACAAACAATGATGCACTAACCACTTGGGTTACTGGATTAACAGAAGTTTACAATGATTCTGTGACTTTCACAAATTCAAGTACTGACCTTGGATGGAGAAGCTTCCAATTTGACGATCCATTCTATTATGATGGAACATCAAATTTAGTTGTTGAAATATGCTATACAAGGGACGGATCAACTGCAAGACAAGTTAGAACTTATTATTCTGTAACTCCATTTAATTCAGTATTATCATATAGGCATGGAACAACAAATGCTTGTTCGTGGACAGGTTCTCCAACACAAGCAAATTTAAAATTTAGACCTAATACAAAATTTGACATTGATAAATTTGGTTGTTCAAGCGTAAGGACTCCGGTTGCTGTAAACGTTGCTGCAGCACCTGATTGTGAAGCAGGATTAACACAAATTACAAACCCATCTACATCAATCGTAATGTCTGGACTGACAATTCCAATTGATGTTAAATTGAAAAACTATGGCTCAGCTGTATTAACAACAACACCAATACATTGGTCTATAAATAATGTTGAACAAACGCCATTTACTTGGACAGGTAGTTTAGCTTCAAGAGACTCACTAACAGTTAATATTGGAAACTATGTTTTCATATCTGGTATAAATACAATTAAAGCATGGACAAATCTTGCATGTGATTCAATTTACTCTAACGATACTACTAGCTTTGAATTTTCAGCTTGTATTGGAAATGATAATACAACATCTCACTTTACAATTGGAACAGGTGGTAATTATACAACAATTAATGATGCAGTAAATGCATTAATCAGTTCAGGTATTTGTGGAAATGTTGTATTTGATATAATGCCAAAGACTGGTGGATACAACGAACAAATTACAATTCCAATAATTGCAGGAACCGAAAATGGAAATACAATCACTTTTAGAGGTGATGCACCAGATAGTAATTCTGTTATATTAACCTATGACGCCGATACTAATATTGATCAATATGTAATAAAATTAGATGGAGCCTCTAATGTAAGATTTGAAAACCTTACTATAAATAACTTCTCTAACACTTACTCTTCAGTTGTGGATATTACAAATAATTCTTCAGATATTAGTTTTAGCTCAGTAGTGATAAATTCATCTCCAACTACTAATCCAAATACTGAAGTAACTAAGCTTATAAATATCTCAGGACAAAATAGTAACCTTTTATTCAATAATTTAATGTTGAATGGAGGAGCAACATCCATAACCTCTGACCTTCCTGATTCATTATCAAGCAAATTAATTATTACAAACTCTTTCTTCAATAGCTTTGCATTTAGAGGGGTTGATGTAAGAGGATTCAATGAATTATATATTAATAGTAATAAGTTTAGAGAATATGCAAACGCTAATATTTCATTCGCAGTTGCTGTTTCAAACGTATCTAATATTTTAGAAATTACTAAGAACGACATTTATTTAGAAGGTGGAACTCTTGCAAGAACAGGTATTGATGTTAAGAGAGTTGATGCGTCTGTTCTTTCTCCAGCAATCATTGCCAATAATTCCATTTCATTAAGTGGAACTTATACTAATACGGCTATAGTTTATGTTGGATTAAACATAGATTCTGTTACAAATACAAACTTATATTATAACACCATTAAGGTTAGGGCAAGTAATAATAGTGCTAACTCAAAATGTTTGAATATAGGCATGAATTGTTCAAGAATAAAAGTTCTAAATAATAACCTTGACAACTCAGGCAGAGGATTTGCTTACTATGTAACCAATCCAGCAACTCAAGTAATGTCTTCAAACAATAATAACTACGTTTCAACTGGTAATAATCCAATCTATTGGTTAGGAAACAAACCAACAGTTGCGTTATTGCAAAATGCCAACTCTCAAGATAATATGTCAGTTTCTGCATATAATCCATTTGCTTCCGATTCACTGCTTAATATCATTTATCCGTCTGAAATTGTACGTGCAGCTGAACCACTTGATGGATTCATTGAAGATATTTTAGGTAACTTTAGACCTATGTCTCCTCGTCCAACAATTGGTGCTTACGAATTCCAGTTTTCAAATATTGACTTTGGACCAACTGCAATAATTGCTCCAGATTCTGTTACTTGCTTCCTTGAAAATGAACCAATGGCAGTTACAGCAAGAGTTAAGAATTTTGGGTTATATGGAGTAGATAGCGTTAGAATAACAGTATTACTTAAATTTAATGCAGACACAACAGATATAATTCAAAGCATTTCTGAAACTTTTGTTGAGAACATCTCATCATTAGTTTCAAGAGACTTTACCCTAACTGAGTTCTTGTATCCACCTTTACATTTTAAAAATATTAACAACAAACTACATTTATGTGTTTACACAACAGTGTATGGAGATACAATCCAAATTAATGATACTATTCACTCTAACGTTTGTATAATTCCTGCTTACAACATGCAAGCAGTAAATACAGTCCCAATAACAGAAAGATGTAAACTTTTCGAAACTCCTGTGAAAATTACAATTAAAAATGTTGGGGTAAAAAGTATTGGAGTAAATGATTCTTTATGGTTAAGTTATGAAGTTGATGGAAGACCAGATATTTATGCTAGAGAGCTTTTGTTGGTTTCTCCAGCAACACCTTATAATGATGGAGTAACTGATTGGGATGCAATTCATAATTCACAACAACTTGTTTATACATTTAACACTTTGGCTAATTTCTATCCGTTAGGACTTAATGATACAACATGGAGACTAAGAACTATTGTTTCATTGAATAAAGATAATGTTCAGGTTAATGATACTTCAGCATATATTCAAATAAATTCACGTGTCTCTCCTCCAGCTCCAATTACTCATGACACCATGATTCATTATGGAACATGGGCAGAACCATGGGCAACACAAATTAACAATTTACCAATAAAATGGTATGCTGACTCAACCGGTAGTCCATTCTACTCACCTTCTTCTTACGCTCAATCAGTTAAATACAAAACTTCTCAGCTCATTGTTGATTCAACTTTCTATTTAAGAGTAAATTTAAGTGGTGCCTTCCCTTGTGAAAGTCACTTCACACCTGTAAGAGTTTCTATTCTTGATAGATCTGAAATAGATGGAGCTGCAATTGGACTCTTTGGTCAAGGACCTGTTGAGCCACCTCAAGAAGGATGGGTGTATATGACAGCAGCTGATACAATCAAAGTAAAAGTGTCTAACTATGGAACAATGCCAATGCAAAACTTTGATATTACATATAGTATTCAAAAAACTTCTCCACCTAACTCTCCAATAATAAATGTAACTGAGCGTTGCACTCATGCAGTTGCTCCAGATGAACATTATGTTTACAAGTTCGATTCATTAGCTGACTTTAGTGCAATAACCAATTATAGAGTTCGTGCATGGGTTGATGTACCAAATGATTTAATTCCAATAAATGATACTTCATCAATTTGGTTAGTAAAAGCTAAAAATGGAAATACTATTTACCCTAACTCAGCTGCTACTAATGCTAATTCATTAGATATTACAAGGGTTCAAATGGGTAATATGGATAATGCTTCAAATAATTCCGGTATTTCTTATACAGACTTTACTAACAGTATTGCACCAGTAACATTATTTAAGGGAATTTACGACTCAATTTATATTCATGCAGCAAAACCTTCAAATCTTGAAACTGAAGGTGCAATTGGAGGTTGGGTTGCAGTATTTATTGACTGGGATAGAAATGGTATTTTTGAAACTAACGAAAGGGTTTTCAATGATACTATTGCTTCTAACTTTATTGCAAAAGGAAGAATAAACGTTCCTGCGAATACAATTACTGGTCATACAAGAATGAGGGTTATGTTATGGCAAGGAAGAGGAAGTACTCCTTTTGAAGCTAATGAACAACCAATAGTTGGTGAGGTAGAAGACTATAAAGTATTAATAAGAAGTACTACTCCTGTTAATGCGGAATTAGTTAAGTTTACTCAACCATTAGAATTCTTAAATCAACAAACCAACGACATTAGACTTGTTTTAAGAAATACAGGCACAACTACTCTTAATAGTGCTACTATTAATTGGACCATGAATGGAACTCCAGATGTATTGAATTGGAATGGATCATTGGCTCCTGCTGACAGAGTTGAAGTAACTCTAAGATCTAATGCATTAATTCCTACAGGACTAACTCAGTTTGTTGCATGGGTTGATGCAGAAAATGATACTTATCATCAAAATGATACAATTAGAAGAAATACATATATAATTAAAACCTATACTGTTCCTTATGCAACCTCATTTGATGATGAAGGCTACGATGATTTCTATGCTCCTAACAGTAATCCTTTATTACCAGATAATTGTTGGGAATTTGGAACTCCTGATCCTACAAACACAACAATCAATGGACCTTTCTCAACTCCTAATTGCTGGAAGACCAGACTTTCTGGAAAGTATCCTGCAGGAAATGAAAGTATTCTATACTCACCTATCTTCGATATTGGTCTAATTAAACCTGACACCTTAACCTTTATGATGCGTAGGGCAATGAACACAAATACATATGTATATGTAGATTTCACTAAACATGGTCTTACTGAGTGGACTCGTTTAGGAGTTCTTAATGACCCTGGAGCTAGAAACTGGTATAATAACGACTCTAATAGATTCCAAGGGAATTCTATCTGGACTGAACACTTATTCTCACTTCAAAGTATTTCTCGTTACTTAGGCAACTATGTACAATTCCGTTTCGTGTTCCGTTCAGGAACATCAGTAAATGATGGAGTAGCAATTGATAACTTTGAAATTAAGAGAGCATTAAGACCTCAAGATGCTGGTGTTGTTAAAATTGATCTTACTCCAAACCCTATACCAACTTACGGCTCTACTTTCTATCCTAAGGTTAGGGTTAGAAATTATGGATCTGAAGTACTACATAGATATACTGTTTGTTATACTGCACAAGGAATGTTCATTCCAAGATGTGAAAATGTTTTCGATACTGTTGGTATCAATCCTACAGAAACAGCAGAATATACTTTCTCTGGAGGTAGGGTTGTGTTTGACAGTTTAACAGACCCATTCAATATTTGTGCTTTCACAAGACTTAACCCTACTGACTTGTATTTTGATAATGACTCATTATGTGAAAGCAAATTCATTGGACCTCTTCAAAGGGATGCTAAATTAGTAGACATTATTGAACCAACAGAACAAATTGTAGCTAATAATGATATTAGTGTAGTTATTCAAGTTCAGAATTTAGGAATTGATACTATTGGATATCTACCTGTTGCTTATAAACTTCCAGGACATGATCCAGTTATTGAAGTAATTAACTTTAGCCCACCATTATTTAATAATGAAGAGTACAGGTATACATTCAGAACACCATTCCACTCTTCTTATGGAACAACAAATCTGAAAGTATGGACTGCACTTGATGGAGACTATTATAGATTTAATGATACTATTTACAGAAGAGTTTTGGGAGCAGTTACTACTCAAGACTTGGAAGCAAGACATATTACAATTGATGATTATCCTTCTGACAACATTGGAGTACAATTAACCTTCTCTAATAATAGCTCTGTCGGGATTGACAGTATCATAGTTGGTTACTACTATAATGGTGATAGAGCAAATGCTCACGAAGAAGTTTTCCGCAACAATGCTTCATTAGTTTCTGGTCAATTAGGACACCACTATTTTGCACAAACACTCCCTCGAGCGAATGCACCTTACTATGGTATTTGTGGATATGTGAAAATTCCTAATGACAATAATAGAGACAATGACTCTACCTGTACTCTTTTTGTAGGAGTTAGGGATGCTAAAGCAGATACAATTCATATTGAAAACACATCAGACCCAATGTCTCTTGTTCAGTTAAGGGCAAGAAACATCGGAACACTTGGAGTACCGATGATGGTAAATGCAGGATATGTAATAAATGGTGATTGGTTAAATCCGGTTGTTGAATCATTCGACTGGACATTTGGTGAGCCTAATCAAAATCAAATTTACTATATGACATTTAATCAAAGGATTCCAAGAATTGATGATGGTAGTTATAATATCGTTGCTTGGGTTGACTATCAATATGATGCAAATCGTTCTAACGATACAACAATGATTTATAGGGTTGTTGATGTGATTGGATTGGACGATGAACCAGAGGTGAGCGAATTTTCACTTAGCCAAAACGTTCCTAACCCATTAAATAATTCAACTACTATTGAATTCACTCTTCCACGAGCTGGCAAGACAAGATTTATGGTAATTAATAATATGGGGCAGTTAATCATAAGCGAAAATAAATTCTACCCAGAAGGTAAGCATGAAATCCTACTTGATAATCTCGACCTTCCACAAGGAATTTACTATTACGCAATGGAATTCGAAGGAAAGAAAATAACTAAGAAGATGATAGTAACAAGGTAAAACAAACTGTCATTCACTCTAAACATAAAGAGACGAAGTCAAATGGCTTCGTCTCTTTTTTTAATTTGAAAATTAGTTAATGAAATTAGTATTGTTCTTTCTCATTAGGGAAGTCTCGGCTTTTTACGTCTGCTACGTATTGTTTTACAGAATTGGTTATCTCTTCTCCCAAATGATGATAGCGACGAAGAAAACGAGGAGAAAACTCTTGAGTCATTCCCAACATATCATGAATTACCAACACTTGACCATCAACTCCACCACCTGCACCAATACCAATTATAGGGATGCGAAGTTCTTTTGCCACCCTTTCAGCAAGCTCAGCTGGTATCTTTTCAAGAACAATTGCAAAACAACCTGCATCTTGCAATGCGTGTGCGTCTTCAATTAGTTTGTTTGCTTCTTGTTCCGATGTTGCACGTACGACATAGGTTCCAAACTTATTTATTGATTGTGGAGTTAATCCCAAATGTCCCATAACGGGTATTCCTGCCGATAGAATCCTATTTACTGACTCCAAAATCTCCTTTCCTCCTTCAATCTTCACAGCATTGGCTTCAGTTTCTTTCATTATCCTTACTGCCGAACAAAGAGCTTCCTTTGAATTACCCTGATATGTTCCAAAAGGCAAATCGACAACAACTAAAGCCCTATCTGAAGCTCTTACAACTGAGGCTGCATGATATATCATATTATCTAAGGTTATTGGAAGCGTTGTTTCGTAACCTGCCATAACATTAGCTGCCGAATCCCCAACAAGAATAATGTCTATGTTGGCGGCATCAACCAATCGTGCCATTGTATAGTCGTATGCGGTAAGCATTGATATTTTTTCTCCTTTTAGTTTCATGGATTGCAAAACATGAACCGTTACTTTTTTTACATCTGATTTATTTGCAGTTGACATAATTTTTCAATGTTTTAAATTATTTGGCAAAAATAGGAATAATATTCTCATTTGGTCCATAAAAGTGGAAAATTCGCAATTTCTTATTTTTTTATCGCAATATTAAAACGAAGAGTTAGTAAATTAAAACGAAGAGTTAATAAATTAAAACGAAGAGTTAGTAAATTAAAACTTGATTCTAATTTATTGAAACAAGGTTTTAGAATTTTAAAGTCTAATTTTTATCATTCAATACAAGATTTCCATTAAATTAGACGTTTACTTAATGATTACTTAATTCTTTTGCACATTTCTATCTGCGATAAAAAAATTATAAGTAATTTTGTTTTTTAATTTAATTGCTATGTACGAGTTTATTGAAGGAAAGTTTGAACAAAAGACACCCTCTACTTTGGTTGTAAATGCTATGGGGATTGGCTATTTGGTTGAAATCAGTCTAACTACTTATTCTGAAATCAAATCAATGGATAGTGGCAGAATATTGATTCATTTTGTTGTTAGGGATGATGCACATCAACTATTTGGATTTTTCTCAGCTAAGGAAAGAGAATTGTTTCGTTACTTGATTTCTGTTAATGGGGTTGGGGTCAATACTGCACGAATGATGCTTTCTTCAATGAATACAGGCGAGTTGCATAGTGCAATTGTGAAAGAAGATATTAATTCACTAAGGCAGGTTAAGGGAATTGGTGCTAAAACTGCTCAAAGACTTATTTTGGAGCTAAAGGATTCATTGTCAAAATTGGATATTGAAATTTCAAATACAAGTATAATAAACAATAAAAACAGAGAAGAGGCGTTATTAGCTTTACAAACATTGGGCTTTAGTAAGTTGATAGTTGAAAGAGCATTAGATAAGATCGTTCAGAGTAATCCCGATGCAAGTGTGGAACTACTTATTAAACAAGCATTAAAAGTATTATAGTAAGATTTCTTGATGAATATAAAAAATAGTAGCTTAAGACTATCTTGTCTTTTTGTTATTTTAATTTCAATATTTTTTACCTCTTTGGGTTATGCAAACGCATCTCCCTTACTTTTAATTAGTCCTGACAGCACACGCTATGGGAGCGATGGAACAAGCCCCTTACATCTTCAAAATCCTTCAAACATTACAACAGAAATACAATATGATGAGAAAAACAACGAGTATATTCTTATCAAACGTATTGGGGATTTAATCATTGAACGAAAGGTCTTATCGTTTGCCGACTACCAAAACTACGATATGGATCAGATGATAAACGATTATTGGAAAAATCGTTCAGCTTCATCAAAAATCACAACTTCAAATGAGGGTATTTTGGATAATCTAATACCTCAACTCAGAATAAATTCAGAACTTTTTGAAACAATATTTGGTGGACAGACCATTGACATTCGTCCTGTTGGTAGTGCGGAACTACGATTTGCAATTGTAAACAATAATCGTGAGGACTTATCAATTCAAGAAAATCAAAGAAGCACAACTCGTTTTGATTTTGAGGAGAACATACAGCTTAATGTTAATGCAAAAATTGGAGAAGCAATTTCCTTTGGATTAAATTATAATACAGGAGCAACTTTTTCATTTGAGAATGAATTAAAACTAAAGTATGAAGGCAAGGAAGATAATATTATTCAGTCCATTGAGGCAGGGAATATTTCCTTTCCACTTCCTACCACACTCATTCAAGGCTCACAAACACTTTTTGGTGCAAAAACAAAACTTAAGTTTGGTAAACTTTTCTTGGATGCTGTTTTCTCTGAACAAAAATCAGAATCAAGCAATATTACGGTGCAAGGAGGAGCTCAACTAAGAGATTTTAATATAAAAGCTGACGAATATGAGGCAAATAAACACTATTTCCTTGCTCAATACTTCTACGATAACTATAATACAGCCATGTCCTCTCTCCCACTAATTAATTCCAATATTAACATAATTAAGATTGAGGTTTGGAGAACAAACGTTGGTGCAGCAGTATATGAAAATAGAAATTTGGTTGCTTTTTCTGACCTTGGGGAAAGGAATCCTTATGGACAAAATCCTTTTATTGAAAATCCAGCAGGTATGGTTTATCCTGATGGGAACAAATCCAATAATTTGCTTTCGGTCGTTAATGTTAATAATATTAGGAGTATAAATAATATAAGCTCAATGCTTCAAGGTATGGGCTTTGTTGCAGGACAAAACTATGAGAAGATTGAAAGTGCAAGAAAGCTTAATCCTTCAGAATACTCATTAAACACACGTTTAGGATTTATTTCATTAAATCAACCTCTTAGCAATGATCAGGTTTTAGCTGTTGCATTTCGCTATCAAATAATTGGAGACACAACAATATATCAGGTTGGAGAATTTTCTGATGAAGGGATAAATGACCCAAATACTTTGGTTGTAAAACTTTTGAAGAGTTCCACTCTCAATGTTAGAAACCCAATGTGGAAATTGATGATGAAAAACATTTATTCTCTTCAAGCATTTCAAATTCAAAGAGAAGATTTCCGACTAAACATTCTCTATCAAGGAGATGAGCAAGGAATTCCAATGGGATATTTTAATGAGGGAGAGAAAAAAGGTGTGCCATTAATACAGCTTTTTGGCTTAGACAGGATGGACAATCAACAAAACCCATATCCAGATGGTGTTTTTGATTTTATGGACAATGCCATATTGAATGGTGGAACAATTGTATCGGATAGAGGAATAATTGTTTTTCCTTATGTTGAACCTTTCGGAAAAGATTTAAGGAACCTATTGGGTGATAATGATATTGCAAATAAGTATTGTTTTGACTCTTTATATACCTTAACAATTTCACAAGCTCAGCAGTATCCAGATAAGAATAAGTATTATTTGGAAGGAAGATATAAATCGGAATCAGGTTCAGAAATAGCTCTAAATGGGATGAATATTCCTCAAGGTTCGGTTAGAGTTATGGCTGGAGGTATGACCCTAATAGAAGGTGTGGATTATACTGTGGATTATGCAATGGGAAGAGTTAAAATTATTAATCAAGGATACCTTAGCTCCGGAACTCCAATAACTGTTTCCACAGAATCGCATCAGCTATTTAGCATGACAACTAAGAGAATGATGGGCTTAAGAGCAAGTTATGAATTAAGTAAGGATATAAATCTTGGGGCAACACTTTTGAATCTTCATGAGAAACCAATCACAACTAAAGTTAACTATGGCGAAGAACCTATGAGTAATACTCTTTGGGGATTTGATTTCAATTATAAAAAAGAGGTTAACTTTATCACAAAACTCGTTGACCTACTTCCTTTCTATTCCACAAAAGCACCTTCCAATCTTTCACTTACAGGAGAATTTGCTCATTTTATTCCAGGAAATCCAAATGTGATAGGTAATTCGGGAACAGCCTACATAGATGACTTCGAGGCAGCAAAAACTTCCATTGATTTAAGAGCAATTGGAGCATGGCATTTGGCAAGTGCTCCTCAAGACTTTTCTTCTGTTAATTCTCTTTTCCCAGAAACAAATCCAAATTTAGGATGGGAATATGGTTTCAATAGGGCAAAGGTTGCTTGGTATAGCGTTGATGATATTTTTTATGGTAATGATGCTCCTTCAAATATAAATAAAGAAGACCGCTCCCAACCTTATGCAAGACAGATTTTGGAAAGAGAGGTTCATCCTAACAAAGAAATAGCTTCAGGTCAACCAACAAATATTAGAGAATTTAATCTTGCCTTCTACCCTTCTGAAAGAGGACCATATAATTATGATACAACAAGTGTTTATTCTGCTGGTTTAAATCCTGATGGAAGTTTAAAAAATCCTGAAACTCGTTGGGGAGGGATAATGCGAAAGATTGACGCAACCGACTTTGAAGCTGCAAATATTGAGTATATTGAATTTTGGTTAATGGACCCTTTCATTGGTAATGAAAATGCAAGAGGAGGTAAGTTATATTTTAATATGGGAGATATTTCTGAGGATATACTTAGGGATGGAAGGAAGAGTTTTGAAAATGGATTGCCTTCTTCTTCAAATGTAGTTGATGTTGATACTACGATTTGGGGAAGAGTTCCTCGTCTTCAAGCAATTGTTAATGCATTCAATAATGACCCAACCTCAAGACAATTTCAGGATATTGGTTATGATGGTCTTTCTTCATCTGATGAAAAAACCTTCTTTGATAGGTTTCTGAATATTGCTCAAGGGCAGCTTAATGCTGATGCTTTTGCATCCTTAGAGAATGACCCTTCTGCAGATGACTTTAGATATTTCAGAAGTACATATTACGATAATAATAATGTTAAGATAACTGATAGATATAAGCAATTTAACAATTCTGAAGGGAATTCTGCTGTTACTGATAACGCTTCATTATATTCATCTCAACAAACCTCTCTTCCAAACGTTGAAGACATTAATCAAGACAACACTCTTAGTGAGGCTGAAAACTATTATGAATATGAAATTGCTTTAGACCCTAATAACTTAATTGTGGGACAAAACTATATAACAGATATTCAAAACGCTACAAACATTAATCTTCCAAACGGAAAGACAACTGAATGTAAGTGGTATCAGTTTAAAATCCCTATCCGTAATCCTCATAAGACGGTTGGTTCTATTCAAGGTTTTCAATCCATACGTTTTATTAGGATGTTCTTAAAAGATTTTGAGGAACCGGTGATTTTACGATTTGCAACCTTTGAGCTTGTGAGTGGTGATTGGAGAAAATACACAGATAATTTACTTTCTCCAGGAATGTATCCAACCGGAACACAAACTGAGAATACTACTTTTACTGTTGCATCGGTTAATATTGAGGAAAATGGTAAACGCTCGCCTATCCCTTATGTTTTGCCTCCAGGAATTGATAGAGAAAAAATGTATAGCTCAACAAGTTTCCAACAAATGAACGAACAATCTTTAAGTATGAAAGTAACTGAACTTTCTGATGGGGATGCAAGAGCTATCTACAAGACTTCTGATTTGGATATGCGTCAGTATAAGAAGATAAAGATGTTTGTTCATGCTGAGAAAATGTATGAAAGAGATGATTATAAGAGCGGAGAGGTTAGTCTTTTTGTTCGTCTTGGGTCCGACTTTACTAATAATTACTATGAATACGAACTTCCTTTGAACTTCACTCCATGGTACACAGGCTTAACTGATGATAAGGCAATTTGGCCAGAAAGTAATAATGTTGAAATTGACTTAGAGAAAATTGTTAAGGTTAAGGAAAGCAGGAATAAGAAAGTACGTTCTGGAGACAATAGTGTTTCGGGACTTTTACCATATTATGAAATAGTTGACGGAAGGAAAATTACTGTTTTGGGTTCTCCAAGCATTAGCAATGTTAAGGTTTTGATGATTGGTGTAAGGAATCCAAAGAAGAAAAACGTTAACGATAATGACGATATGATGCCTAAGAGCGTTGAAGTGTGGATTAATGAATTGCGTTTAACAGACTTCAATAAATCATCTGGTTGGGCTGCAACAGGATTTGCAAGAACCAACTTGGCAGACTTGGGAGATGTTTCTTTTTCAGGTTCCTATCGCTCTGCAGGCTTTGGCTCTCTCGAACAATCAATAACCGAAATTTCTCAAGACGATGTTGGTTCATTTGATGTTTCAACTAATATTGAGATAGGTAAATTCTTCCCTAAAACCTCCGGAGTAAGACTTCCTATGCATTTTGACTATTCGCAACAGGTTGCTAATCCTCGTTATAATCCATTGGACCCAGATGTGAAGCTGAAAGATGACCTCCTTTCCTATAGAACTGAAAAAGAGAAGGATTCAATCAGGAATATGGTTCAGGATTATACTTCTCGTACTAATCTTAACTTTATGAATATAAGAAAAGAGAAAATGCCTACTGCAGATGCAAAGCAATATGTTTTAGGAATTGAGAACTTTGATGCTTCCTATGCTTACTCCAATATTTATAGACGCGATGTTGATATTTCCTATAATTCAAAAACCCAACATAGAGGAGGAATAAATTATAACTACAATTTCAAGACTAAGCCTCTTCGCCCATTCCTTCAATCAAAATTATTCAAACCTAAAGCCTTTGCCATTATTAGAGATTTGACCTTCCACTATAAACCTAAGAGTATGACCTTTAGAACAGAGGCTGTTAGGGATTTTGAAGAAACTCTAATAAGACCAAAGAGTAAGGGGATAATAATAATGGAGCCATATTTCTTTAAGCAATTCTACTGGAATAGGGCATATAGTTTTGCTTATGACCTAACTCAAAACCTTAAAATCAACTATAATGCAACGATGAACGCAAGGATTGATGAGCCAAGTGGTAAGATTGATACTAAGTCTAAGAGGGATTCTGTTTGGGAATCTGTTTTTGAATTAGGAAAAGCTCAACAATATAGGCAGAAGACAGATATTACTTGGAATATTCCTATTAACAAACTCCCATATTTGGATTGGGTTAGGGTAACGAGTTCATATAATACAGAATATGTTTTTACAGGTTCAACTCAAGCATTAGAAAGATTAGGGAATACAATTGAGAATCCAACAAGATTTTCAATAAATACTAATTTAAGTTTTACAACTATCTACAATAAAATACCTTTCATTAAAAAGGTGCTAAATCCAAGTAGAACTTCTCCAAGACAAATGCCAACTTCCAGACCTCAGCCAAACGATAAGAAAAACCCTAATGATACTAAGAACCCTAATGACAAGAAAGATACAGTTGAATCAAAAGCCTCAAAAATCTTTAAGGTAGTTGGGGAATACTCCATTAGACTTCTAACAAGTGTTAAACAAGGAAATTTCAACTATTCTAAAAATAGCGGAACATATATTCCTGGATTTATGCCAGTTACAAAGTATTTTGGAATGGACCCTAACAAGGGTTGGGCACCAGGATTTGGATTTGTGTTTGGTTCTCAAGCAAACATTATGGAAAGAGCAATTGAGAAAGGGTGGTTGTCAAAAGATTCGTTAATGAATAATGCTTTCCAGCAAAAAAATACAACATCCCTCAATGGACAGATAAACATTGAACCTATTATGGACTTCAAAATTAATCTTAGATTCTCCATGAATGAATCGGAGACCTATGTTGCATACTATAAATTTGACCCAATTATTAATAGGGTTACTGGTCCACTATCTCCAACAATCACTGGAAATTACAGCACCTCAATCATAACTGTTTCAACAATGTTTTCTTCAATTAATGATGACAATTCCAGCTCAATTTTCAATCAATTCTTAAGTAATAGAGATATTATTGCTCAAAGATTGGCTCAAGACAATCCATACTATAGTGGAAATATGATTATGGATACTAATAATGGTAAATATTATCCTGATGGTTATGGTGCAACTTCTCAACAGGTGCTTATTCCTGCATTCTTAGCTGCTTATAGTGGAACCGATCCAAACACAAGAAGCTTAAATCCATTCGCAAGAATTCCTCTTCCAAACTGGAAAATTGAATATACTGGGTTGGGAAAGATTGCTTTATTTAAGAAATGGGTTAATTCAATAACACTTTCAAACGACTATAACTCAACATATAATATTGGTGCTTTCCGTTCTGATATTAGAGTACCTGCAAGGGATGCTCGTTATGACTATGGAAGAGAATGGATAAGAAATGAAATCAATAATAACTATATAGCTAAAGATGTAATTGATAATATTACAATAAACGAATCCTTCTCTCCTCTAATTAAGGTTGAGGTCAATCTCAAGAACTCACTTCAGGCTAATTTTGAAATTCGTAAGGATAGAAATTTATCATTGAGTTTCTCCAATAATCAATTGACTGAAATTAATCGCCTTTCTTATGTGATTGGTGGAGGCTATCGTTTTAAGGATGTGAAGCTAAATCTTCGTACGGGCAATAGTACAAGAGAGCTAAAGAGCGATATTGATATTAGGGCTAATTTTAATTGGAACAAGAACACAACAATTCTAAGGAAAATTGACCAAAATGTAAATCTAATGTCTTCAGGTTCTGATGTTATGTCTATTGATATTAGTGGTGAGTATGCACTTACTGAGAAAATCTTGTTTACTGTTTTCTTTGAAATGACGGTGAACACTCCTTATGTTTCAAATGCCTACCCTAACTCAATGACTCAAGGAGGTTTCAAACTTAGATTAATGTTATAAAATATAAGCTATATGTTCCATATTCAAAAAAATAACATTATCTTTGCTTTAAAATAATCATATTAACATTAAATTTGTCCTAAAATGAAAAAGTATAATTTTAGTATTACTGCATTAATAACAGTTATAACATTAAGTACAGTTTTTCTTTTTTCCTGTAAGGAGGATGATAATATTGAAAAACCTAAACCAATTCCAACTAATAATTATATTGCTGATTTTAATTCTTACTATGGAGATAGCATATCAAATGTACTTTCAGTTTTAGTAGAAAAAGGATGGAATATAGATAGTATTCAATCCAATGACTATTATATTTCAAGATCTAAAACTTCCTTAGATACCTGCATATTATACACTTCTGGTGGCATAATTAGAATAATCGATTATTATACAATTATTGATAAACATATTTCAGAAAATAGATTGCACTTCTTAAATTTAGAATCAAAATTAAATGCACTTAACCCTTTAGAGGAGTATTATTCACTTATTGTTGAAGGAGATAATGAATTTGCGCATAGAAATAGATATAATTTTTTTTATGAATTTAATTTAAGAATAAACTCTCTAAGATATGTACAAGTACAAAGAATTATTGAAGATAGGGTTTTTCAGCTAACGATGTCAAAATATTTTGAAGATAGAACAAAAATTAGAATACTTATTTTTGGTCCTATTTCTGACTAACAAATAATTAAATTATAGTTTTTTATTATTATTGAAATCGATTCTTTAAATAAGTCATTCTTTCTATTATCTTTATTTGTATCATATTATTTCGTTAAATTCTATATTATATCTATTCAATTATTATATAGGAAGACTATGACGAATTAAACCAAACTTTTTAAAAATTATTTTCAGAGAAAAATTTAAAAAGTCGGCGTTTGATTTTATTTATCTGAGGTCTTATTCCCCAAAAAACATAGAACATAGTAGAACAAATAGGTATATGATAGATAATATTTCAAATTAAATTCGTAAGTTTGCAACTTGCAAAAATATTATTTTTATAATAAATATCAGTAAAAGAATGTATGTACTGTTTATAAAAGAGCTCAACAGCTTCCTTTCTTCTTTAATGGGTTACATAACCATTATTGTATTTTTGGCTGTTATGGGTTTGTTCCTTTGGGTCTTGCCTATGGAATTTAATGTGATTGATTTTGGATATGCGGGTATTGATGGGTTATTTATGATTGCTCCTTGGGTTTTTCTTTTCCTGATTCCTGCAATAACAATGAAAATGCTGGCTGAGGAAAGGAAAAACGGAACAATTGAACTTCTCTTAACTAAGCCTTTAAGCGATATTTCCATAATCACAGCTAAGTTTTTGGCTGGTGTTTCCCTTGTTTTCCTATCCATTTTACCAACCTTAATCTATATAATTGCTGTCTATCAATTAGGAATGCCAAAGGGGAATTTGGATTTGGGTGGAATTATTGGCTCTTACATTGGTTTGATTTTGCTTGGAGGTGTATTTGTGGCAATCGGAGTGTTTTCATCTTCAATAACCAATAATCAAATCATTGCTTTCATTGTTTCTGTTTTGATTTGTGCCTTTACCTATATTGGATTTGACGCAATTGGTAGCTTGGGAATACTTGGAAATGCCGATTTGATTGTAAAATCCATTGGAATTAATCATCACTATGTTTCAATAAGTCGTGGAGTGATTGATTCGAGAGATGTTATTTATTATCTTAGTGCAATATTTTTCTTTCTTCTACTCACCAAGATTAGTTTAGAAAGCAGAAATTGGAAGAAATAAGGAATAGTTTATGAAGATACTAAGTGTTATTAAGGGTTTGTTTGGAAAAACCGATGCCAAGACAGATGTAAAGAAATCGCATATACTCCAACTCACAATAGGGCTGGTTTTTATTATCTTTTTGAATATTGTGGGCTACTATTTCTTCCAAAGATTAGACCTTACAAGCGAAAAACGTTATACTCTTTCTCGTTCTACAAAAGATTTATTGAAAAATGTTGATGATATAGTTTTCATTCGCTGCTACTTGGAGGGAGAAATTCCTGCAGACTACAAGCGTTTGAGAAATGAAACAAAGGAAATGATTAATCAGTTTCGTTCCTATAATAAGAATATTGAGTTTGAATTTTTAAATCCAAATGATTTTAAGGACAAAAAAGACCAAGCACAGTTTTATAAACGTTTGTTTGAGAAAGGCTTCCAACCAATACTAAAAACCTCCCAACAAAAGGACGGTCAAGTTAGGCAATATATGTTTCCTTATTTAGAAATATCCTATAAAGGGGAGACAAAAATCATTTCACTAATCTCTACCAAAGGAACAGGTGAGCAAGAAATACTTAATAGTTCTGTTCAAAACTTAGAATATAATATCTATTCCGCCCTTCGTAGCCTTACAACTTCCTTTAAGAACAGAATTGCAATCATAAGAGGACATGGAGAATGGGATTTACCATATATGTGGGATTTTATTGGGAGCATCAACGATTTCTATGCAGTTGACACCATTACCTTAGATGAAAAACTCAACGCAGTTACTGAAAGGGTTTATGATTCATTGCGTCCTAATGAAGTAAAATTCAGAAACATTTACAAAACTCTTATCATTGCTAACCCAACAAGTGTATTCTCCTATAAGGATTTTTATATCTTAGACCAATTCGTTATGCACGGCGGAAGGATACTTTGGCTTGTTGACCCTTTGCTTTGTTCTATGGACAGCATTCAAGACAAGGGAGAGACTTATGCAATTTCCAATTTGACAGGAGTTAACGACCCTCTTTTCCGTTATGGAGTTAGGCTAAACACTAATTTGGTTATGGATATGCAGTGTTCAAAAGTTCCAATCATTACGGGAGTTTATGGCGACAACACGCCTCAATTCACCTACTATCCTTGGAATTTCTTCCCTGTTCTAAGCCCTAATTCAAATCATATAATTACTGATAAGATTAATCCGGTAAAGATGCAGTTTGCAAGTAGCATTGATACTATTCAAAACGATATTACAAAGATTCCACTACTTACTACTTCCAACAATACTCGAATTATGAATGCTCCTGCCATAGTTTCTTTGGAGATGCTTAAGCAAAAGCAAGACCCTCGACTTTTTAATATGTCCAATTTGAACGTTGCCATGCTATTGGAAGGAAAATTCACTTCTGCCTTTAAGCATCGTTTGGCTCCAGAGATGATGGATAATCAAATGATTGCCTTTAAAGAAACTTGCGACACTACAAATTCCATGATTGTTATTGCTGATGGGGATATAATTAGGAATGATTATGTAAATGGTCAGCCTTTGCCTTTGGGATATGACAGATATACAAGAGAAATGTATGGAAATAAGGAGTTTCTGATTAATTGTGTTAACTATCTTTGTGGTGATGAGGACATGATTCCTCTTCGTTCGAGAGAAGTTGCAATGAGAAAGTTGGACAGTGTGAAAGCTGAAAAGGAGAAATCATTTTGGCAAATTATTAATATTGGAGTTCCAATCATAATTGTTTTGATTATGGGCTTTGCAATACATTTCATAAGGAAAAGAAAATACATTTTTGCTCCCAAAAGCCTTAAATCAAAAACAGAAAAACCATTTCAAAAGAAAAAACAATAAAAACACATGAAACAATTAACAAGGAAACAGAAAAACTATATTATTATATTAGCAATTATCCTTCTAAGCATAATTACTACTATTGTTCTTTCAACTCGTAAGGACTCAACATTGGAGCAAAATTTTCATATTGATGACACAAAAAAGATTACTCGAATTGTTTTGGAAGATAGGGATGGGAACAAGACTGATTTGAAAAAGACAAGCGATAGCGTTTGGGTAACGAATAACGATTTTGAGGCAGCACCAATGATGGTTAATACCCTATTGCAAACCCTAAGGAACATGAGAGTGAGAGGACCGGTTGCAAAGGCAGCACACGCCAATATCGTCAAACAACTTTCTGCAAGAAACGTTAGAGTTGATGTTTACACCCAAAGTTATTATATAAACATTGGCTTTATCAAGCTTTTCAAAAAAGAAAAATTGGAAAAGACCATTTATGTTGGCGACCAAACTATGGATAATATGGGAACATATATGATGGTTAAGGGAGAAAACAACCCTTCCGTAATTCATATTCCGAACTTTAGAGGATATCTCTCAACACGTTTTACTGCCGATGCCGATGATTGGAAAACTCACACAATATTCAAATATAACCCTAACGACATTGCTCTAATTAGAGTTGAACTTCCTCAACTTCCAGAAGAAAGTTTTGAAATATACAGCGAAGGAAACACTTTCCATTTTAAACTTTTGAAAGAAAAAGAAAGACTTTCAGCTTTTGACACCATTAAAGTTACTGCACTTATTTCAAGCTTTTTTGATCTTAACTTTGAAAACGTAGCAAAGGATATTCCCAAAATTCAAGTAGATACAATCTTCTCTAAATCTCCAAGCTTTATCTTTACCGTTAAGGACAAAAAAGGAAACACCAAAAGCCTTAAAACCTATATGAAACTTAATGAAGGCACATGGGTAAGTGAGAATGACAAGGATGATTTCTATGAAATATTTGATATAAACAGAATGTATGGAATTATGGATGGAAGCAAAGACACATTAATCTTACAATACTTTGCCTTTGATAACCTTCTCAAACCAGCCTCCTACTATTTCCCAAGAAAGAATTAGAAATACAAAATCAATTAATATTTTAGATTTGAAATTTTCTTTTTAAATCAGCATAAATATTTTATAACACAATTCAATTAAAGGCTAATAAATAAAATGATTTATTTATTAGCCTTTAAAACATTATTTATCTCAGTTTAACTCCATAATAAATCTATTTAAATAAGGAGATAATCTATTTAAATCAAGAATAAATTTATTTATACAAGGAATAAATTTTGCATCCTGCCACCTTACACATTACATCCTGCCACCTTACATACTGCATCCTGCCACCTTGCATGTTACATCCTGCCACCTTGCAAAATTTAAACCTTATCTTATTAAGATATAATAAGGGTTTGATACACTTATATCAAATAAAATCCAAATTATGCAGTAAATTTTACATATAGGAGAATAGAAAATCCCATATTCTAATAAAAATTACTACCGAGTAATTTGGATTTAAGTATAGATAATTAATGAGAAAACAAATTTGGATTACTTATTCCCCAACTATAACCTTTCCACTAATAGTTTTGCCATTAAGAGATACATTATAAGTATAAGCTCCAGCATTAAGATTAGAAACATTAACCCTATTGCCTTGCTTAGCACTTAACTTTGCTTTCTTAACTAATTTCCCTTGCATATCAAATAACTCAATTTCACTTTGCTTAAAATTGGTTGCTTCAATATCAACATTAATAAAGTCTTTTGCAGGATTAGGATATACATTTACTAATGATTGATTATTGATTTCAATATCATTTAAACTTTCATAACCATTACCATAAGGAGAATACTTTAATAGCCAAGCGTTAGATGTAATATCATTATTACGTGAATTAACATCCAATATAAGTCCATAATCATTAGTTGCTGTAACGCCTCTAATTCCTCTTACATATTCTGATTGATAATTATTAAAAAGATACCTATAATTTAAACTACCATCTAATTTGAAATTAAATATTTCTATTCCATATGAGCCAAAAGGGTTACTGTCTCTAAGTTCACAAGCAAAAAATATAGAATCCGGATTTTTAAAATCTATAAATGCTTTACTTGTTGCAAACCAATTCCAAGGAGAAGAAACAGAAATAGAGTTTACTTGATAACAATTACTAATAACTGTTTTACTCCTTGTGTTATAAATATCTACATTAATTGCATGATAAGCATTTATACCACAAACTATTGAATCGTTGATTGTTTTTAAAAATAAATAATCTCTATCAGTATTTATACTATCTACTAACTCTAAAGACGACTTATTTATATAATATATTTTTGTTGAACTAGAGCTAGTACCAGTCTCGCTCCCACTAATTATAATATCATTACTTTGCTCATCGAAATTGAAATCATGTAATCTTCTATTAATATTATTATATCTCAGTATATTACCAAGAGTATCTATAATTGTTACTTTAAAATGATTTGCATTTATTATACTATTACTATCCATAATATCTATTCGAGGGGCAGAAACAATTGCTATTTCTTTTGATTGTTCAAGAAAGATATAACGATAAAGAAATTCAACTAAACTATCATTTATATTAACATAAGACTCTGTTCGACTTGAAATATCATAATAAAAAAAAGAAATTGAATCTACTACAGTGGTGAATAAAAAATTCGTATCCATTTCATCATGACATGCATAATTTAATAAATACAACTTATTACCATATTTGATTTGATAATCTCTTGGGATTGACATTTCAACACAACCTATCTCTCCCAAGGTATCATTATAATTAACAATTTCTTGATCTGAAACCTTAGACCAATAGCCATCATTATCATAATTCATTATCTTATAATTACCTAATGGAACATTAGTCTTCTCTTTTATTTCAACACTATCATTCATATATGATGTTGTAAATACTTGTGCATTTAGACTAAAACTTAAACATAGTAGAATTAAAAAATATATTCTTCTCATGGCTATCATCAATTAAATAAAAATACTCGTATCAACTGTTAAGTTATGTAAAAAAGTACTTATGACATCCGAAACCTTTAGACCGAATTTCATCTGATGAATATATGCATGTGTCTGAATTTTCTTTGATGGATAAACATCTTCTATCCTTCGGCATTTAGGAATAATATCTGTATTAGTATATTGTGAAGGATTGTTAATAAGTAAAGATGAAAGGAAATTTGATGCTCTAATTGTAGCATTTACCATATTCACCAAACTGCCAATTCCGTAATTATAACCAATAGGATAAACAAAATTCATTGCATGATTTATTGGTGTAAACCATGTTGAACTCATATACTGTGCATACAAATACCCATTTGTAGAAGGTAGAGGAGAAGTTATGGTTAAATAATTAATGTAGAAATCGGTTACATTTTTTTTACTATAAAATCTGAAAACTTCATCAGTTTCATTATTGTTAATATAATTCCAATCAGACGCCGTGTTATTAGGGATTGAAAGTGTTTCTCCATATTGTTTCACTATCATACCTCTACTAAAATTTGCTCCAACTTTGGCAAATGATGTCATTCCAAATTCAAAAGTAACTGAGGATGATGTTTTATTAGTAACATATAAGTCTGAATATTGAAGGAAATGTTCACCCATAGTTGACAAAATGTTTTGAACAACTAACATGTATTTTTGTCTCAATTTATCTGCATTTATTACACCATTTGAATTTAAATCCACAGTAAAACTAAAGTTTTGCGCATCATAACTTGAAGTGTCAAATTGTGTTTGCTTATTAACTATCGCATAATTAAAATAAGTCTCCATAACAAATACTGCTTCTTTGATAGTATAATTATTTTTAGATATTTGATTTTTCTTTATCAAAACATCAATGTGATTGATTAAAGATATCATTTCAGAATCCATAAAGCTATTTTGTTCATAATCACAATATTTATTATGAACAAATGCATCTTCATTTTCAATATTATAATACATCATACTATCAATTTGCTCACCTGATTTTATATTATTTACATAACTAGATGTAGCACCATTTGTAATTTGTTCTTCATCTGTACATGCAACTGCAAATATTGCTATTATTGCTATTGCTATTATTATTTTTATTTGATTCATTTTATTTGTTTTTAAATTTTAATTTTTTTTTTGCTCTTTTGATTTAAAAACGGTTATAGGTTTTCAGAGAAAAAGAAAGAGACATTATGTAATTATAATTGTCTGAAAACCTAAGTCAAACGAATTTGTTCTTGCATAAATAGAATATCCCATACATACATACATACATACATACATACATACATATATATTAATAGTATTATCTATATAAGTATTAACAATAGGATATATCAAAATTAAACTAATTAAACTT
>DHCV01000019.1:72951-96662 GCA_002399025.1 Bacteroidales bacterium UBA4893 | reverse complement strand
CAAATTTTTTGGAAATATTTTTACTTTTTGGTTAGAAATATTGTTAAATTCATATTTAGAATTATAATTTAATCCTTTCATTTCATTTGTCTGAAACTTTAATACTATTTTTTGGATTATTTATTTGAATATTTCTCATCTTATCTTTTTGTAACATAACTTTTTTGCTTTATGCTTTAAAAAAATTTGGTTGAAGAATTAAGTAATAGATAGTTTTTTGAGGCATTTGTTAATAAATATTTTTATAGGCAATTGCATACTATTAGAATTTGTTTTACTTTTGCTTATTAATATTATGGTAATAATTTTAAAGATAAAAAAGATATGAAATTTATTGTTCATGGTGGAACTCTATCACGTTCCCTACAATCAATCTACAGCGTAATTACATCCAATAAAGCTGTACCTATTTTGGATAATTTCCTTTTTCAGTTGGATGGCAAAACCTTATCAATCACTGCTTCCGACATTGAAACTACTGCAACTGTAAAGTTGGAGCTTAACGATGCTGATGCTTCTGGTTTAACTCAAATTGCTGTTCCTGCAAAAATTCTTTCTGACATTGTTAAGACTTTTTCTGATGTGCCTCTTAGCTTTATAGTTAATAAGGATACATTTGTTGTTGAAATAACTTCAGGAGAAGGGAAATATAAGCTTGCAGGCATTTCGGCTGACGAATATCCTCGTATGGCAAGTGTTGATGATGCTTCACAAATAACTATTCCTTCTTCATTATTAGTAAATGCTATTGCTAAAACTATTTTTGCAACAAGCAATGATGAAGCAAGACCTCAGATGACTGGTGTTTTGTGTGAGCAAACTGATAATCATATTACTTTTGTTGGTACTGATTCTCATAAATTGGTTCGTTATAGAAGAACAGACTTTTCAAATGACACTCCAATTAGCTTTATTTTGCCAAAGAAACCTCTTAACTTGCTTAGAAATATATTAGTTACTTATAAGGAAGATATTGATATTTTGATGGATTATAATGTTAAGAATGTTGAATTTAGCTTTGAAAACTATTCAATCGTTTGTCGTTTGATTGAAGGTAAGTACCCTAATTATGAGGCTGCTATCCCAAAAGAAAATCCAAATAAATTGATTATTGATAGAATTGGTTTCTTAAGTTCTGTAAAGCGTGTTTCTTTATTTGCAAATCAATCTACTCAACAAGTTAGATTAAAATTATCAGGAAATGAATTAATAATTTCTGCCGAAGATTTTGATTTCTCTAATGCAGCTAAAGAAAAGCTATCTTGTAATTTTACTGGAGAAGAATTGGAAATAGGCTTCAACTCAAGATATTTATTGGAAATGCTAAATAATATTGACACAGAAAATGTTTTGATAGAGATGTCTCAACCTAATAGGGCAGGAATTTTATACCCTTATGAAGAAAAGGCAGAAGAAACCACAGAGTCAATTCTTATGTTGGTTATGCCTGTAATGTTAGCAAACTAAAAATTTATCACAAAATGAAAAGAGTATTTATTATTATCATCGGCTTGTTGTTTGTTGGAACAACAGCCTTTGCTCAAGACAAAAAGAAAGAAGAAGAAAAAGGCTATACTTTCACTGTTTCTAAGGAAATCCCTACAACCCCAGCCAAAGACCAATCTCGTTCTGGCACTTGCTGGAGCTTTGCAGGAATTGGTTTGTTAGAAGCCGAATTGCTTAAAAATGGAAAAGGAGAATATGACCTTTCTGAAATGTGGATTGTTAGAAATGCCTACTTGGAGAAAGCTGAAAGATACCTTCGTTTCCATGGTGCAAATAGCTTTGCAGCTGGTGGTGGCTTTCATGATATTACTGAAATGATAAAGAAGTATGGTATTGTTCCTGAGGAGGTTTACTCTGGACTAAACTATGGAGAGACAAAACATAACCATGCTGAAATTGATAAGGTTTTGGAAGCTTTCTGCAAATCATTGGTTGGACAAAAAACACTTTCAACCTCTTGGAAGGTTGCTTTCAATGCAATCTTAGATGCTTATTTTGGAAAGATGCCAGAGAACTTTACCCATAAGGGAGTTAACTATACACCAAAAACCTACGCACAAAGTTTGGGATTGAACATGGAAGATTATGTTGAGATAGGTTCTTTCACCCATCATCCTTTCTATAAGCCATTCATTATTGAAATTCCAGACAATTGGATGTTGGGAGCAATCCAAAACGTTCCATTAGATGAAATGATTCAAATTATTGATAACGCAATTGCAAATGGATATACAATTGGCTGGGGAGCAGATGTTAGCGAGAAAGGATTCTCATGGAAGAACGCCGTTGCAATTGTTCCCGATGAAGACAAAACAGACCTTTCAGGAACAGAAAGAGACCGTTGGGAAAAGCTAACTGCTGCTGAAAAAGCTAAATCAGCTTATAGTTTTGATGGAACAGCTAAGGAGAAAACCATAACTCAAGAAATGCGTCAAAAAGCCTTTGATAACTACAACACAACTGACGACCATGGAATGGTTATTGTTGGAATAGCAAAGGATCAAAATGGAAATAAGTTCTATAAAATTAAGAATTCTTGGGGGAATGAAAGTAAGTATGATGGGTATTTCTTTGCTTCTGAAGCTTTTGTAAAATACAAGACCATTGATATTATGATAAACAAGAATGCTTTAACACAAGAAATGAAAAAGAAACTTGGATACTAACCCATTCTAATCATTAGAGAACACAAAGGATAGGCATTGTCTATCCTTTTTTTATTCCATAGAAGAAAAATCACTAAGAAATAATCCTATACTTCAATAATATTTATAAATTTTTTGAGTTTATAAATCAAGAGCATAAGAAGAACAATAAACCTTTAAAAAATAGTTTCTATGAAAAAATTTAGTTTAATAGCTTTAATGCTAATTGTTGGTTGCATTAGTTTAAATGCACAAACAACTTCAACCCCTAAGGCAGTTGTTGCTGCAACCACCCCTCAAATCCTTTATAGAGGAGTTGATAATCCAATTTCAATTGCAGTTGATGGAATATCTGACGAGTTCATCACTGCAGAGATTTCAAACGCATCAGCCAAAATAAAAAAGGTTGGCAAAAGTTCCTATATTGTAAATATTGAGGATAAAATACGAGAGATAGTTATTATTGTCGATAGTGTAGATACTGATGGAGTAGAATTTCAAATGGCAAAGAAAGTACAAATTCCTAATAACTCTATTGGAATTGATGTTTATGCTCAAATAGGTACTCAGAAAAAAAATGCGAAAGTATTATTAAGCACGACTTACTTTATAGCGAAAGATTTTGTTCAGCCTTCTGTCAAAGTAGTAAAAAGCGATGGAGGATTGATTGATAAAAAAGACTTGTTAAAGAATCCTTTTATCAGCATAGAAGTAGAAGACTTTGATTTCCCTGTTGAATATAACATTTCTTATTTTCAAATGACTTTTAGCTCAAAAGGCAGCAAGAATGCTGAACCTCCTTATGTTTCAAAGTCTAAAAATTTTACTCCTGAAATGATTAGCAGGATTAAGAATTTGAAAAAGGGGGATAAAATATATATTGAAGGGATAAGTGCATATAATCAAGACGGACCTGTTAAGCTTGCAAACCCAGTAATGATTTTTACAATAAAGTAAACCTATTTCATTGTCCAAAACTTAAAGACAAGGTTAGAACTTATTAGTTTTAGCCTTGTTTTATTTAAAAATCTTGTTTCTTTGTTGTTTACTCTTATTTTACAATATAAACTGAACCATATAGGAATTAGATTTATCTCACTAAGAAAAATTATAAATATGTAAATTTGAGAATAAAATTAACTTGAAAATTAATTTCTTTTTGTGTTTTATTTTTTTATATCTTTGCTACTTATTATTGAATTCGAAAAAATATTATTTATATGTCATTAATTAAATCTATTTCAGGCTTTAGAGGAACAATTGGAGGTAAAGAAGGCACTGCTCTAACTCCTATTGATGTTGTTAAGTTTACTTCTGCTTTTGCTCAGTTTATTAAAGAGAGCTCCAATAAAAGCAAGTTGAAAATTGTTATTGGTCGTGATGCAAGAATCTCAGGAGAAATGGTTTCCAATTTGGTTGTTGGTACTTTAATGGGAATGGGAGTTGATGTTGTGGATACAGGTCTTTCAACTACTCCAACTGTTGAAATGGCTGTTGTTGACCAAAAGGCTGACGGAGGAATTATTCTTACTGCAAGCCATAACCCTACTCATTGGAATGCGTTAAAACTTTTGAATGGTAAGGGAGAGTTTATTAATGCAAAAGAAGGCGAAAGAGTTTTGTTTTTGGCTGATAATCCTGATTTTAATTTTGCAGAAGTTATGCAATTAGGCTCTTGCATAAAAGACAACTCTACTATTGATATGCATATTGAAAAGGTTATTAATCTTCCTTTGGTTGATGTTGATGCTATTGAGAAGGCTAATTTCAGAGTTTGTTTCGATTCGGTTAATTCAACTGGTGGCATTGTTTTACCTAAGCTTTTAAAAGCTCTTGGAGTTAAAGATATTATTGCTTTGAATGAAGAGCCTACAGGAAATTTTGCTCATAATCCAGAACCACTTCCTGAAAACATTACTGATATATGTGATAGAGTTGTTGAAAGTAAATGTGATGTTGGTTTTATTGTTGACCCTGATGTTGACCGTTTGGCTATTGTCTGTGAAAATGGAAGACCTTTTGGAGAGGAATATTCTTTGGTTGCTATTTCCGATTATGTTCTTTCTCAAACTCCAGGAAATACTGTTTCAAATCTTTCTTCCACAAGAGCTTTAAGAGATATTACTGAAAAATATAATCAACAATATTTTGCTTCTGCTGTTGGAGAGGTTAATGTTGTTGAGATGATGAAGCAAAAGAATGCTATAATTGGTGGAGAAGGTAATGGAGGTATTATATATCCAGAGATTCATTATGGTAGAGATGCTTTGGTTGGCATTGCTCTTTTCTTAACTCTTTTGGCTAAAAAGAATATTAAAACCTCAGCTCTTAGAGATACTTATCCTGATTATTCTATTTCTAAAAACAAAATGGAATTAACAGAGAATATTAATGTTGATAAGATTTTAGAAAAGATTGCAGAGAAATATTCTTCCTATGATGTAATAACTATTGATGGGGTTAAGATTAATTTTGACAAAGAATGGGTTCATTTACGCAAAAGCAACACTGAACCAATAATTAGAATTTATTCAGAAAGCGATAATATTACCAAAGCTGACCATTTGGCAAAGGTAATAATAGAAGATATTACAGAAATTATCCGTCAAGATATGTAAAGTAAATTGGTTAATGAAGATTACTTAGTCTTCATTAACCAATTCCTTAAACACCCTGCCTCTTTCTTCAAAGTTGGTAAACATATCGTAGCTTGAGGCAGCTGGACTTAAAAGCACTTTCTTCCCTTTTTTAGTATTCTTTTTGCACCAGTTAACTATCTCTTTATAGTTATCTGAAACAAGGAATTGAGATTTCTTTTCAGGGTTTTCGTAAATTAAGTCTTTTATTCTTCTTCCTGCCACTCCCACAAAAGCAATATTCTTTAAGTCTTTATAATCAATAAGAATATTTGCAAGTTCGCTATAATCAACTCCCCTGTCCTTTCCTCCAAGAATTAGTGTTTGAACTCCTTCCAATGAGTTTAGGGCAGCTATTGTTGTCTGTGCAATTGTTGAAATTGAATCGTTGTAGTATTCAACTCCATCTTTATAGCAGACAAATTCCAACCTATGTTCCAATCCTTTAAACTCCAAAACTTCTTTTAATCCTTCTTCACTCTCCACTCCCAAAAACTTTGCAACTTCATAAGCAACCATAATATTAAACTTATTATGCTCTCCTTTCAAATACTTTGGCTCTTCAAAAGAATAATCCTTAATATTTACTGGCAAAAGGGTTGATTTAGGTTTTATTTTTTTTATCCAAGAAGAGATTAACTTACTGTCCTCATTATAGATAAAAGCACTATCTTTTGAGTTTTGGTATTTAAGGATATTTAGCTTAGCCTTTTGATATTCTTCATAATAAAGGAAGTGGTCAAGATGCTCTTCGTAAAGGTTTAAAAGCACAGAAACCTTTGGAGAGCGCTCAATATATTGAAGTTGATGTGCAGAAAGTTCCAATACTATTATTGTGTTGGGTGTTATATTATCTATCAAATCAAACATAGGTTTTCCTATATTCCCAGCGAATAAAGTATCCTTATGATTGGCTTTAATCATATTGTAGATTAGGGTTGAGGTGGTACTCTTCCCTTTTGTTCCTGTTATCCCAACGCATTGATTAGCGTAGAGTGAAAGGAATATATTGGTTTGAGAGGTTATTTCAGAGTCTTTATATGGATTTGTCATTGTGTGAAGAGCTACACCAGGGGACTTAATAACCAAATCATAAACGGTTTTTGTTGTTAGTTCTTCTTTAGCCTCTTCTCCCAAGTGCATTTCAATATATCCTTTTTCTTGCTGCTCTTTCAAATACTCATTTTCTATTAATTTTGTGTTGGAGTCTTGAATTGCAAACTTCTTATTTGGGAATATACTCCTTAAAAGGTTATGTGTTGACATTCCTTCTCTTCCCATTCCAAAGATAATTAGCTTTCTAACGGTTAGCATTCTAACCATTTCAGCTTTCTTATACATGGCGTAAGGATTGGAAAAAATATTAGAAAATCTTTCTTCAAGGAAATGTTCATTTGAAATTTCATAAAGGAATTTCTCCTTATTCATATTCAAGTAGGTTTGAGCCATTGGCAAGCTTAACCAATGTTTTACAAGGCTTAGTTCCTTACTTTCAGGGTAACGCTCTACTAAAAGAGCTAAAGCTAAATTAACTTCTTCAATTGTTCCCACACATTCAAAAGGCTTTACTTCTGCAATTCCTGTTAGTTCGTTGAAATATTTCTTGAGTGAAGTTTTGTTAAGAAGGTTTTCTCCAATATGGGTTGCCAATCTCTCTTGAACAATAAATGGTGAAAGTATGATGTAGGCAAATAAACATTTTGGACAATTGCAACACCATATATCTTTTTTGCTTCCAGCATTGCAAGAACGAAATACTGAATGATGAGCGGAAAAGATTGAGAACAATTGAGCAATTTGCAACTCACTCAATGGGCGAAGAAATGAAAAATAATTACTATCCTTCAAAACAAACTCTTCAACATATTCTCTGAAATCTCTTTCAAATTCAATGCTCTTGGAATATTGATGATTTATTTCTTGTCCAATTACTGTTGATTCATTGGCAGAGTTTTCGTTGCTAAGTGCTATATGAGGGATATTAAAGAGATAAGAATCCAATAAAGTAACAAAGGCCAAAAGTGCTGAGAATGGAGTATGACCATTAAGAAATCCTTCTTTATTAAGTTTAATTAGGCGTTTGTCTAAATTCCTTTGAACATATATATAATTATCAGTTAATTGAGAACGTGACACTGTATGATTTTGAGCCTTTGTTGGATTAATTACTATTGGCATAACATCAAAGCCATTTCTTTTCAATAGCTCCAAGCTCACAACGGAGTCCTTACCTCCTCCAACTGGCACTATTACTCTTTTCTCATTAATATTAGGAGCATAAACTCCTCTCTTATATTTATCTTCTCCAACAACAATTGTCATAAACTCATCAATGTTGGTTTCAATTGAATTTAAGTAAAAATATTCCCCAAGTCCATTAAAATAAAGTTTCTTCCAAAATTCAATTTGCTTTTCTGAAAAATAAGCTACATCAATAATAACTACTGGAGAGGCAAAGGCTTTCCAATAACTTATTAGTTCTACCATTCCAATATGAATAATCAGATTTGTGAATGTTTTTGTATCTATAGTCCTTCCTAAATCCATCTTAGATAAATAGAAAACATAGGTAGGATGAAAAACATGTTCCCCACACTTAAACTCAAACCCAAGCACATATCCCTTAGCCTCTTCATTATATTCACACATATAGTTAGAGAAATAGAAAATAGGGTATTCTTCTCTTAGTTTGTTAAATTTATCTTGATTATTCTCTTTTGGAGTCATGATGTTTTGCTTTAATTGAGAAACAAAAATACAAAAATTATCTTAGTTCTAACCAATGAATTTTATGCTTTTATAACTAATGGCTCTTTAGTCAAATTTAAACGGCGTTTAAATAAATTTTTCTCAGAGATAAATTATTTTTTCTCAGAGATAATTTCAATTAAGTCCCGTTTATTTTTTAAGAGTTAAGATTTTGAAGAAATTTGAATTAGTTAATTCTGCCATTATGCATTATTTGTTGATAAATTAATGTTTCATATGTGCAGAATTATATTATTATCGTTATCTTTGTGGCTTAAAAACTATAATTATTATGGAAAACAAGAATAAACAAGAATCATTAATTAATAAATCCATACTCAAGGTTTTCGCAAGCAATCCCTTTGAGCCCTTAAACTATAAGCAAGTTGCTTCTCGATTGGGCAATAATGATAGGGCGTCAATGCAAATGATTATGAATAAGATTTTGGTTCTGGCTGAAGAAGGAGTTTTGATTGAAGAGAGTAAGGGGAAATATAAATTAGACGCAAGATATTTAAATAATGATATACTACCTTCCAACTATGTGATTGGAACGGTTGATATGAAGCAAACTTCAAAGGCATATGTTATTTTGGAAAATGGTTCAGAAGATATTTACATTGCTCCCAACAATACTAATCATGCACTTCATAACGACAAGGTTAAAGTATATCTTTTCCCTCGTCGTAAGGGAAGAAAACCAGAAGGACAGATTACTGAAATTATTGAAAGAAATCAAACTACCTTTGTAGGCTCTATTCAAAAGCATCCTAAATTTGCTTTCTTTATTCCAGACAGTCAATCAATGCCTGTTGATATATTTATTCCTTTGGAAGATATTAATGGAGCAAATGAGAATGAAAAGGTATTGGTTCAAATGACTGAATGGCCTCAAAGGGCAAATAATCCTTTTGGAAAGGTCATAAAGGTTTTGGGTAAGAAAGGAGAAAACAATACAGAGATGCTTTCTATCTTGGCTCAATTTGGATTCCCTTTAGCTTTTCCTGAAGCAGTTGAAAAAGAAGCAGAAGAAATACCTGAAACAATACCTGAAGAAGAAATAAAACGCAGAAGAGATTTTCGCAAAACACCAACCATAACTATTGACCCCTACGATGCAAAAGACTTTGATGATGCCATTTCTTTTAGAGTTTTGCCAAATGGAAACTATGAAATAGGAGTTCATATTGCTGATGTCTCTTATTATGTTAGACCCAATTCAGCAATTGACCAAGAAGCCTTCACTCGTGCTACATCGGTCTATTTGGTTGATAGAACAATTCCAATGTTACCTGAAAAGCTAAGCAATAAGGTTTGTTCTTTGCGACCAAATGAAGATAGTTTGACTTTTTCTGCTGTATTTGAAATGAATCAAGAAGCAGAAGTTATTAATGAATGGTTTGGTAAGGGAGTAATTAACTCTTGCAGAAGATTTACTTATGAAGAAGTTCAAACAATTATTGAAGAACAAAAGGGAGAAATGGAAGACTTTATTATGCCAGTTCATAATATTGCTCACATAATTAGAAAAAGAAGATTTAAGACTGGAGCCATTAACTTTGAATCGCAAGAAGTGAAGTTCCGTTTGGATGAAAACTCAAAGCCAATTGGAGTTTATATTAAAGAAAGCAAGGAAGCCAACTGGTTAATTGAAGAATTTATGTTGCTTGCCAATAAAAGAGTTGCTGAAAAGATAGGCAAGGATAAAGGCAATAAGAAAGAAGCCAAAACATTTATTTATAGAGTTCATGACGAGCCTAATCCTGATAAACTTTCTACATTTTCAGAGTTTGTGGGCAAGTTGGGATATGTTATAAACACAGATAGCAGAAGCTCATTAGTTAAGAGTTTTAATGATTTATTTAGAAATATTGCTGGCAAGGGAGAAGAAACTATGATTTCTAACATTGCAATCAGAACAATGTCTAAAGCATATTATTCAACTACTAACATAGGGCACTATGGACTTTCATTCCCATATTATTCTCATTTCACTTCCCCAATTAGACGCTATCCTGACCTAATGCTACATCGTCTTTTGGAACGCTATCTTGAAGGAGGGTCATCAGCAAGCAAAGAAGCTTTTGAGGAAAGATGTGAACATTGTTCATTAATGGAAAAGAAAGCTGCAGAGGCTGAAAGAACATCAGTAAAATATAAACAAGCAGAATTTCTTTCCGATAAGATTGGAGAAGTATTTAAAGGAGCAATATCAGGTATTAGTAAATGGGGAATCTATGTTTTGATTGACGAGAATAAATGTGAAGGACTAATCCCTATCCGTACTCTTACCGATGATTTCTACTATATTGATGAAGAAAACTATCAAGTTGTTGGAAGAAAACTAAATAAAACCTATCGTTTGGGAGACCCAATTAAGATTAAGGTTGAAAATGTTGATTTGTTTAAAAAGCAAATGGACTTTTCTTTGGTTGACGATGGAGAGTTTACTGCAGAGATGAGAGATTTCTCCCCAGAAAAAATTAATATTAGAGAAGAAAGACCAGTAAAAACAAGAACAAAAAGTACTAAAAGCGCCAAAAGTACTAAAAGCCCTGAAACAAATAATCATAAACTAAATCGTAAAGGAAGAAAAAAAACTAATTAAAATATGAACATACTACTTTTAGGTTCAGGAGGAAGAGAAAATGCAATTGCTCTTAAAATTAAAGAAAGTCCACTATTAACAAATCTTTTTATTTCTCCAGGTAATCCTGGCACTTCTCTTTGTGGAGAAAATATTAATATAGGCTCCGACTTCAAAACAATTGGCGAGTTTGTTATTAAAAACAACGTTGAGATAGTTGTTGTAGGACCTGAGCAACCATTAGTTGATGGAATATGGGATTATTTTCATAATAACTCTGAATTAAAAGATATTTTAGTTGTTGGACCAAGCAAAGAAGGTGCTACTCTTGAAGGAAGTAAGGATTTTGCTAAGGCTTTTATGCAAAAGAATAATATCCCAACAGCAAGATATAAAACATTCTATAAAGAAACTCTTCAAGAAGGTAAAGACTTCTTAAAGACCTTAAACCCTCCTTATGTTTTAAAAGCTGATGGTTTAGCAGCTGGTAAAGGAGTTGTTATTCCTGAAACAATTGAAGAGGCAGAAAAGGAATTAACTCAAATGCTTGAAGAAGCTAAGTTTGGAGAAGCTTCAGCAAAGGTTGTTATTGAAGAGTTTTTAAAAGGGATTGAATGCAGTGTATTTGTTTTAAGTGATGGAGAAAACTATAAAATACTTCCTGTTGCAAAAGACTATAAAAGAATTGGAGAAGGCGACACTGGTTTAAACACTGGTGGAATGGGCTCTATTAGTCCTGTTCCTTTTGCTGACAATGATTTTATGCAAAAGGTTGAACAAAGAATAGTTATCCCAACAATTAAAGGCTTAAAGAAAGACAATATAGAATATCAAGGCTTTATTTTTATTGGCTTAATGAATGTTGAAGGCAACCCATACGTTATTGAATATAATGTTAGAATGGGTGACCCTGAAACAGAAAGTGTATTCCCAAGAATAAAATCAGATATAGTTGAAGCATTTAATAGCTTTAAAACAAAATCACTTGATAAGATAAACTTTGAAATTGATTCTCGCTATGCAACAACTGTTATGATGGTTGCAAAAGGTTATCCTGAAAGCTATGAAAAAGGCAAAGAAATTAAAGGAATAAATGAAACCCAAGATTGCATAGTATTTCATGCAGGAACAAAACAAGAAGGAGAAAAAATCCTAACAAATGGAGGAAGAGTTATTGCAGTAACATGTTATGGAGAAACAATGCAAGAAGCCTTAGAAAAATGCTATAAAAACGTAGATAAGATTAGTTGGGAAGGAAAGTATTTTAGAAGAGATATAGGGAAAGATTTATTATAGGTAAAAAGCAAAAGGAAATAGATTATTAATTAGAGATGAAACAATATTTAGACTTATTAAATAATGTCCTTGAGAGTGGGAATTTAAAGGGAGACAGAACAGGTACAGGCACAAAGAGTATTTTTGGTTATCAAATGAGATTTAATCTTAAAGAAGGATTTCCTTTGGTTACTACAAAAAAGCTACATCTTCGTTCTATTATTCATGAACTTCTTTGGTTTTTGCAAGGAAACACAAATATCGATTATCTTCAACAAAACAAAGTTTCAATTTGGGATGAATGGGCAGATGAAAATGGTGATTTAGGTCCTGTTTATGGAAAACAATGGCGTGCATGGGAAACTAAAGATGGAAAGGTTATTGATCAGATAAGTGAATTAATAGAACAAATTAAAACAAATCCAAATTCTCGAAGACTTTTAGTAAGTGCCTGGAATGTTGGTGATGTAGATAAAATGGCTTTGCCTCCTTGTCATGTTTTATTTCAATTTTATGTTGCTAACAACAAACTATCTTGCCAATTATATCAAAGAAGTGCTGATATTTTCTTAGGAGTTCCTTTTAATATTGCTTCTTATGCTATCTTAACTCACATGATTGCACAAGTTTGCAATCTTGAGGTTGGAGATTTTGTTCATACCATAGGAGATGCACATCTTTATACTAATCATTTTGACCAAGCTCGTTTACAACTTTCTCGCTCTCCTTATCCCCTCCCTGAATTAAAACTAAATAAGGAAATAAAGAATATATTTGATTTCCGATTTGAAGATATTGAAATAATAAACTACCAATCACATCCAACAATTAAAGCTCCTATAGCGATATAAATACATTAATAGAAAAAAATTATGCTAAATATTATTGTTGCAATAGCAGCGAACAATGCAATAGGTAAGGATAATAAACTACTTTGGCATTTGAGTGAGGATTTAAAGTACTTTAAGAAAACTACTCTTGGCTCACCTATCATAATGGGAAGAAAAACATGGGAAAGTCTTCCTTTCAAGCCACTTCCTAAAAGAGAAAATATTGTTATTTCTACAAACAAAGACTATAAACCTGAGGGAGCAACTCTTGTTCATTCCACTGAAGAAGCTGTAGAATATTGCAAAAAACTAGAAAAATGCTTTATTATTGGTGGAGAAACAATCTATAAGGCTTTAATGCCATTTTGCGATAAATTATATATAACAAAGGTTTATAAAGATTTTGAAGCCGATACTTTTTTCCCAGAAATTGAAGAAGATAAATGGGCTTTAGAATCTGAAAGTGAGATGCAAAAAGATGAAGAAAGCGGATTAGAATTTCAATTCTTAGTATATACAAGAAAATAATTAAGTTCTATTCAAGCAAATAGTAGTAGTTGCTGAACTATATTTATTATTTATTAGAGAATTGGGAATTTAATTTTTCTCAAATATCATATTTAAAGGGTATACAGGTATATGCATTAACTCTTGACGGAAATAAAGGAATGCAAACATTAGATTTGAGACTATTTAAAACAGGTACTTATTTTTATTCGGTTACAAACAATAAAAATATGATTAAATCAGATAAATTAATAATTGCAAAATAAATAAGGAGGTATAAAATGAAAAAAACAAACAAACTATTAGGAGCTATTATAATAGCATTATTAACAATCAGCTCCTCTTGTGAAACAGATAACGATAATCCAATAAATCCAGTAACCCCAATAACTTATCCGATACAAATTACTTCTACTGGTCCTTCCTGTCCATTTACTGTAGATTGGAATGCATTATCGGAACATGGGAGCATGGAAGATTGGCTTTATATTATTAATGATGAAGAAACACTAAGTAGGTATGTTGATTTGCAAGACAGTACTGGAAACTGCCAAATCAATTTCGTGGATAAAACAGTGCTTTTAGCATATACTTGGACAAGGTATCTAAATCCTTCAGAAGTAAAAGATACCCTTTGGAAACTCTCTCCAAGAGAATTTCGTTGGGAAATAACCTATAATTATTTTATAGCTCAGCCTTCAATTGGAAGAAGTGCAAATATGATTGTTGTTCCAAAAATTGCTGATACATCAATAGTATCTTTATTTGTATTAGATGAAGGAGTTCCTCATCCATAAGTATTAAGTTAATAATTATCTTTTTACTCTAAAACACTATTGTTTTTTTCTAAAACATTATCTTTTTTAACTACGATAGTTATCCCAGATTCAAAAAGTCGGACTTCCTTATCAAAAAGTGCGACTTTTTGATTGAAAAGTCGCACTTTTTGAAGTTGGGATAGTTATCATAAAATATTGGGAGAAGTATCTTGGAGGGAAATATTAGTGTTATTATAAAAAATAATAATGTATTGGAAGTAATCTTTCATTATTTCCATAATGAAAGATTTAACTTTTTTCAAATACCATATTTAAACCAAAAAAGAAGTACTCTCTTAGCATTGGGTAGCTTTTGGCAATTCTGGATTCTCTTTGAATAAGTTTGGAAGAGTTTGAAGAGTTGTAGAGGAACGGAGGGAATAGTCGTATATATTCTGTATTCTCATCCTTAGCAATAAAGCCTGATTCTTCAAAAAGTTTTTTCCAAGCCTTTTGTGAACGTATATTTTCATTCCCATCTGCAAGCTCTTACCTAAAACTTCATCATAATAATCTATAACTCTTTTATTCCCTCTTTGAAGATATAACTTAAAGACTTGGGGAAGACAATTGCCATTTTCTTCCACTAATATAATCTTACCTTTTGGTTTTAATATCCTATAGAAAAGCTCTAAACTATTTTTAAGCGGCTCCAAATGATGAAGAGTATCTTGGAGAATTATATAATCATATGAATTTTCCAAAAGCTGTAAACCAAATAAATCATCATATTTACATTCAAAAAGTGAGGTATCTCCATACTCTTTCCAATACTTTCTCCTATTTTCTAATTCTTTATAGTAAAACTCTAAAGTAACTCCATAGGTTGAAACACCTTGCATTGCTAAAAATATTGCAGTTGTTCCATAACCACATCCACAGTCAAATATCTTATTATCTTTTGTCTTATCTATATTTTTATCAATAAAACTAAGCCTTTGCAAGAAGTATTCCTTACGAAAAGCCTGTTGTTTAAGACTGCCTTCTGTTAGCTTATAGTATGGATATAGGTTTTTATTATCCTGAAGTTCCTTAAAAAAAAGTTCGAAAAATCTTTCTGTATTCATTAAGAGTATTTATTTAGGGATACAAAATTACAAAACTTTTCTTGATATATTTGATTAAATGATTTGAATAATTCCCCTTAATGAATATTAGTTTTGGGCTTTAAGTAATGAAAATATATCTTTTACTCTAAAGACTTTAAATACAAAGCTTAAAACAACCATTACTACTGAAGTTATCAATATATTGTAAACCCACCATGAGGTTATTTCTTTAAGCAAGTAAGCAGAAAGAATTAGTGAAAGCACAAAAAGAATTATTCTTACTACATATATTGCATCAAATTTAATTTTAAAAATTCTTATTGCAATAATAGCTTGAATAAGTGCTGTAATGGTTTGTGCAATTAGTGAAGAATAAGCTGCTCCCACAGCAAAAAGTTTAGGTATTAAGATTAAGTTAATTCCTATATTTAAAACCATTCCTAAGGATGCAACAATATTTAAGTATTTTAAAGAGCCATTGGAGGTTAGAAGAGTTCCATAAATATAGGTCATTGCAATTGGAATAAAACAAATGCTAAGTATTCTAAAGACTTGCCAGCTTTCTTCAATATGTTTGTTATACATTAAATCCATTAGATTATAGCCATAGAATTGACTTAGAACAACAAAACATACTGTAAGCATAAGAAGAAGATGGAATGAAATCTTTATTATTGGTTGAACATCTTGCTTTGCTTTTATAAGTTTGGAGAAAAGAGGAAGTAGGATTATGGAGAACAAGTAAGCAATCATATTTGCAGCATCAACTAAACGAAATGCAGAAGCATAAATTCCAGCTTGGTCAGCTCCATTATCCAATATTCTTTCAATCATAACACTATCTGCCCTATTGTAGAAAGCCATTAAAAGAACAAGTATTGCATAGGGATAAGAGTCCTTAATTATTTTCATAATAAAAGGACGATTCCATTGAAGGTGAACAAATTTAGCCTTCCTTAAGCAAATTGCAAGAGCCACTAAAACAGTTATTAGATAAGCAAAGAGTTGAATAAAAATAAAATATTCTATCTTAAAGTTTGATTTCAACACTCCTCCCCAAAGTAAAATGGAGCAGAAGACAATTACAATAAACTTATCTAAAACTGAAAGTATGCTATCAGTCTTAAAAAGTTGAAGCCCCGATATATTGGAACGAAGATAAGTTAAGAGAGATGCAAGAAATTGTGATACACAAAGTATTCCAAGCAGTTTTAAAGCATAAGCATCATAGCCCAAAAGTATTGCAACTAAAAAGACAACAATGGTAAAAACAAGTGCCATTGCAAACTTAATTGGAACAAGCTGTGAAATATATTTTGTAAGCAATTGAGGATGTTGTGCAATAAGTCGATTATTGTAGTTGGTTAATCCAAAATCTAAAATAATATTGAATATAAAAGTGAAGTTTAAAAGTGCAAAGTATAGCCCGTAGTCTTGAGCAGACACAGCATTTTGAACACCTCTATCAACTCCAAGTATCCAAAAGGATTTTATAAGGATATTTAGGGCTAAAAGAAAAAATAAATTTGTTACAAATCTTTTTCTCACTTTTTATTTGTACTTTTGCTTTGAATATTTTAATAACTCACAAAAAAGTTTTTTAGTATTGAAAATAGCAGTTAATACAAGATTATTATTACACAATAAGCTTGAAGGTATTGGTTATTTTACACTTAAAATATTAGAGAAAGTTGTAAAGAACCATCCTGAGGTTGAATTTGTTTTCTATTTTGATAGAAAATATGACAAGAGTTTTGTTTTTGCAGAAAACGTTACTCCTGTAGTTATTCCATGTCCAACACGCCATCCAATTCTTTGGTACGTTTACTTTGAATGGCTTTTACCTTATTATATGAAAAGAGATAAAGTGGATATGCTTTTCTCTCCAGATGGGTATATGCCAAGAAAACCAAAAGTGCCAACTTTAAACACTTTCCATGATATAAATTACGAATACAATCCTCAGTATATAAGTAATTTCTTTCACCGACATTACTATTTGAATTTCTTTCCTAATTTTGCAAAGAATTCAACACACTTAATTACTGTATCCAACTACTCCAAAAGAGACCTTATGGAGTTTTATGATGTGACAGAAAATAAGATTGATGTGGTTTATAATGCTGCAAATGAATTATACTATCTTGTTTCAGAAGAAGAAAGAGAGATAACCAAACAAAGACTAACTAATGGTAAAGACTTCTTCTATTTTGTTGGAGCAATTCACAAAAGAAAGAACTTAATTAATCTGTTTAAGGCTTTTGATTTGTTTAAGCTTAAAACTGGAAGTGAAACAAAATTAGTTATTATTGGCTCAAGAAGAAGTTGGAAAGGTGAAATTGAAGATGCTTACAATCAAATGATTTTCAGAAAATATGTAATCTTTACAGGTCGTTTGGAAGCTTCAGAAATTAATCTAATTGCCAATAGTGCTTTAGCCCTAACCTTTGTTTCGCAGTTTGAAGGTTTTGGAATACCTATTGTTGAAGCCTTTGCTGCTGGCTGTCCTGTTATAACATCCAACACAACTTCTATGCCTGAGGTTGGTGGAGATGCTGCTTTGTATTGTGATCCTTATCTTCCTCAAAGCATTGCCGATGCAATGGAAAAGATTTGGCTTTCTCCTGATTTAAGAGAAGAATTGATTGAAAAGGGATTTGAACAAAACAAGAAATTTAGCTGGGAAAAATCAGCAGAAAAGCTATGGAATTCAATAGAGAAGACAATAAACAGAGGATAGAAGAACTTTACAAATATTTTCTTCTTAATCCAAGTATAACAACTGACTCAAGAAACATTAAAAAAGGCGATATATTCTTTGCTCTTAAGGGAGAAAGCTTTAATGGAAACAAATTTGCCCCAAAGGCTCTTGAAATGGGGGCTTCTTTGTGTGTTGTTGATGAAAAAGAATATGCCATTAACGATAAGTATTTCTTAGTTGAGGATGTTCTTTATGCTCTTCAGCTTTTAGCAAATCATCATAGAAGACAGTTCCCTGACTTAAAACTTCTTGCCATAACTGGAACAAATGGTAAAACAACAACAAAGGAACTAACTCACGCAGTTATATCTCAAAAATATAATACAATAGCCACTCAAGGCAATTTCAATAATCATATTGGTGTTCCTCTCACTCTTTTAAGAATAACACCTCAAACAGAATTTGCAATAATTGAAATGGGTGCAAATCATCAAGGAGAAATAGATTTTCTTTGTAAGATTGCAGAGCCCAAATATGGTTTAATAACCAATATTGGCAGAGCTCACCTTGAAGGATTTGGAGGTTTTGAAGGAGTTATAAAAACTAAAACTGAACTCTTTAGATATCTTGATAAGGAAAACCATTTTGCAATCATCAATATGGACGACAATTCCCTATCAAACTATTCTAAAGAACATAAAAACCTAACCTATAAATACTCTCTAACTAATAAAATCAATTCAGAGACTGCAAAACTGAATTTTGAAGGACATATAATCAATTCAAAACTAATTGGCTCCTATAATTCACATAATATTTTGGCAGCAATGACAATTGGAAAGATATTTGAAGTTGATTTAAACCTTTCTATTAAAGCTATTGAGGATTACACCCCAACCAATCATCGCTCACAAATTCATAAAACAAAAGACAATACCCTAATATTAGATTGCTATAATGCCAACCCTTCAAGCCTTATGGTTGCCTTGCAAGATTTTGAAAACCTTAAAGCCGATAATAAATACGCTTTTATTGGGGCAATGAAAGAACTTGGAGAAGAATCAACAAAAGAGCATAAAAACATTATTGATATTCTAAGGAGCATGAATCTTAAAGGTATTATTTTGATTGGAGAAGAGTTTGAAGAGTTTGAAAAGGACAAGAAAGAGAATGAAATCTATTTCAAAACCTCATCTTTGGCAAAGGAATACCTATTAGAAAATAAAATTAAGGGAGGAACAATTCTAATTAAAGGTTCACATTCTACCAAAATGGATGTACTTTCCGATGCTTTATAAGGTTATTGGGCTAATGTCAGGAACTTCATTGGATGGGCTTGATATTGCTTACTGTGTTTTTTCCTTTGAAAACAATAAATGGGAATATTCCATTGAGAAAGCAACAACTATTGAATACTCTTCTCAAATTAAGGATATGCTCCTAAAGGCAGAGGACACCTCATCGGAAGAGTTTGCAAAGATTGATAAAGAATTTGGACATTTCTTAGGAAAAGAAACAAAGGAATTTATTGATAAACACAATTTAGAAGTTGATTTTATATCCTCTCATGGTCAAACAATATTCCACCAACCTCATATAAATCTAACAACACAAATTGGAGACATAAACGCCATTTACTCTCACACCAATATAAAAACCATTGGTGATTTTAGGCGTTTGGACTTGGCTCTTGGAGGACAGGGAGCTCCACTTGTACCCATTGGAGATAGGCATTTGTTTAATCAATACCCTTTTTGCTTAAATCTTGGTGGCTTTTCCAATATATCTTTTGAAGAAAACTCAAGCAGAATTGCTTATGACATTTGTCCAGTAAATATTGTACTTAATCATTTGGCTCAAAAAGAAGGCAAAGCCTATGATAAGGATGGAGAAATTGCAAAAAGTGGTATGATTGATAATTCTCTTCTTAATGAGTTAAATAATTTGGAGTTCTACAAAACTAAAAAACAAAAATCCTTAGGCAAGGAATGGGTTGTGGAAAAGATTTTTCCTTTATTAAACAATTCTAATCTTTCAAACGCTGACCTAATGGCTACCTATGTTGAACATACAGCAGAGCAATTGGCATTAAATATTAATGGAGATGTTTTAATTACTGGAGGAGGTGCTTTTAACAAGTATTTAATTGAGCGATTAAGAGAAAAACTCAACAAAAATTTCAGAATACATATCCCAGAGCCAATAATAATCAATTATAAAGAAGCCTTAATTTTTGCATTCTTGGGAGTATTGAGAGTTAGAGAAGAAATAAACACTCTTTCATCAGTAACTGGAGCAAAAAAGGACTCTTGTGGAGGACTAATAGCTGGATTCTAATTTTTTTTAATCAAATCTTTCTGTAAAATTCCCCCTTAATTAGAGATTATTCTCTTTATTTTTCAAAGTAAATTCAACTCTAAATTTATTTTTATTTGATATAAATGTATCAAACCCTTATAATAATTTTGCATCCTGCCACCTTACACTATGTAACCTGCCACCTTACACTATGTAACCTGCCACCTTACATAGTGTATCCTGCCACCTTGCACTATGTAACCTGCCACCTTGCAAAATTTTTACTTGATTTAAATAAGTTTTTTCTTGATTTAAAAATTTTCTTTCCTTGTTTAGTGAAAAAGAAATCAGATTAAAATTCTTTTTAAATGTGTTTTAAAAAAATATGCACCTTGTTTTTCTGTAGATTATTACTTAATTCTTTACTTATATTCACTCATTAAACAATTAATTCAAGAACCAATTAAAAATTATTTTCCAAAAAAGATAAGAAATTAATAAATTATATTTACCTTTGCTGACACCATTCAAAGAGCCTTATAAGTTCTTTAAAAAGAGTAGATAGGTATAATTTTAAAACCTAATTATGAAAAAGGTTATTACTCTTTTTGTCTTTTTATTCTATTATTGTCTTATTGCTTTATCGCAAAATGTAACAATAAAAGGAAATATTATTGCTTCATCTGATGGGCTGCCTGTTAAAGATGTTAATATTTCTGTTAAGGGGAAGACTATTGGAACTTCTTCTGATGAGAAAGGTAATTTTATTCTTAAGAATGTGTCTTTGCCTTGTGTCTTGAGTGTTTCTCATCTGGCTTTCTTTTCCCAAGATATTTCATTGACAACAAATGATGTTAATAATAAGAATTTGGTTGAACTGAATATTCAACTAAATGATAAAGTTACGACTCTTACTGAAGTTGAGATAAAGGATACTCCACCTGTTTATCAGTTGGAAAGGCTGGTTTATGACTTTGAGATAGACAGCTCTAATCTTTATGTTATTCGCAACAGCAAGGATAAAAAACTATTGCAAGTTTATTCTTTTGAAGATTATCCAAGAGAAAAAATATTTATCCCCAAACACTGTAATGTTATTGAATATGATTATTCAAATAATCTTATTATAAGAAAGGTTAATGCAAAGGACTATTTTATTGTTTCAAATATAGAGAACAAGGAATTGAGTCTTGAAAAGAAAGAGTTTGATATTGTTGAAAGAGGGATTGGTAAAATTGTTAGTAATAGGGATTATTATTATGGTGTATTGCCTAATATTCTTGATACAGACATTAGACATTTTAATGAATTCAGAATTTTGGAAAGCACATTTTCAAATCGTTTTTTTACTCTTTTGCTCAATAATAAGAAAACCTTAGTTTTGTTTATGATACATCCTAAAAAAGACCAAATCAAATACACAAGCATATACTATACAACTTATTATTGTGGCGATTGGTTGTTAAACAAAGAACAATTTTTTCTTAAAGATTATAAAACAACCCGATACTCTAAAAATATAAGTATTCCGATTCATTTACAGTATAATATAAGCACATTAAATCAGATTAAGAAGAATTTTAAAGAACAACTTAGCTTTGGGTTGTTTATGAGCAGGCAAAGAATACCTGTTTATATTGAAATTGTTGAGGATAAAGTCTTAATTATTAATCTTGAAAAACAAATTATTTATACCCTTGACTCCAAAGGAAAGCTATTGGAAGAAGAAATCATTAACTATAAATTTCAAGGCAATGAACTGGAAAGCATTAATGATGTTATTTTAAATAAAGAGAAAACAAAATTTTATGTAGTCTTCAAGAACCCATATACAACAAAGCTAAAAGAGATTGATTTATTGACAGGAGAAAATACTCGTACTATTATTTTGCGAAGTCACTTTGTGGACAAGATTAGAATTATTGGAAAGAATATTTATTATACAGCAAGAACTGAAGGTATTAATGGATTAGAAAGATGTTTGTTTAAGGAAAAGATTGATGATGAGTTAACTCAAAACTAAGATTATGAAAAGATTTATTCCCCTTATAACTACATTGTTTTGTTGCCTTATTGTTTTTTCGCAAAATGTAACAATCAAGGGAAATATTATTGCCTCCTCTGATGGGCTGCCTGTTAAAGATGTTAATATTTCTGTGAAAAGTAAAACTATCGGAACTTCTTCTGATGAGAAAGGTAATTTTATTCTTAAGAATGTGTCTTTGCCTTGTGATTTAAAAATCTCTCATATTGCTTATCTGTCTAAAGAAGTTTCATTAACCAAGAAAGATATTTCAAAAAAGAATACTATTAATTTAAATATTTCTCTTGCTGACAAGACCACCCCTATTTCTGAAATCATAATTAGAACTAAACCTTATTACAGGTTAGAAAGGTTGGTTTATGATTTTGAGATAGACGATAATTACGTATACACAATTACCAATAAAAACGATAAAAAGCATCTATCAGTTTATACCTTTGAAGACTATAGAAAAAGAACACAAGAGATACCAAAAGAATGTAATGAGATAAGTTATGATTGTCATAATAAATTAAGGATAAAGAAAGAAGGCAAAGAAGATTATTGGAGAATTTCCAGTTCGGACACTTCCTTAAAATATACCCCTTATGATTCTATTTTAAATGGAATTGGTTATGTTATAGCAAATCCAAAGAATTATGAAGAAAACAAATATGACATGTTCTTTAAATGGTATTTTGATTTAAAGAAATCAGAAACAATTCCAGCAATTCTTTCTAATGTTGGTGTTAATTATAGCGGTTCATTAACAAATGGAGTTTATTTTTCTTATGATAGAGCTTGGTGGAGTAAAGTTAAACAATTATTTCGTATTTATGAAGAAGAAGGAAAGCTAAAATATAAAATGGTTTATTATGCCTTTTATGATATTGATGATTGGTTATTCAGCAATATTAAGCCTCCATTTCATAAATATAAACTTAATCCTAAAATAAACAACTTGGAATTAGATAACTTTGTTTTGGATAGAATGAATTTAATTAAAAGATCCAATGATATATTAGCAGAGTATTTAACGAGATTAATACCTCCTCCATATATTAGAGGTTTACCAAACCTTAATAATATTCATACATTGTATACTCAATTAAAGAATAATATTCCTGTTTCTTTTATTACAACAAATGAACATCTTTATATATTAAATTTTGACAAAGGTGTTCTCTACAAACTTGATGAAGATAATACTCTTTTATCTACAATAAATATTGATGAAGTATTTAAGGAAGACTTTAATTACTCAGATATTATCTTTAATAAAGAGTTTGATAAATGTTTCGTTCGTTATGATAAGTCTTCCAACACTACTTTAAAAGAATTAGACTTAATAACAGGGAAATATATAAGAACTATTAATCTTCCTCAAACTAAGATAGAGAAGATTAGAATTGTTAAGAATTATATTTACTATACTGCCGCTGTGGAAGGAGCAAATGCTTTAGAAAGACAACTATTTAAACTAAAGATTAATGATGAGTTAACTCAAAACTAAGATTATGAAAAGATTTATTCCCCTTATAACTACATTGTTTTGTTGCCTTATTGTTTTTTCGCAAAATGTAACAAT
>DHCV01000019.1:0-72785 GCA_002399025.1 Bacteroidales bacterium UBA4893 | reverse complement strand
GTTTTTTCGCAAAATGTAACAATAAAAGGAAATATTATTGCTTCTTCTGATGGGTTGCCTGTTAAAGATGTTAATATTTCTGTTAAAGGAAAGACTATCGGAACTTCTTCTGATGAGAAAGGTAATTTTATTCTTAAGAATGTGTCTTTGCCTTGTGATTTAAAAATCTCTCATATTACTTTTCTGTCTAAAGAAGTTTCATTAAACAAGAAAGATATTTCAAAAAGGAATACTATTAATTTAAATATTTCTCTTGCAGACAAGACCACCCCTATTTCTGAAATTGTTATTAGAACCAAACCTTATTACAGGTTAGAAAGACTGGTTTATGATTTTGAAATAGATGATAATTACCTGTATATTATTTCTAATAAGAATGATAAAAAACAACTTTCGGTTTATACATTTGAAGATTTTAGAAAAAGAACACAAGAGATACCTAAGGAATGCAACGAGGTTAGCTTTGACTCTTATAATAAGTTAAGAGTAAAAAATAATGATAAAAATGAGTATTATAAATTGCTTTTTGATAAAAACTTCAACATAAGCCTTGAACAGCAAAGTTATGATGTTATTGAAAGGGGAACACAATTAATATATTTTGATAGTAGTAGTTATAGCTCTATAAGTAAGAAACATTTTGGGTCATTTTGGCTTGCACCATATAATTTTGCTTGGAATAAATTTTATATTATCCCTTCTTTTGATGAGAATATGTTTTTCTTTACTTTTTGGAATAAGAATAATACATTTCTTTTATATCTTATTACAAAAGAAAATGAAAGATTAGAATATAAGGTTGTTTATTATACAACCCATAGGTGTGGAGACTGGTTTTCTAATTATGGATATTTATCTAATATTGATGATTATTCCATATTAAAATCTATTAAAGATAATTTTGCATATCTCCTATCATTAGGTACTTTTTATCTTTATGGAAAACTTCCCTTGTTTATAAAAGTTATAGACAATAATCTTTATTTATTAAACTTTGATGTAATGAAGATTTACAAGGTAGATAATAACGGGGTTTTAGTCTCAACAATAGAGATTGATGATTATTTTGCAAATGTTGATTACATTTACTTAAATGATGTTATTCTTAATCAAGACAATAATAAAGTTTATGTACGCTATCAATCTTCCAACACTACTTTAAAAGAATTAGACTTAACAACAGGGAAATATATTAGAACTATTAAGCTTCCTCAAAACAAGATAGAGAAGATTAGGATTATTAAAGATTATATTTACTACACTGCTGCAGTAGAAGGAGCAAATGCTTTAGAAAGACAACTATTTAAACTAAAGATTAATGATGAGTTAACTCAAGAATAAAAAAACATCAATCATAATTAAAAATATAAAGGACTTATACAAAAATATAAGGGACATAAATGAAAATATAAGGGACATATTTCCAAATATAAAGGACTTATTTCCAATTATGATTGGGTTTTTCACTTTTAACTAAATAAAGGTAAGTTTTTTATTCCTAAAAGTTACTCAAGTTACCGAAGTTACCATGCTTTAATGATCAATAAAAAGGGCTGGTGTTATTCTTCTAATTTAATTAGCCCTTGATTAATCATATTATAGATTTTGTTTTTGCTTATTCCCAATTTCTCAGCAACGTAATATACTTTATTATCATACTTTTCAAGGAAATGAGACACAATTTCTGATTCATACTCTTTTAATGTTTTTTCTTTTGAGAAGAAGCATTCTGCTTGGTTGCCTTTTGGAAGATAGATTTCTTCTGGATAAATTATTGAAGAGCTTGATGTCATTAGTGTTAGTTCAATGATTGCTCTTAGCTCTCTGAAATTTTGAGGATAATGGTAAGACATCAGCAATTTCTTTGCTCCATTGCTTAATTGCTTTAATGGTTTCCTATTTTTCTTGCAATAATCCAAAATAAAGATATTGGCTAAATCAATTATCTCCTCTCCAAAATACCTTAAGGCAGTAAGTTCAATCTCCATTTCACTTAGAAGATTATATAATTCAAAAATAAATCTACCTTTTTCTACTTCTTCTATAAGGTTCTTAGTTGTTGATGCAATAAACCTTATATTGTACTGCTTTGATTTAAGGCTATTTTGGTCTTTGACTTTCTTTGTTTTAATAAATTCAATTAGGTTTAACTGATTATCATGCTCTAAATTGGCAATCTCATCCAAATATAAGGTTCCTTCATCGGCTGTTTCCAAATAGGAAAATTTATTAGTCAGTTTTGTTATTGTTGTTACATTAAGAGTTACGAAAGTATTGCTCTTTCTTAATGAATTATTGTGAATGGATTGTGCTGTATGTTCTTTGCCTAAGCCCAATTCTCCTCTAATAAGCACATTTTTATCGCTTTTTGATGCCTCTAAAATTAATCTATCTAATTTTTCTATTTCAGACATTTCCCTATTCAACAAAAATACTCAATAACAAATTTAACTTACTACTTAACTATCTTGAATGTTTTAGTGAAACTGGTTGACTCTAATTTAACTATATAAAGCCCTCTATTTTGATTTGAAATATCAATTGAGGTTTGAATAATTCCACTATTAGGCTTATTTAACTTAGCACCTATCAACTTAGCATTAATATCAAATAATGAAATATTTAAATCCTCTTCAATGTTTTTTACATCAATCTTAATTGAGCTTTCTTTTTCATTGTAATAAACATTTGCTGAAATACTATTTGCCAATACATCATTTGTGGAAAGTTGAGTTAAATTCCAATGAGTTAAACTATCCATAACAATTGCGTTTACTATTTGCTGATATCTTTGTGCAGTTTCAGCACTCAATTGATAATTGAATGATGAGTTTACATTTTCTTTAAAGATTGAGGAATAAAGAACACAAGCAGCTAAATAGGAACCATCGTATGATGGATGTGAATTATCGGAACTATGTAGTACATAATTTGAATCTAAGTTAATTGAATAACGCCAAGCAGCTCCAATTGGTGCAACAGCTGAATTAAAGTCCAAAGCCATTTGTCTATAATTATTATATAGTTCTTGAGACATTGAAGAATATGTGCAAAATGGAGGATAAAAAGGGCAATTTGTTACATCTCCATATCTATATCCCCAAGTCATAAAGAAAATAACTTTACCATTTGGATTATATGCTTTGAAAAGAGAGTCTAATTTTTGTGCATAAGGATAAACTTCGTCCATAAATTGTCCTTGTGGGAATGCTACCTCTTGACTTTGTCCTTGAATAACCATAAAATCAAAGCCTCCTTGTTGAATTGCTTGTATAACTGAAGCATTATTCCAATGATTTTGAATGCGTGCTCCTCCTGAAGTAAATTCAGTGGATTGAATATCTCTTGATTGATCTTGAGCTAATCTTTCAACAATGTCTGGCAAATCATTAACGTAAGTATAGCTATTACCTAAATAAAGTACTTTTGTAGATGTTTGTGCATAGGTGAAAATACTTACTATAATGAATAAGATAAATAATGATTGTTTTTTCATGTTTTAATATTTATTAACGAGTTTGAACACTACCTATAACATTATTATCTTGATAATGTCCTAAGAATAAAATTTCTTTTTCAAAGGATAAGAATATTGTTTTGAAGAAAGGCATTTTGTTTATCCTTGAATTATATGCCTCATGCCAACGCCAAGAGCCATCACTATAGATTTGAACAAAATTAACCTGTGTTCTCAGCTTATCGGAGTCGTAGTTTCTAACAGGCCAAAACCTATTTCCATCATAATTATCCTGATGGTCATTAAACATAAGATATATCCCGTATCTATCTTTGGTTAGAGCATAGGAATTAAACTGATCGCTTTCTCTATAAGTTTTTTGACGTTTTGGGATATAGGAACTTCCACTTACAAACCCTGTCTTATCAACATTTGTAATAATAATATCTCTATAGAAAGTAGCATTTTCTCCCGTTGGTTGCTCTCCTCTTCTCTTTGGAGGTTGAACTTTGGAAGCAAATTTTTGTTCTCCAACCATTATACAATTACCTCCAACCATTGGATAAAGATGATCTACTGTTGCAATCATATCTGATGGATAAGGCAAACCTGATTTTTCATTTACATCATCATCTGTCTCGTATTCTTTAAATTCGAGGGTTGAATTATTCTTCTTAAAACCTCTTCTGTGGTCATATATAAAAGAGAAAGCTCCAACAGCAAGATTAGGTTTATCTGTTGAAGTGCTGTAATAACCAGCAACCAAATAATCTTCTTCAAATCCAAAAGCACATTTAAAGTCTGTCGCCCATGCCTTTTCAAGTTGTTCTTCGTGTCTTCTTTCTTCAAATTCATTAATCCAAACCAAATGTACTTTGCCATCGGTATATACTTTCTTTTTGCTTATTGAAAAAGAATTTATTGCCAAAAGACTTCTCTTCCCATCATTACTTACAGCAATATCTTTAATAACATAGCCCGGATTACTTATATTTAACTTATGTGGTTTTTCCCACAAGAGTCGCATTTGATCATCATAAATCTCAACGTTAACTCCTTTTCCTGAAGTGTCGGTTGTTAAGAATCCAAATGCTAATTTTGATTTGTTTTCTGAGAAATTAAAAAGATAAGGTTTTTGGTCATCGATTGTGAAATAATTATAAGTTTTGAACCTTATTGGTCTTTCTCCAATTAATCGCATATCTCTTGTATGAAAGAATTGATAATATAGATTAGCCTTACCGGTTTTAATGTTTTGTGCTTGCTTGCTTGCTCTTGAACTTCCCTTCTTAGCAACTGGTTTGTCTTCAGAAACACGACTTAGGATAAAGCCAATTAATTCTCCAGAGCGCCAAGTTTGCTCAATTTTGAAAGATGAATGACCAAAATCCATCTTATAAATTTTCTGAATATCCTTGTTTTTATCTAATCTTGCCATATAGTAATTTAGCTTAAACTCTCCACCACCAGCATATTCGTTAAGCAAATACCACATATAATAACCGTCATGGTCTTCCATAACAATTTGTGCATCTTCGCAAGTTTCAATTATATTGTAAAATCTTTTTCCCCAAGTTACATCAATTTGAGCCATAGAAGTAAATGAGAATAGTAATATCGCTACTGATAAAAAAAATCTTTTCATAGTTTCTACTTATATTATTATCGGTTTGAAAGGGCAAATATACAGAAAATTTTCCCACTTTGTTAAACTTTTTCAAATTTTCTTGTCTAAGAATATGTATTAAATAAATATGAAATAACTAATTTGACTGTCATAAGACAATCTAAAATTGTAATTTTGCAAAATAAAAACAAATAAAAAATATGAATAAGCCAACTAAATTGATACTATTATTTACTTTTAGTATATTTTTTCTAACTCTTTTTTCTTCTCAAGCAATTTTCGCACAACAACCTCCTAAAGAAACAAATCCTAATGTACCGACTTCAAATCCTTCAACCAGTAATGTAAGTAAACCTAAGGGAAAATTATTTGGAAAGGTTATTGATGCTACAAGTAATGAGGCAATGCAATATGTAAATGTTGTTATTCTAAGTACTAAAGACTCCTCAATGGTTAATGGAACAATAACTGATGACCAAGGGAATTTTAGTTTATTGTCTGATGCAGGGAACTATCTTGTTCGCTTTACATTCATTGGCTATAAGGAAATATACAAACCTATTAAAATTTCAAGACAAGATTTGAATCTTGGAACAATAAATCTTAATTTGGGAGCTGAAACTCTCGAAGGTGTTGAGATTACTGCTGAAAGAAGTATGATGGAATACCAATTGGATAAAAGGGTTGTTAATGTGGATAAGAATATTGTTAGTAGTGGAGGTTCTGCTACTGATGTTTTGGAGAATGTTCCTTCTGTTTCGGTTGACCAAGATGGAAATGTATCTTTAAGAGGAAGTGGAAATGTTACTGTTTTGGTTGATGGGAGACCAAGTGAACTTCTTGGAAGCGACCTTCAAACTGTTTTGGAACAAATTCCTTCTTCAACAATTTCAAGCGTTGAAGTAATTACTAACCCTTCTGCAAAGTATAACCCAGAGGGAATGAGCGGTATTATTAATATTGTATTAAAGGAAAAAGGAAATAGAGGATTCAATGGTTCTGTTTCGGCTTCAGCAGGAGTTGGAATTAATAATGATATGAATGGAGATAAATTTCTATTCCCTCAATCAAGCATATCTGCTCAGCTTAATTATTCCACAAAAAAATACGCCCTATTCTTTAATGGCGATATTAGATATTTCGAAACCTCAAGTAATGGATTTAACGAAAAGACTATGTTATCCAACAACCAAACTCTTCTTCAAAATCGATACACTGACGGCAATAGACTTGGAAGAGGATTTAAGATTGGAGGAGATTGGTATATAAATAATAAGAATACTCTTAGTTTATCTTATAATTTGAGAAAAGGAGGAACTCCTCCAAAAGGAATAAGTAAGGAAAATTTATTTGCATGGGATAATGCTAACCCTAATGATAGTTTAAACCCAAATAATTATTTTGGATTAGAAATCGGAAAAAGGAATATGTTCTTTCAAAACATAACTCTTAACTATGAAAAGAAATTTAACAAGAAAGATCAAATCCTAACCCTTGATGCAAATTGGAACTTTGGAGAGTTTTCTAATGATAATACTCAAATAAGAAGCTTTACAAAAAACTCTTTAGAAACATTCTTTTTGAATAATATTTCAAAATCAAATAATGATAGAGCTTTTGTAACACTTAATTATGTTCATCCTTTTTCAGAATCCTTAAAACTGGAAACTGGATACAACCTAAACTATGTAAATACTAATGCAAATTATGATTATTTCCCTTCAAGAGAAATGGTTAGGGATGATAGCATGAGTTATATTTTTAAATACAAAGAATCTGTTCATGCACTTTATGGAACTTTGGGATATAGTTTCAACAAAAAACTATCTGCTCAACTTGGACTTAGATTAGAACAAGTTTTTAGAGATGGCTCAAAACTGCAAAACAATGAAGAATTATTCTTCCCTAAAGATCAAGACACAAAAAATTATTTTAGTATTTATCCTACTCTTCATATTTCATATAACTTCACCGATTCTCAATCAGGACAAGTTTCTTATTCAAGAAGAATTAGAAGACCTGCCCCATGGTCATTGGCTCCATACATAGATATAAATAATCCTTCTTATATTCGTTTTGGAAATCCTGATATTTTGCCAGAATATACAGATGCTTTTGAAGTTGGATATTCCAAAATCTTTCAAACAACAACAATATTTACTTCATTGTATTACAGAGCAACAAATAACGCAATAACCCATTTCAATTTCTTATGGAATGAAGCTAATGCAAGAGAATATGGTTTTGATTGGGTTTGGGATGTTGCAGGAACAGAATATGCAGATGGACAAAGAATTGCTAATACATCTTTAAATCTTTCCAAAAGTTCGAATTATGGAGCAGAACTGATTATTGACCAAAAAATAACAAAGTGGTGGAAAGCTAATTTGAGTGGAAACCTTTACGGACTGTATCAAGATGGAAGAGAGTTTGGTGGAAATCTTGTTCAAACCATTAATTGGGATGCTAAATTAAACACAACAATTACTCTTCCTAAGAGCTGGGTTATTCAAATCTCTGGACAATATATGCCTAAAAGAGAAAATATTCAAGGATATACAGACCCAATGTATTGGTTCGACCTTTCTGTAAAGAAAGATATTCTTGACAAAAAAGGGAATCTTAGTTTGAGGTTCTCCGACATATTCAACACAAGAGAAAGGTCAAGATACACTTTCACAGAAAACTACAAAGAATATTCTGTTAACCACAGAACATCTCAATACATTGTTTTATCATTTAATTATCGTTTTGGAGCTGTTAATAAAGACCAAATGCAAAAACAAAGAAAACGTCAAGCCTCAGAACAAAACATGGATGCCGAAGGAGCAATGGGAGAAGAATAATCAAAATGAGTGAGGAGATTTTTGATAAGATAAGGAAGAAATATGTTGCCTTGACCCCCGAAGAAAGGGTTAGGCAACATATAATTTCAGTACTTATTGAAGAGAAAAGCATCCCCCAAACATTAATTTCGGTTGAAGCCCAAATCAAGGTAGGGAAACTGCTCAAACGCTTCGACATCTTGGTTTATGACCGTGAGTTATTGCCCTGGATGATAATTGAGTGCAAGAGCGAAAACATTACACTAAGCCCCGAAGTTCTCAATCAGGCAATCAGGTACAACAAAACCCTTAACGCTCCCTATTTGCTGATAACCAACGGCAAAGACTTCTATTGTTTCAAGAAAGACAAAATGAGTTCCGAACTAATCCGACAAGCAAGCTTTCCATCATTCCCATCAAAGAAAGCCTAATATTCCACACATAAACTAAATAGTTTTATTGAGTTCTTAAAACCTTGTTTTATTTCAATAACTCTTGATTTTATTTCAATAAAACGAAGATTTAATTGGGTAATTTTTGAGTTTTTCTTTCTCAAAATTAATAAAATAAATCCTATTCTTATAGGCGGGGAATTAAACTAAGAAAATTTGTAGGAAAATAGTCGCCAATTAGAAATAAACTTACTAACTTTGCAAATTATTAAACGTATTTTATTTAGTTGAAGTTATTATCAAATATACAAACAAAATGACAACAAAAACACTTAAAGAGAAAGAGAATGTTGTTGTACGATTCGTTGGGGACTCTGGCGATGGTATGCAACTTTCGGGAACTCTTTTCTCCGAAACAGCTGCTTTGGACGGAAATGATATTGCTACATTTCCTGATTATCCCGCTGAAATTAGGGCTCCGCACAACACTATTGCTGGGGTGTCTGGTTTCCAAGTTCAAATAGGAAAAAGGATTTATAGTTCAGGAGATAATTGCGATGTTTTGGTTGCAATGAATCCTGCTTCTTTAAAATCTAACCTCAAATGGGTAATGAAGGGTGGTATTATCATTGTAGATGTGGATACTTTTACCGATGATGCTATTCAAAAGGCAGGTTATACCAATAATCCTTTGGAAGATGATTCCCTTTCAAGCTATATTTTGGTGAAGGCACCTATGACAACTATGACTGTTGAGGCTGTTAAGGATATTTTTACCGATAAGCGTTCTTCTGAGCGTTCAAGAAATATGTTTGCCTTGGGTATGATTTTCTATATCTACAGCAAGGAGCTTACATATACTGATGCTTATTTAGACAAGAAGTTCAAGAAAACTCCAGATATTATTGCAGCAAATAAGGCAGTTGTTAGGGCGGGATATAATTTCTGCGAAAACACTGATGTTCTTCAAGCACAAAAGACTGTTGTTGGACAAGCTGTTATGACAAAAGGGAAATACAGAAACATAACAGGAAATATTGCAACTGCATGGGGATTACTTGCTGCTGCAGAAAAGGCTAAGCTTCCTTTGTTCTTAGGTTCATACCCTATCACTCCTGCAACAGATATTTTGATTGAATTGGCAAAACATAAATCACTTGGAGCAAGAGTTTTTCAAGCAGAAGATGAGATAGCAGGTATTTGTTCTGCAATTGGAGCTTCTTTTGCAGGAGCTATGGCTTGTACTACTACTTCTGGTCCTGGACTTTCATTGAAGAGTGAGGCAATTGGATTAGCTGTTATGACGGAGCTACCACTTGTTATTGTTGATGTTCAAAGAGGAGGTCCTTCAACAGGGTTACCAACCAAAACAGAACAATCTGACCTTTACCAAGCATTATTTGGAAGAAATGGTGAGGCTCCATGTATTGTTATTGCGGCATCGTCTTCAGCAAATAGTTTCTATTTTGCATTTGAGGCAGCAAGACTATCATTGGAACACATGACTCCAACAATTCTTTTGACTGATGGATACTTAGGAAATGGTTCACAATTGTTCCGTATCCCAAAGATGTCAGACCTTCCAGAGATTAAGCCACCATTTGCAACTCCTAACGACACAACCTATATGCCATACAAACGAAATCCAGAAACACTTGTGAGAGAGTGGGCAATTCCAGGAATGGAAGGATTGCGTCATAGGATTGGAGGTTTGGAAAAATTAGATGGCAAAGGTAGTGTTTCAACTGAGAGTGCTAACCACCAATTAATGGTAAACAACAGAGCTCAAAAGGTTCAAAAAGTTGCTGACAGACTTCCTGATCAAAAAGTTATGGGAGATGAAGATGCAGACCTATTGGTTGTTGGTTGGGGAGGAACAGAAGGAGCATTGAAACTTGCAGTTGAAGAACTAAGAGATGAGGGCAAAAAGATAGCTTTCACTCATTTCAACTACATTATGCCATTGCCTAAGAATACTGGCGACATAATGAAGAAATATAAAAAGATAATAGTTTGCGAGTTGAACATGGGACAATTTGTAAACTATTTAAGAATGAACTTTGAAAATATTCCAATGCTTCAATACAATAAAGTACAAGGATTACCTTTCGAAGTTAGCGAATTAAAAGAAAAGTTTAATCAAATTTTAGGAGAGAAATAATATGGCTATAGAACATTCACCCGTACAGCTTACGAAAGCAGATTTTGCAAGCGACCAAATGGTTAAATGGTGTCCTGGTTGTGGAGACCACGCAATCTTAGCATCAATATTAGGAATTTTCCCTGAGATAGGATATAAGAAAGAGAACTTCTGTGTTGTTTCAGGAATAGGTTGTTCTTCACGTTTTCCTTACTATGTAAATACTTATGGATTTCATGGTATTCATGGACGTGCAGGTGCAATTGCAACAGGAGTAAAGATAGCAAATCCACATTTAAGTGTTTGGATAGCTTCTGGAGATGGTGATGCAACAGCAATTGGAGGTAATCACTTCATTCACCTTATTCGTCGTAATATGGATATGAACTATATTTTGTTTAATAACCGTATTTATGGACTAACAAAAGGACAATATTCTCCAACAACAAAGCAAGGTCAAATAACTAAGACCTCTCCTTTTGGAGTAATTGACTATCCTTTCAACCCAGGCGAATTGGTAATTGGAGCAAGAGGAACTTTCTTTGCAAGAGCAATTGACAACTCTCCAAAAACCTTAGGAGAAGTGTGTAGAGCAATGGCAGCACATGATGGAGCAGCAATTGTGGAAGTTCTTCAAAACTGCGTTATCTTTAATGATAAAACTCACGCAGAGGTTACAAACAGAGAATTGAAAGAAGAACGCCAATTGTGGTTAGAACAAGGTAAACCAATGATTTTTGGCAAGAACAGAGACAAAGGTATTATCTTGAAAGGAAATCATCTTGAAGTTGTTGAAATAGGTAAAGACGGAATTACTGAAGAAGATTTATTAGTACACGATGCAACAAGAGAAAACACTGGAGTTCATATGATGTTGGCTCAAATGTGCCCACCAGAATTCCCAATGGCTTTTGGAGTTATTCGTGCCTATAAAGCTCCAACCTATAATCAAATATTTGAAAAACAAATGGAAGAAGCAAGTCAAGATTCTCCAATCAAATGTGTTGATGACTTACTAAACAGTGGAGATACTTGGGAAGTATAATCCAAAAACACTATAAAACGAAAAGCAGTTCCAAAAGAACTGCTTTTTTTGTTTAATTAAATCTCATGTTGGGCAAGAAGAAGCTTTCTATTAATTCTCTTACTATGTTTTCTCTTCCAGTTCCAAAGACAAATCTTCCCATAGTTTCATCTTTTGCATTAGATGGTCTTTCTTTGATTGGTATGTTTTGTAGAAATTATCGTCTAAGATTAGGGTTTGAATTATATTAGGGTCTGCAAGCTTGGAGTCAATCTCTTGGATTTCAGCTTCAAGACTCTCTATCTCTTGTTCTGTTTTCTCAATCTTTGTTCTAATCTTTCTTAGCTCTCTCTCCCACTCCTTTGACTTCTCATAATCCATTTTATTCTTTGAAACAACGGCTGTTTTGTTTTGAGAATCCTTAGCCTTTGCTGTTTCTAATGTTTTAAGGTCTTCAATTTTGCGGTGTTCAAGATATTCAAATATATCGCCTTTAAACTCTGTTATGTGTTTATTCCTGAATTCGTAAAGACTATTTGTAAGTCCTTGAAGGAAATCCCTATCGTGAGAAACAATAATCAAAGTTCCATCATAACGAATTAAGGCATTCTTCAAAATATCCTTTGAGTCCATATCCAAATGGTTTGTTGGCTCATCCAGAACCAAAAGATTAACGGGCGAAAGTATTAGTTTGGCAAGAGCCAACCTTGATTTCTCTCCTCCAGAAAGCACCTTTACTTTCTTATCAATATCATCTTCCCCAAACAAGAAGCTACCTAAAATATTCCTAATCTTTGAACGGATATCTCCAACTGCAACCTCATCAATGGTTTCAAAGACAGTTTTGTTTCCATCCAAGAGTGCAGCCTGATTTTGTGCGAAATAGCCAATTGAAACCTGATGTCCTTCCTTGTACTCACCACTATAATCCGTAATTTCACCAACAATTATCTTTGAAAGCGTACTCTTGCCCTCCCCATTCTTACCTACAAAAGCTATTTTGGCTCCTTTTTCAATTATAATATTTACATCCTTCAAAATTTCCTTTGTCCCATACTTCTTCCCTAAGTTTTTCATCTGCACAACAATCTTTCCAGAATGTGGAGATGGAGGAAAACGAAAATGAATGGTTGAAGTATCCACTTCATCAATGGTTTCAAGTTCCATTTTCTCAATTTGCTTAATTCTGGACTGGACTTGCTTTGCCTTAGTTGCCTTATAGCGAAAACGTTCAATGAATTTCTCAATCTCTGCTATCTGTTTTTGCTGATTGGTTAGGGTTGCCCTCTGTGTTTCTCTTCTTTGAAAAAGCAAATCAACATAATCGGAATAGGAAACCTTATAATCGTAAATCTTCCCAGCAGTTATCTCAATTGTTCTTCGAGTAATATTGTCCAAAAACACCCTATCGTGAGACACCAAAACAACAGCACCAAAATAATTTATCAAGAAATTCTCCAGCCACCCAATTGATTCAATATCCAAGTGGTTTGTTGGCTCATCTAAAAGAATTATGTCTGGTTTCTTCAAAAGAATCTTCGCAAGCTCCACCCTCATTTGCCAACCAGAACTAAACTCTGTTATTTTCCTTTCAAAATCATTGCGAGAAAAACCCAATCCCAACAAAACCTTTTCAGCTTCAGCCTGAGCATTTGCAGCATCAATCAAAACAAGTCTTTCATTAGCCTCAAATTGAAGATGAAGAAGACGTTCATACTCCTCACTTTCATAATCTGTTCTATGAGCAATTTCGTCGTTAAGCTCTTCTATTTTCTTTTCCAATAGCTTTGCCTCCTCAAAAGCAGTAAGAGTTTCATCCAAAATATTCATTGAGGAAGAAGGAATCATTTCCTGAGGCAGATAACCAATGGTTTGAGATTGCGAAACAATAATTGTTCCACTTTGTGGCTCTTGTTGCTTGGATAGAATTTTTAAAAGAGTACTCTTACCTGCACCATTCTTCCCAACAAGTCCAATTCTGTCCTTATCAGCAATAACAAAGGATACATTATCAAAAAGTTCAATCCCAGAAAAAGCAATTGATAGATTATTTACAGTTATCATTCAAACAATTTAGTTTAATTCAGTTGAAACAATTTGCAAAGATAGGAAGATTGTATCTGATTTCAACAAAATAGAACTTGATTCTAAAATATTAAAACTTGATTCTAATTTAATAAAACTTGATTCTAATCCATTAATATAAAGATTCAATAAAAATACTATTTGGTTGAGTTCAGTTAATTGTTTTCTTTCAACTACGAAATAAAAATCAAATCTATATTATTGATTTTTAGATTAAAACGCATAAAAACAAAATTTAAATTGTAATGTATTGTAATATTAAGTATTTTTGTAGTTTGAAATTCTTAGTTAATTATGTTTATTCGAACTTTCAAGAAAAACTACACACTACAACTTATATTAATAATAGTACTGCCTTTACTATTATGGTTTCCTGCATTTCTTTCTTCACCCGAATTAATTAAGACCGATTATGACGCTCCCCTATATTTATTAATCTATAATACTTTTGCTTCGAGCAAACTTTTAAGCACCCTTATTGCCTTTGCCTTAGTTTTGATTCAAGGGATTGTACTAAATAGTATATTTGCATATAATCAACTTTCTTCAAGGAATACACTTTTGCCAGCATTCATCTTTATCTTGCTTCAAAGTACTAATTATCACTCTATGACAATTAGTTCAGCACTGATTTTCAATACCTTTCTTATCATTAGCTTATATTTTATATTCAAAAGTTTCGATAAGAATGAGGGCTTGGATGAAATTTTCAATGTTTCTTTGTTTATTTCCTTAGCCTTCCTAACCTATATCCCTGCAATTTTACTTTTGATTTGGCTACTACTCTCTTTTCTCAACTATAGGTTTTACAAATGGCGTTATTGGTTAGTAAGCTTTTTTGGACTCCTAACTCCAATACTGATTATTGCCGTCTATTATTTTCTTACCGATTCATTTCCATTGGTTTATTCAAAATACATAACCAATCTTGATTTTATTCCAAACTTTTATGTTACACTCAAGCCAATTGAAATTATTTTCTATATAACAATTGGAGTTTTCACATTAGTTTCGCTCTACAATACAATATCAAGTAAGGGAGATTGCAATATTAATTACAGAAAGAAAACAAACATTTTAATTATTCTTTTGTTTGTTACAAGTCTAATTTCTTTTTACTGCATTGGCAAATGTTTTATAACAACTTTTCTTGCTATTTCACTTTCTTACTTGTTTTTCAACTTCTTCACATCAAAAAGAAAACTTATTTATTCAAACATATTCTTCGCAATTCTCCTACTTCTAATCATTACTAAACTAATATTATCCCTTCAAGAATAAAAGAAGTTGATTATAATTGATAGTTTTTTCGTACATTTGCACAAAATAAAATACAGAATAAAATGAAAATAGGAGTTGTTATTTTCCCAGGCTCAAACTGCGACCACGATATTATTTACGTTCTTCAAAACCTCTTAGGACAAGAAGTTGTTGAACTTTGGCATAAAACCAATGATACAAAGAATTGTGATTTAATAGTTCTTCCAGGAGGATTTTCCTATGGAGACTATCTTCGCAGTGGAGCAATAGCACGTTTCTCTCCAATTATGAAAAACGTTATTGAGTTTGCTAACAAGGGAGGATACGTTATCGGTATTTGCAACGGTTTTCAGGTTCTTACTGAGTCAAAACTTTTAGATGGAGCACTTAGACACAATAATACACAGAAGTTTATTTGCAAAAATCAATTCATAACACCTCAAACAAACAATACCATCTTCACAAAAGAAGCTAAGATAGGGCAAGCATACAATATTCCTATTGCACACGGAGAAGGAAATTTCTATGCAAGCGAAGACACCTTGAAACGATTGAACGATAACGACCAAATACTTTTCCGCTATTGCGATGAAAAAGGAAATATCACACCAGAGTCTAATCCTAACGGCTCAATTGAGAATATTGCAGGCATAACAAACAAAACAAGAAACGTATTTGGAATGATGCCTCACCCAGAAAGAGCATCCGATAAGGAATTAGGAAATATTGATGGAAGGATTTTCTTTGAAAGCATACTAAAGCATATTAAATAATCCTCTTTTCAAGAGATTAATGATAGAAGGGTTTAAGGTTTAATCTCTAAAGAGAACTTTAAACCCTTATTTCATAAAAACAATTTACCATTAACCATTAATCACTAACCATTAAAAATGTTATTACCCTATTTTCAATCTACCGAAACAATTGAATGCGGTGTTGATGAGGCAGGAAGAGGTTGCCTTTGTGGAGCAGTGGTTGCAGCAGCAGTAATACTTCCAAAAGATTTTCAAAATCAAAGCCTCAACGACTCAAAGCAATTAAATCCTAAGCAAAGAAAAGAATTAAGAGAAATTATTGAAAAAGAAGCCGTAGCCTTTGGAGTTGGCTTTGTTTCAAATGAAGAAATAGACCAAATAAACATTCTTAATGCATCCTTTTTGGCAATGACACGTGCCATAGAGCAAATTAAAAAACCTATAGAATTACTTTTAATTGACGGAAATCGTTTTCGCTCCCAATTAACCACACCTTATAAATGTATAGTGAAAGGTGATGCAAAATACAGTTCCATTGCAGCAGCCTCAATACTTGCCAAAACCTATAGAGATGAATATATGGAAACCTTAGCAAAAGAATACCCAGAGTATAACTGGCAAAAGAATAAAGGCTACCCAACAAAAGAACATAGAGAAGCCATAAAACAATTCGGTGTAACCCCCCACCACCGCAAAACCTTTAACCTTCTGGGTGAATTATCTTTATTTGAAGATTAAAATTAAAAAAGTATATCTTTGCAATAAAAATTTTATTATGAAGAATCTTATACTTTTCATCTTCTTTTCGGTATTAACAAATAACATCTTCTGTCAAGATCAATCAAGTAAAAGATTAACTCAAAATGATCTTTTAACAATATCCTATTATGATACGACTTCAAATGAACAAATTAATGGCGACACACTAATTAATTATATTAACATAGAATTCATCAGTGAAGAAGAGTTTAATCGAAATAAAATAAACGAAGAAAACTATTTTGACCGAGACACTCTCGCTATTCGCAAAGATAATGGAGTAATTAGACTAAATTGTATTGATAAAGTAGTAAAATATATAGATAATGATGAAGAGGGAGATAGCTTTAGTCTGTATGAATATTTTGGACAAATTCCTTTTATGAATAAATATGTTGTTTCAGGTTACTTTCATGAATGGATTAATTGTTTTTTAGTAGATAAAGACTCTGGAAAAGAAATAGTATTATTTGATACTCCCTTAATCTCTCCTAATAAAAAACATATAATTTCATTTTCCTATAATCCATATGACTATATTACCGATTTTCAATTGTTTTCTATTACAGGAAATGATATTAATCTAATTACAGAATTACATTTTTCAAGATGGAAAACAACTGAAAAAGATAATTACTTTTGGGGCAAAGACAATTCTTTTTACTTAGAAGTAACACACTCTGAAAATAATGAAGAAACTAAAGATTTTAGCTATATAAGAATATCAATAAAGTAACTCAATGAATATTTATCCCTATATAATTCTTTAAAATCTTAACGCTTTTTCAACAAAAAGAGCTCAAAAAAGCGATAAAACTACTCAAATCACATCCAAATTTTGCAAAAAAATCAACCTTTTTGATGAGTTATCTCTTAATTAAGAAATCTCAAAACATTAATTATAAGCTAACTAATTAATTTTGCATTAGATTAAACACTAATTTTCCATTACGCATAATGCGTAACGCACTTTGCGTAATAAAATATATTCGCCTTAACAAAATTCGCAAGGCTTGTGCTTCTCTCTTAAATTAAGTCTTATTTCTTGGCAACCAACCCTTTTGGAAGTTTAGGCATATTGTCAAATTTCATTTCTTTGATTGACTTTACTAAACCTCTGTCTGGTCTAAAGGTTACCTTACTTGCTCTAACCTTCTTAGGATTAATATCTTTTGGATTGTCATAGCCCTCGCTTGTTAGCCAAATGCCAAAAACTCCAATTCCTTTTAGCTTTACACTTGCACCTTCCTTCAAATGTGCGTTAATACGTGAAGATAATGCCGAAATGGCACTAAGTACGTCGCCTTGAGTCAAAGAACTCATTTCGGAAATTTCTTCTGCCAAAATGTCTTCGTCAATAACTCTTGTTGTTTTAGGACAGGCATAATATTTTTCAGTAACATTGCCCTGAGCATCCTTAAATTTTTTCTTCCAAGTTCCGAAAATTTTACTCATAATCTAATTTATATATGTTAATACTTAATTTACAACTAATTTAACCTTGCCCAGCCCTGCAAAAACGCCGTATCAAACTCCTCAAACGAAGTTTTGATGTGGAGATCATGGCATGATCTCGGTGAAATCATGCCATGATATGGGTCAGATCATGCCATGATGTTACAAAGATCATGCCATGATCTATAGATCAAAACGAAGTTTAATGAGATTAAAACCTTACTTAAATAGATTAAAGCTTTGTTTGTGTAGATTAATGCCTTGTTTAATTTGCCCCAAAGAGTATCTTTTTGCCTCAAAGCTACTTATCGATAATGTAACTATGCAAAGAAAAAATCTAATGGCTTTCTAAAGGAATCTAAGATTTTTAAAGGGATATAGAATATTTTATTAAGCTGAATTTTATTGGTTTTACTGCATCATAACCCATTGTGCGTCTTCTCTTAGCTGCCTTTTTAGGCTGATGTTCTTTTGTTTTGCTTTGTTTTGGATTTGAATATACCAATTCGTATCGTTCTTTATGTTCCTAATTGTCTGATTCAGTTTCTCAATCTCCTCAGCTGACTTATAGGCTTCTTCCTCTTCCCATGTCATGATTGGGTATTCTATCTCAGAAATGGGTACCTGCCTTATAATTCCTTTAAGTGGGATTTCAATAATATTTGTTGGGATTATTTCTTTTAGCTTTGGTGGAAGCGAATCGCCCCTTAACTCAGTTAGGAGGAGTTTTGAATAGTTAAGATATTGATTCTGTATGAAATAAGCAACCCAAACCTTTGTGCTGTCTTGCTTATAATCAATATATAGTTTTTGATAGTTATCATAAATATCAATATTTTTCTCCGTAACCTTATATGCATAGTCTTTCCAATTCATGCTTTGAAGCGTTACCCATCTTGCAAGGGAGGATGTTGTGTTGTGTGCCTGACCAAGATAGATTATTTGGTTTTCAATGTTTGGTATTGGGTTTTCATTCAAAAGTCTTTTAAGCAGGGTTAGGCGTTCTGTTGAAAGTTTAATATCATTTCCAATGGCATTATTGATTCTTTGGGTCTGGAAAGCAGTAAAACACATAGTTAATGAAATAATTATGATAAAGATTTGCTTCAAGACTCTATTCCATTCCAAAAGGTTTTTTATTAGAACTATAATTGCGACAATGCTAAGGGTGTAGGCAAAGAAAGAGAAGAAGGTTGGGACATAGTTCTTTAGATCTTGGAGGTAGTATTTCTTTGTTATGGCAATAAAGATTTGTGGAATGAGTGCAAAGAATATTCCTATTAAAACAATAAGGATAAGTGATTTATATCTTATTTTTGTTTCCCTATTAAGTGAGAAATAAGTTAGGATTCCTATCAAAAGGGATGAGCCTAAGAAAAGAATATTGGTGATTGAGAGTAAGGAAGTTGAGATTAAATGCTTATAATCAAAATATACTTGGAGAGGGAGTGCGTAAAAGGTTAGTTTATACATGGTTTTCAAAATGCCCATAGGAGATAAGTTATCGGCTAATTGCAAACCAGAGTATTGTGGTGGATAGAAATGCATAAAGCCGAAGTATGCAATAAGATAAATCAGTCCAAAGATTATGTATGGTAGTAAGTCTTTGAGGACAAGTTTAATTAGCTGGATTGGTGTTTTGTTTTCTTCTCCTCTTTTCCAAAGGGCAAGGATAGGGAAGACAAGATAGTAAACCATGAATGTTTCATAGTATAGACTTGCAATAAACATTAGGAAAGAGGAAAGTAATAGGTAGGATTTTTTATTTGAATTGTAGTAAGAGAGCATTAGGGAAAAGGAGAAGAGAATCATTGCAAGAGCAGATGTGAAATAGAAAGGATAGGAAGTTGTTGAGCTGTGGAAACCCATTATTTGGAAGGTTGCGAGAAGCAAAAGAGAAGATAAAAGGGTGATGTTGGAATTCTTGAATAGTTTATTAATTAATTGAGCAAAGGCAACAAAACATAAAGCAATTGGGAGAATATACAAAGTAGAGAAATATAAAGGAGAATCAATCAAATAAGGCAAAGCATATATCCAGCGAGTTATAAAGAAATAAAACCTCCCATGCAAATATGGCAAGTCGCCAACAACTTCAGGCCATCTTCCTGAAGTACAAAGAACATATAAATCAATATCATCGCCAACCGTAAAACCAACTTTGGTTAATGGATAGAGTGCAATGAAATAGATAATAAACAATAAGATATTTACAATTCTTTTCTCTTGCTTTGCATCTAAGGTCTTAAATCTCATATTTTCTGATTTTTAAAAACTAAGTCTTAACCCCTTCTTCTAAACTCCGAAAGCACAATTCCGGTTGCAATGCTTGCGTTGAGGGATTCGGCACTTTGGTTAATGGAAAAATTGGGTATGGTTAGGGGATGATTAATTAATGGTAGGATTTCTTTACTTATACCATGCGATTCGCTACCTATAATTATAATTCCTTGTGTTTTTAATTGGGTTTGGTAAATATCCTCTCCATTTTTCACAACTGTGCCGTAGATTGGATAGGTCTTAGAAAGGGTTTTTAGTGTTGCCTCGAGATTTACATAGCTTATGTTTACCCTAAACAAAGAGCCCATTGTGGATTGGATAGCCTTTGGGTTGTATTGGTCAACAGTACTTTCAGAACAAATAATATCCTCAACTCCAAACCAATCTGCAATTCGTATTATTGTTCCTAAATTGCCTGGGTCGTTAATTTGGTCTAAGGCTATAACTAATCTATCTTTGAAATCTATGTCTTTTGGGGTTGGAGCTTTGACTATTGCCAAAACTTGGTTGGGAGTTATGAGTGAGGATATTTTCTTTAATTCATCCTCCCCTACTTCAATAACCTCATCGGCTCTACTTCCTACCTTTTGTGTGTTATCATCCATCCACTTTCTTGTTCCAAATATCCTTTCTATTTCGAAACCAGAGGCAATAAGTTCATCAACCATCTTTACTCCTTCAACAACAAAAACCATGTCTTGATTTCTGTACTTCGCTTCTTTATAGGAAGATACTCTTTTTATCTCTGCTTTTGACAACATTACATTTTTAGTTTATAGTTGCAAAAATAAGTCTTTTTTTTGTTAATTGGCTTGGGAGTAGAAACAAAAAAAGACCTTTGAGAAATCCCAAAGGTCTAATTATGTTTGTTGAATTGTTGAATAACTTATTCAGCTACAACTTCAAATTCAATTTCTGCTTTCAAATCCTTATAAGCTGAGATAGTAGCTTTGTAGGTTCCTAAAGTTTTAATTGCATCGCCCTTGATAGAAATTCTTTTTCTGTCAACTTCAATATCAAATTGTTGTTTGATTGAATCAGCAAGTTGAATTGCGTTAACTGAACCGAATATCTTACCATTTTCTGATGCCTTTGCTCCAATCTTCAAACCTTCAATCTTAGCATAAGCAGCAACTAAAGTTTCTGCATCCTTACGCAATTTTTCTTCTTTAAAAGCTCTTTGCTTAAGGTTTTCTGCAATAATTTTCTTGTTTGAAGCAGTTGCAACCATTGCATATCCTTGAGGAATTAGAAAGTTATTTGCATAACCATCTTTAACCTTTACTATGTCGTCCTTGTAGCCAAGGTTGCTCATATCTTGTTTTAATATAATTTCCATCTATGATTTCCCTCCTTAATTATTTTAATAAATCTGCAACGTAAGGCATAAGGGCCAAATGACGTGCTCTTTTAACTGCTTGTGCAACCTTCTTTTGATATTTGTTAGATGTTCCGGTTAATCTTCTTGGAAGAAGTTTACCTTGTTCATTTACAAACTTTAAAAGAAAATCTGCATCCTTATAATCAATATACTTAATACCACTTTTCTTGAAGCGGCAGTATTTTTTTCTTTGAGTTTCAACCGTAATTGGGGTTAAATATTTTATTTCTGTTTCGTTTGCCATTTCTCTTCAATTATTTATAATTAATTTTCAGCTTCTTCTTGTGACTTAGGCTTAACAATTTCTTGTTTTGCCATAGCTGCTTCTTGTTGTTTTTTCATACCACCTGAACGTTTCTTTTCGTTGTATGCAATTGCATGTTTGTCTAAAGAAACAGTTAAAAAACGAAGAAGTTTTTCATCTCTCTTGTAAGCTGTTTCAAGCTTAGCAATAAGTTCACCTTCTGCTTTAAACTCTATTAGATAATAAAATCCTGTAGATTTCTTTTGGATAGGGTATGCCAATTTACGCATTCCCCAATTGTTTTCGTAAACAATTTCAGCTCCACTTTCAGTCAATAATGACTGATACTTTTGTACCGTCTCCTTTATCTGTTGTTCAGATAAAACGGGAGTCATAATGAAAACGGTTTCGTACTGTCTTACCATTAATTATTTGATTTGTATTAATAAAATATCTTCTTTTCCCTTGAAAAGAGTTTGCAAAAATACAATAATTTTCCATTCTTACAAGAATTTACACCTAAAAATTTTCTCAAATATGTAATTTGCAATCTTTTTCTCACTATAAAGCAAAAAGAGGAGCTATATTTACAATATAACTCCTCTTTGTGTTTGAATATCTGTTTTGATTATTCGTTCTTGCCGTGGCAGTTCTTGTATTTCTTACCACTTCCACAAGGACATTCCTCATTTCTTCCAATCTTTTTCTCAACATGAACAGGTTGAATCTTTTGAGGCTCTGATGGATTGTCTGCTTTCAACTCTTCTCTTCCAGTCTTTAGTTTTCTATTATCACTTTGAGGCAAGTCTGTTTGCTTAACGTCATTCTCTCCAATTGGAAGAGTTGCACGACATAGGAAAGATGTAATGTCTTTGTTGATTTCATTAATCATCTTCTCAAACAAGCCAAAAGATTCTAACTTGTAAATTAATAATGGGTCTTTTTGTTCATAAGAAGCGGCTTGAACAGATTGTTTTAAATCGTCAAGCTCTCTAAGATGTTCCTTCCAAGCATTATCAATTATATGTAGAGTTATACTCTTTTCTATTGAAAGTCCAATTTCTTTTCCGTTGGTTAGATAAGATTTCTCAATTGGAGCAATTGCATTCATCATCTTTACTCCGTCTGTTACTGGGAAGGCGATGTTTTCATAGGTATAGTTCTTCCCTTCGTAGAGGTTCTTAACATAAGGGAAGGCTAATTGTGCTATTCTTTCCATTCTTGCCTTATAGGTTGAATAGACATTTTCGTATAACTCATCCACTAAGTCTGACTTTTTGGCATTTGCGAAAGCCTTATTATCTTCAATTGGGCATTCCATTGAGGTAAGCTTTATAAACTCAAGCTTAAAGCCCTCCAAGTCTCCATAATTATGATACTCATTAACCATATATTCCAAAGTATCATAAATCATATTGGAAATATCAATTGAGAGTTTGTCCCCATAGAGAGCATTACGACGTTTTGAGTAGATAACCTCACGTTGATTATTCATAACATCATCGTATTCTAAAAGTCTCTTTCTTGTTCCGAAATTATTCTCCTCAACCTTTCTCTGTGCTCTTTCAATGCTCTTTGTCATCATTGAGTGTTGGATAACCTCTCCCTCTTTTAGTCCAAGCCTATCCATTATCTTACTCATTCTGTCCGAACCGAAAAGACGCATTAGGTTATCTTCCAAAGAAACAAAGAACTGGCTACTACCTGGGTCTCCTTGACGTCCAGCACGACCTCTTAACTGACGGTCAACTCTTCGTGATTCGTGTCTTTCTGTACCAATGATTGCTAATCCTCCAGCATCCTTTACTCCTTCTCCAAGCTTAATGTCCGTTCCACGACCTGCCATATTGGTTGCAATAGTAACGGTTCCTGCAATTCCTGCCTCAGCAACAATATCTGCCTCTCTTTTATGCAGCTTAGCATTCAAAACATTATGCTTAATCTTTCTCATGGTTAGCATCTTGCTCAATAGCTCTGAGGTTTCAACAGATGTTGTCCCAACCAAAACAGGTCTTCCCTTATTAACAAGGCTTTCTATTTCAATAATTACAGCATTGAACTTTTCACGCTTTGTTTTATAGATTAGGTCATTATCGTCCAAACGTGCAATTGGGCGGTTGGTTGGAATAACCACAACATCCAATTTATAGATATTCCACAACTCACCTGCTTCAGTTTCGGCCGTACCGGTCATCCCTGCAAGCTTTTTGTACATACGGAAGTAGTTTTGCAATGTTATGGTTGCATAGGTTTGGGTTGCTGCCTCAACCTTAACGTTTTCCTTTGCTTCAATTGCTTGGTGCAATCCATCGGAATAACGCCTTCCCTCCATAATACGTCCTGTTTGCTCATCAACAATCTTCACTTGATTGTTTACAACAACATATTCTACATCTTTTTCAAAAAGAGTATAGGCTTTAAGGAGTTGGTTAATGGTGTGTACTCTGTCGGATTGTGTGGCGTAGGATTGAAGTATCTTGTCTTTTCTTTCTGCCTTGTCTTTTGGCGAAAGTTCTTCTTTCTCAAGCTCAGCAATCTCAGTTCCAACATCAGTAAGCATATACATCTTAGGGTCTTCTCCCAATTGGGTCAAATACTCAATACCCTTGTCAGTTAGCTCAATTGAATTAACCTTTTCATCAATAATAAAGTATAGAGGGTCGTCAATCTTAAACATCTCCTTACTTTGGTCTTGCATAAATTGGTTTTCAGTCTTTAACAAAAGAGATTTCATACCTGGCTCACTGAGGAACTTTATCAAAGCCTTATTTTTTGGAAGCCCGTGATGAGCCCTAAGTAATAACATTCCTCCTTCGCGTTCTTGCTCTTGTGTTCTTCCCTCTTTCAAAAGATTTTTAGCTTCTGCAAGAATTTGAGTAACAAATCCCCTTTGAACATTATAGAGCTTTTCAATTACAGGGCGAAATTGTTCAAACTCCTGGTCGTCTCCCTTTGGTGTTGGTCCAGAAATAATAAGCGGTGTACGTGCATCATCAATCAAAACAGAGTCAACCTCATCCACAATTGCATAATTATGTTTTCTTTGAACAATCTCATTTGGGTTATTACACATATTATCCCTTAGATAGTCAAAACCAAACTCATTATTTGTTCCATAAGTAATGTCAGCATTATAGGCGTTGCGTCTTTGTTCGGAATTAGGCTCATGCTTATCAATACAATCAACCCTTAGTCCATGGAATTCAAATATCATACTATTCCATTCGGAGTCACGCTTTGCTAAATAGTCATTTACAGTTACAACGTGAACACCTTTTCCTGGTAGGGCATTAAGATAGATTGGAAGGGTTGCTACAAGGGTCTTTCCTTCCCCTGTTGCCATTTCGGCAATCTTTCCTTGATGCAATACAGTTCCTCCAATAAGCTGAACATCATAGTGAATCATATTCCACTCAACCATGTTTCCTCCTGCCATCCATGACTTATCAAAGTATGCCTTATCGCCAACAATGTTTACATTATCCTTAACGGCAGCCAAATCCTTATCATAATCATTGGCTGTTACCTCAACCTTTTCATTATCAGTAAAACGTCTTGCAGTTTCTTTCACAACAGCAAAAGCCTCTGGAAGAATATCATTCAAAACCTTTTGAGTTTTCTCGTAGGTCTTTTTCTCCAACTCTTCCAACTCGGAATAAAGAGCTTGCTTTTCAGGAACAGGCATATCTAATTCGGTATCTATCCTTTGGCGAATAGCCTCAACCCTTGTTTCTTCTTCTTTAATTTCATTATAGATTCTTTGCTTAAACTCTTTGGTTTTATCTCTAAGCTCGTCGTTGGTAAGGTTTATAACTTTATCTGAAAACTCTAAGCATTGTTCCAGTATTGGCTTAAGTTCTTTTAAGTCTCGCTGAGACTTGTTTCCGAAAAGTTTTGAAAGAAAATTTGGCATCTTTATTTTGTTTATTTATCTGTTATTAATATCTATGTGCAAAGAAATAGTCAAAAACTATTCCTTTTTAATCAATCTGCAAAAATAACATTTTTATTTGTCAGTTTTGACAAAAAAGCAATAAAACAACAGATAAAGAGAATTTTTGAATAAGATTATTAAGTATTCTTTACTAATCTATAGAAGGTTTCAATAGTATAGCCCTTATAGGAACTTGCCCAATCAACAGAAAAATGCTTACTAAAATACTCCCTTGCATTCCTATTTGCTCTTCTCTCACACCATGAAAAGTAGTGAGAACTAACCCCTTGAGGTTGATTCTCTACCTGATGAGCCCTTATGGCACTAACCAAACTCGGAATTCCAATTACAAACAAATACAAAGGTCCAAAAAGTCTGCTATCAATAGTATGACCATATTCATGCATAAATAGAGGCTCCGAAATAATTTCTTTTTCAAAATCATCCTTTCCTTGATTATAGGTGTTAATGTTTATAAAATTCCCAAGCGAAATGCCGGAGTTATGATTATGATTATATTTAATGGAAAAACAAACTCCACCAAACAAATCTACCCTATCGGTTTGCCAAATAATATTCTTAAATTGAGAGAAAACATTACCCAAAAGAGTTTGAGGCATTTCCCATGAATGCCTTAGCAAGAGAGATATTATCCTATAAAACAACCCTTTATTCTTATCAAGAATAAAGTTTGCAAGAAAAATAATAAAGCCGTTCTTGATAACCTTTGAGTCCTTTCTTAGAGCATATCTAATAGCTCCACTAATAAGTGAACAAGCAAAAAGACCAATAAGAGTTAGAAAATAAAGACAAAAGTAAATCATAATACCTTTAAAAATCATCTGCAAAGCTAATAAAATAATTTAGAAGCAATATTATAACTGAATAATTCCTTATTAATTTGTTTTTATTTGATATTAGTGTATCAAAACCTTATTATAGTTGAATAAGATAAGGTATAAATTTCTTATGGTACGACCATAGTTAAAGTAAGGTGCCACCTTACTGAAGTATCCTGCCACCTTACTCATAGTAACCTGCTACCTTACTTATAGTATGGTGCCACCTTACAGAATTTATTCCTTATTTTAATAAATTTTTACTTGATTTGGGTAGATTATTTCCTTATTTAAATTGAAAGAAATAAGGTATAAATTAGAATATTAAGCCTTAAAATTTTATTAAGACTAATAAATTAGAGATAAAAATGGTGAATTGGTTTAATGAAATACTTTGTGGGCTTTGCTTAATTAGATTCTTTCACGCTTTTGTGAATATATATCTAAGGCAACAATTGCTGCTGTGAAGAACCAAAAAGGAATGGATAGTTTATCGGTGTCGAGGAAGTTATTTAACACTCCATGGGTGTAGTAGGTTACTAATGCCATCGTTAGAAATATTGCTAACTGACCTTCGGCTTTGTTTTGAGCTCGTTTATATACTTTTATACCTGTGTAGGTTACAACAGAAAAAAGGATAATTACCGAAAGCATACCCAAAACTCCACTTTCGGTTAATGGTCCAAAGTATTCGCTATGTGCATTGCCCAAATTGCCCGCATTGGTGCTTATGGTTGAGAGCTGAAATGACTTTTGATAACCAGCATATTCAAATTGATAGGTTCCTGGTCCCCAACCAAAAAAAGGTTTTTCTTTAAACATCCTAAAGGCACAAGCCCAACGATTAATTCTTTCAACGTTTGAGGCATCGGTGCTTATATTTGAGATTGATGTTATGTGTTCTGCTATATTTCCTGAAGAGTCTTGATTATTTTTCTCAAGCAATTGGAGTAACGGAGATTGGAAAGCAAAAAACAGAAGTATTAGGGAGAAAAACGTTATTAGTATTAGTTTAAATTTGATTTTAAATTTTAGGATTATAAATATCCCTACTGCGGGCAAGACACTCAACCATGCTGCTCGAGAATAGGAAAGTATTAGTCCCATAAGGAAAATCCCGAATAAGAATATGTATAATAACCTTCCCCACTTACTTGTTGACTTTGAGAATATAAAAAATGTTGTAATTGTCAAGAACATTGCCAGTATTGCCCCATAAGCTGTGTGGTCATTATAAAATGGCTGCATTATGTAGAAGCAATAGTCAAATTCAAATCCCTTTTGTGCAAATCCAATGGTTGCATAAAAAACAACAAACATTAGAGAAATTGCATAGAAGAGGTATATTGTTTTGATTTTCTTGAAATTGGAAAGTAAAGGAATAACTGCCAAGTAAAAAGGAATAATATAGAAAATTTTTGAGGCAAAGTATTTGAACGAAACAACTGGTCTAACGCTGGTTAGAGCTGTTATTAGCATCCAGAACAAATAAAAAACTATTGCAAGTGTTATGGGGTGAGTAAGGATTTTGGGGTTATATTTTCCATCAACAAAGAATTTAATGGAAAAAACAAGGGTGAAAAATATCAGTAATGGTTCTGTAGGGAGAGTCATTGATGTTGTTTCACTAACCAACATATTAATTGAAAAAGGTGTTATTAAGGCAATCAGATAGAGAACCTTATCTAAATGATAATAGTATAGAAGGAGAAGGAGAAGCACTATTGGAACTACTCCATAAATATAATATTCGTAATCAATGTAGGAATAGCCAATTCCAATAAAGAGAGCACAAAGGATTGAGATAATGATAATAGTTTTTGCTTTATCATTTACTCTTCCCCATAGGCTTAAAAGTGGAGAAAGGATTTTTGCGATATAATCAATTATTTGATTAAGAAATCTCATTATCTTTCTTTGCAATTCTATTCTTATCTCTAAGTATTAAAACAAATATTGCAAGAAATGTACAACCTAATCCTCCAAGAAATGCAATAATTGAACGCTTTGGTTTGTCCTTAAGTTCTGATGGATAGGCTGAATCAATAATAAAATCGTTTGGAACATTGCTTTGAGCATCCACCCTAACCTGTTCAAGCTTTTCATCCCAATTCTTTAAGGTCTCAGTCTTTCTTTCCAATAATATTTTGGTGGCGTTAATCTCAGGACCAAATTCTCCAATTTCTGATAATTTCTTTTCTAATCTCGAAACAGCACCTTGATTTCCTGAAGCAATTTGCTTAGCAAGTTCTTGGCTTATTCTATCTGACATTTTATCGGCGTCAAAAATCTTAGCCTCCATAGAAAGCTTTGAAAGTTCACCTGCCAAAGAATCAATATCTGCCTTCAATCTATTTCGAGAAATTGTTAAGGCGTTAACCAAAGAATCCATCTTTGATTTCTTCATATCATTTCTCAAAACCTGCATTTGAGCAGCCATATAGTTAGCAATATTTGCTGCATAATGAGGATCAGTATCCCAAACAGTAAGCTTAACACCTAAGTTCTCTGTTCTTTTTATCTTAATGTTAGAAACCAATCTTTGATTAAGCTTATCACTCTTTGCTTGTGTGTTCTCAGCTTCAATACCATAATGTTCAGCTAAATTGAATTTGGAAATAGTTTTGGAGATAATTGTACTTGAACTAAGAATTTCCATCAAGTATTCAGCATCCTTTTCCTTTCCAAAACTTAATGCATCGTAGTTATCCATTTGAGAAAGTACAGCTTTTGAAACTGCGTTAGTTTCTGCTGCCATAAGTGTAACTTGTGATTTGTAGTAGTTTGGTAGCAATAGAGATATCAAACCTATTGCAATTGCCGAAACAATAAAAACAATAATGAGGATAATCTTATGCTTTAATATAAAGCTTATTGAACTTTTTAAAGTAAAGTCATTGTTTGAACTATTTTCAATCATATAAAAACTTGGTTTTAATTAGTACCCCCGAGCAGAATCGAACTGCTATCTAAAGTTTAGGAAACTTCCATTCTATCCGTTGAACTACAGGGGCAAACTATTTGTTTAATTCTTTATAGTTTTCTCTTTATTTCTATTTCTTCATATCCTTCGACAATATCTCCAACCTTAATATCATTATAGTTTTCAATATTCAATCCGCAATCCTGTCCAGCCACAACTTCTTTTACTTCGTCTTTGAAACGTTTTAAAGAAGCGAGCTTTCCAGTGTAAGTAACAATACCATCACGAATTATACGAATCTTTGTATTCCTATTAATTTTGCCATCCAAGCAAATACAACCTGCAATTGTTCCAACCTTAGATATCTTAAATGTTTCTTTAATTTCAAGATTAGCAACAATCTTTTCCTCAATTTCAGGAGAAAGCATACCTTCAATAGCATCCTTAATCTCGTTAATAGCTGAATAAATAATTGAATATAATCTAATATCGATTTGTTCAGCCTCAGCAAGTTTTCTTGCTCCCAATGAAGGGCGAACTTGGAAACCAATAATAATCGCATTTGAGGCTGTTGCCAACAATACGTCTGATTCTGTAATTTGACCAACTGATTTATGGATTACATTAACAAGTACTTCTGGAGTTGATAGTTTTAGAAGTGAATCTGCCAAAGCTTCAACTGAACCGTCAACGTCTCCCTTAATAATAATATCAAGTTGTTTGAAATCTCCAATAGCAATTCTTCTACCAATTTCGTCAAGTGTAATGTGTTTTTGAGTTCTCAATCCTTGCTCTCTTTGAAGTTGAGTACGTCTGGTTGCTAAATCCTTTGCTTCTTTTTCAGAGGACATTACATTAAATGTATCACCTGCTTGAGGAGCTCCATTTAATCCTAAAAGAAGAACAGGAGCGGAAGGACCAGCTTCTTTTATCAATTGATTTCTTTCATTATACATTGCTTTAACTCTACCGAATGTGGAACCAGCCAAAACAAAATCACCTTGATTAATTGAACCATCTTGAACCAAAAGTTTTGCAACAAAGCCTCTTCCCTTGTCTAAAGATGATTCAATAATTGTTCCTTTTGCTCTTTTCTTTGGATTTCCTTTCAAATCTAAAAGCTCTGCTTCAAGAAGAACTTTTTCCAAAAGCAAATCAATGTTTATCCCCTTTTTAGCAGAAATCTCTTGACTTTGGAATTTTCCTCCCCAATCTTCAACCAAAAGATTCATATTTGCTAATTCTCCTTTTATCTTTTCAGGGTCTGCACCATTTGTATCAATTTTATTTAAAGCAAAAATGATTGGAACACCGGCGGCTTGAGCATGGTTAATAGCTTCAACAGTTTGAGGCATCACTCTATCATCACAAGCAATTACGATAATTGCAATATCTGTTATCTTGGCTCCACGAGCACGCATTGCAGTAAAAGCTTCGTGACCAGGAGTATCTAAAAATGTTATTCTTTTGCCACTGCTTAATTTCACCTCATATGCTCCAATATGCTGAGTAATTCCACCAGCTTCACCAGCAATAACATTTGCATTTCTAATATAGTCAAGTAATGAGGTTTTACCATGGTCAACGTGTCCCATAACTGTTACAATTGGAGATCTAGAAACTAAATCTTCTGTTCTATCTTGCTCCTCAGTTTCCTCAATTGCTTCAACAACATCTGCACTAACAAACTCTGTTGTAAATCCAAACTCTTCAGATATAAGCTGAATTGCTTCTGCGTCCAAACGTTGATTGATTGAAACAAACATTCCTAAGGACATACACGAAGAAATAATCTTTGTAACAGGAATATCCATCATTGTAGCTAATTCATTTGCAGTTACAAATTCTGTTACTTTTAATATTTTTTGGTTTTCTATCTCTTGTTCGAATTCGTGTTGTTGCTGTTGAGATATGGTTTGACGTTTTTCCCTTCTATGTTTTGATGCTTTGGATTTTCCAATTGGTGATAAACGTGCAAGGGTTTCTTTAATTTGCTTTTCAATCTCTTCGCTATTAATCTCTACTTTCTTTAACTCCTTCTTAGTCTTAGTAAATTTGGACTTTTTATCATCTTTCTTGATTTTGCCCTTTTGTGCATCTTGAGGAGTGGTAGCTGGAGTTTGGGTAGGCTTAGTCTGAGTTTGAGATTGTTTTATTCTTCTACGTTTTTTCTTATCCTTCTTTAAATCATCGGATACACTCGCATTTTTTTGCTGTGAAGCATGAACTATTTGTTTTTTGGGTCTGCTAAACTGAGATAAATCAACCTTTTCATTCAAAACCTTAGGTCCTGAAAGCTTAACATATTGAGTTTCTATAAAATTATCCTTGTTCTCTTCTGGAGAATCCTCAATGACTTCTTCAATCTTTAGTTCTTCCTTAACAACCTCTTCTTTAATCTCTATAGGTTTTTCTTCAACTATTTCTGGCTTTTCAACCTCTTCTTTCTTTTCTTTCTTCTTCTCTAAAGGTGCTTCTTTTGCTTTTTTGCTTACAGACTTAGCATTTTCTTTATTCTCTTGTTCGATTTTCTTCTTTTCTTCCTTTTCTTTAGCAATTTGGGCCTTTGTTTTTTTAGCAGGTTTTGTTTTTGAATTAATCGAATTCAAGTCTATCTTTCCAACAATATTTAAAGAATGCGTTTCATCAGTTTGAGGAGCTGGAACTTCCTCTTTTTTCTCTTGTTTTTCGTCTTTCTTTTTTGAAACTTCTTCTTTCTGTTCTTTTACTGCTGGTTCAACCTTGGCTTTTACTGACTCTACTTTGGTTGTTTTCTTTTCTTTTTCTTCCTTTGGAGGAGTTGGTTCTATAAAGTCAATTGTTGTTGTCTTAATTATTATTTCAGGATTAATAGTTTCCTCATGCTTAGGTTCATTTTGAATTTCAGCATGAACTTCCTCAATTTCAATTTTAGCTTTTGGCGTTGCAAAGTCCAATTTATTGGCATCCTCCTTAACCTTTCTTTCTGATTGAAAAGCTGATGCTAGAATATCATATAACTCACCGTCAATTTTTGTATTAGGATTACTTTCAATTATTTTCCCTTTTTTGGCAAGACAATCTACTAATGTTGAAATCCCAACATTAAATTCTTTCGCAACTTTACTTAATCTTGTAGTTTTATTTTCTTCTGACATTTTGCTTTTCTCTTTTTTAGTTTAGTTGATTTTAATTAATACTTGCTTGCCAATTCTTTGTTAATCTTCAAATTCTGCCTTTAATGTTTTTATAACATCATCAATCGTCTCCTCTTCTAAGTCTGTTCTCTCGATTAACTCTTCTCTACTTATGGCTAAAACATCCTTTGCTGTATCACAACCAATTGCCTTCAATTCATCAATAATCCATTCTTCAATCTCATCTGTAAATTCATTCAAATCAACGTCTTCATAATTCAAATCAGTATCGCTATATACATCTATCTCGTACTTTGTAAGCTTACTCGCCAATTTGATATTAGCTCCACCTTTACCAATTGCTAAAGACACTTGATCTGTTGGCATAAAAACTTCTGCTCTTTGATTTGCAGTATCTAAATTGATAGAAGTAACCTTAGCAGGATTTAATGCTCTTGTAATGTAAAGTTCAGTGTTTGGTGTAAAGTTGATTACATCAATATTTTCATTTCTTAACTCTCTAACAATACCATGTATTCTACTTCCCTTTATACCAACACATGCACCAACAGGGTCAATTCTATCATCATAAGACTCAACTGCAACCTTAGCTCTTTCTCCTGGTTCTCTAACTATATCTTTAATTGTAATTAATCCATCATAAATTTCTATAACTTCTTGCTCAAGTAATCTTTCCAAGAAAACAGGAGAAGTTCTTGAAATGGTTATTTGTGGAACACCATTTCTCATCTCAACTTTCAAAACCACTGCTTTAATCGTATCCCCTTTTCTATAGAAATCACTTGGTATTTGTTCGTTCTTAGGTAAGGTTAATTCAATTCCTTCCTCGTCTAATACCATTATCTCTCTTTTCCAAACCTGATAAACCTCACAAACAACAATCTCACCTACTTTTTCTTTATACTTTGTGAATATATTTGCTCTTTCATAATCTTGAATCTTAGCAGCTAAGTTTTGACGAATTGTAAGTATATCTCTACGTCCAAAATCTGCAAATTTAATTTCCTCAGATAATTCTTCTCCAATTTCAAAATCAGGTTCGATCTTAATTGCCTCAGAATACGACACCTGAGTATTCTCATCTTCAACAGCTCCATCTTCAACAATTAATCTATTTCGCCAAATCTCTAAGTCACCCTTATCAATATTTACAATAACACTAAAATTCTCATCAGAGCCATATTTCTTTAGCATTAGAGTTTTAAAAACATCTTCTAAGATACGCATCAAAGTTTCTCTTTCGATGTTTTTAAATTCTTTAAACTCTGAAAAGGTGTCAATTAAATTTAAGTTTTCCATATTTAAAACTTTCTTATATTTAGAATAAAATTATTATTTTGCTCTCTTTAATATTGTCAATCAAGATTTCTCTTTCAATAATTGGTTCCTTCTTCTTTTTCGGTTGAATCTTCACGATGACCTTCTCGTCATCAACTCCTATTAGTTCTCCAACTATTTTTTCACTATTCTCTTTAATTAGTATTTCAATGCTTTTCCCGAAATTCTTTTTATATTGACGAATAAGCTTAAGAGGTTCTCCAATCCCTGCAGACATGACACTTAATTCAAAATCTTCAACCTCTCTATCAAAATTCTTTTCAATTTGTCTTGACAAGTCAATACAATTTTGGATTGTAACTCCGTTATCACCATCAATAATAACAGAAATCTTATTATCTTTTCCAATTTTTATATCAATCAGAAATAGGTCTGTATTCTCCAATTCCTGATTAACGATATCATGAACCCTCTCTTTATCAATCATATAAACCAATTATCAACAAAAGAGGGGACAAATTAGTCCCCTCCAAATGTCTATTTCGGTTGCAAAAATACTACTAATCTTTGGTTTAGCAATAAAAAAAGTGCAAAAAAGTAAAATTTTTAATTTTCAACTGTTAATGTTTCTGCATTTTGAGCTTCAAATTGCCTAATCATATCCATCTCATCCTGCATTCCTAACATCTCTGACATTACTTTTGCTGTATTTGCTAAATCTGATTCTGGGTATTCTACTGTAAAATCATCATAAGCTTGTTTTGCTTTCTCCTTATTGCTGCATGCTTTTTCGTAAGCTTCTCCTCTCTTAAAAGATGCAAATTCCGACATTTGAGTATTTGGGAAATCTGAAACCAACCTATCTATATACGCAATTGCTCTATCGCAATACTTCATATTTATACATACATCAGCAGCTCTAAACAAGAATATTGTTGAATTGCTATCTGTTGGGAAATCGGAAATAAAACTATCATACAAAACGAGTAATGAATCTGCCTTTATTTTTGAAATTTCTTTTGTTTCTTTAAGGGTTGTCATTTCATATTTTCCAATTTCCTTTAACCTACTTTCTCTTGTTGGTTTGCATGAAGAAAAAACAAAAACCACAAGTACTAATAACAAATATTTTTTCATTTTCTTAGATTATTTTCTTCCAGTAGATGGACGTTTCATTTTATAATTTGTTTGAATCTTTCCGTTTGAAATATCATTAAGTTTTCTCTTTAAAAGTGTTTTCCTTAATGGAGAAAGCCTATCCACAAAGACCTTACCCTCCAAATGATCATATTCATGTTGGAAAACCCTTGCTCGAACTCCAGAAAACATCTCTTCCTTAGGGCTGAAGTTCTCATCGAAATATTTTACCAAAACATTTGAATAACGACTAACCTCTTCGTGTAATTCTGGCAGAGAAAGACAACCTTCTGCGAAAACCCACTTCTCTCCACTTTCTTCAACAATTTGCGGATTAATGAATACTTTTTTGAAACCCTCAGCTTCAGGATAGTTTTCCTTCAAAGGGTCTGCATCAATTACAATTAGTCTTATTGATAAATCAATTTGAGGTGCTGCTAATCCAATTCCATTTGCATTATACATAGTCTCAAACATATTATCAATCAAGAGATTTAATTCAGGATAAGTCTTGTCTATTGGTTGTGCTACCTTCCTTAAGACAGGGTTACCATAACCAACTATAGGTAATATCATTTTTCCATTCTTCTTTTAATTCATATAACTTTGCAGCAAAATAACTGCACTTACTGTATCAACAAGAGCTTTATTTTGGCGCTGTTTCTTTTTAGCACCAGATTCTAAAATGGCTCGTGTTGCGATTTTTGACGTAAACCTTTCATCAATCCTTACAATTTTTTTATCTGGATACTTTTTTGCTAATTCCAAAACAAAGGGTTCAATATAAACGCCACTTTCACTTAGAGTATTGTTCATTTGCTTTGCAAGTCCGACAATAAACTCATCAACCTCTTCTTTTTTTAAATACTCATCCAGAAATTCAAAAATCTTTTTAGTTTCAACAGTTGTAAGAGCTGTAGCAATAATCCTTTGAGTGTCACTTACTGCTAACCCAACACGCTTACTCCCATAATCAATAGCCATCAACCTTCCCATACTATTTTATGAAATGGAAATGTTGTCCGTAACGCTCAAATGCTTCTCTTTCTAATGTTTCTCTAGCTTCTGGATGCGCAATCGAGATTAATAATTTTGCTCTTTCCTGAAGCGATTTGCCATATAGATTAACTGCTCCATACTCTGTTACTATCCAATGCACGTGATTTCGAGTAGTTACAACTCCTGCTCCAAGATTTAGGGTATTAACAATCTTGCTAATTCCTTTATTTGTTGAAGAAGGCATCGCAATTATTGATTTACCCCCTTGTGAACGAGATGCTCCATAAATGAAATCAACCTGTCCTCCAACACCACTAAAAAATTTTGTTCCAATACTATCTGCACAAACTTGACCTGTAATATCAATTTGCAATGCAGAATTTATTGCGGTCATTTTCGGTTGTTGTGAAATAATAAAAGGATCATTTGTGTAAGCCACATCCTTCATAAGTACCATTGGGTTATTATCAATAAAATCGTAAACCTTTTTAGAGCCCATCAAGAAAGTAGAAACCATCTTTCCATTGTCTAATTTCTTGTTCTTTCCATTTATAACTCCTTTTTCAACCAATGGCAATACACCATCAGCAAACATTTCAGTATGAATTCCTAAGTTTTTATGGTGTCCCAATTGAGCCAAAACAGCATTTGGGATAGCACCAATACCCATTTGCAAACAAGCACCATCTTCAATCAATTCTGCACAAAACTTTCCAATTGTTGCTTCCTCAGCAGTTGGCTCGGTGAAATGAGCAGGAAATAGCGGAGAAGAATCTTCAACAAAAATATCAATCAAAGACATAGGGATTAGCGAATCTCCATAAGAGCGAGGCATACAAGGATTTACAACTGCAATAACTGTTTTTGCCATCTCAATTGCAGCCAAAGTTGCATCGACTGAAGTTCCCATAGATACAAATCCATGTTCATCTGGAGGACAGACTTGAAGCATTACAACATCTACTGGCAAATATTTCTCTCTATAGAGTTTTTGCGTTTCGGAAAGAAAGATTGGGATATAATCAGCATAGCCTGCTTGAACATCTTTTCTAACATTGCCTCCTACAAAGAAAGCATCGTGCTGGAATATTCCTTCAAACTCATTTGAAGCATAAGGAGCATTGCCTTCAGTATGCAAATGATGTACATAAACATTCTTAAACTCCCCTGTCTTACCCCTTTGGCACATAGCATCTACTAAACATTGAGGAGTTGATGCTACTGATGATAGATGAATATGGTCATTAGATTTAATTACCTTAACTGCCTCATGAGGAGAAACTGCAACATACGTCTTTTTGGTCATAAATATTTTATCTATTTAACTGATTAATCAAAATTTAAGTTGCAAATTTAATCAAACCTTTTGGATTATGAAAATAAAACATAAAAACTCTGTTCAAAACTCGCATATTTTATTCTAAAAGCCTTGTTACAAACCAAATAATTCTCATCTTTAAGAAAACAAAATAATTGTTTATTTGCTATGAATCTATAATCATAAAACATATTCTTATCTCAATCTACTGAAACGAAGAATTAATTTATTAAAACGAAGAATTAATAAATTAAAACCTTGTTTTAATTTGCTGAAACGAAGAGTTAATTTTGTAGAATCGTGTTTTAATAAACCTAATGAGATAAAACAAAAATTGGAGTAAATCTATGATAAACTTACTCCAATTCTCTAATCTTTGAAATTTCTTATGTATGAAGTATGAACTTACTAATAATTATAAATACTCCTGCACCTGCCAAATAGCCTATAAGTGCCCAAAGTGAAATCTTCTTTAAATACCATATAAAGTCTATCTTTTCCATTCCCATTACTGCAACTCCTGCTGCTGAACCAATAATTAAAAGACTTCCTCCTGTTCCTGCACAATATGCTAAGAATTCCCAAAAGGCTCCATCTTGAGCAAAATGATAAAGTTCTGGATTAATTGCAATCATTTCTGGTGTTGCTACTGGATACATGCCTATTGCTGCTGCAACAAGGGGTACATTATCAACAATTGCAGAAATCATTCCAATTAGTATGTTTATAACATATATATTTCCAATCTTATCTAATGTTTTAGAAAGAAGGTCTAAGTGTCCTGCTGTTTGCAAGCATGCAACTGCCATTAATATTCCAACAAAAAATAGAATTGAAGACATATCAATCTTAGATAAAACTGCTGGAACATTGAGTTTGGAATAATTATTTGCGTTAGATTTATGCATTATTTCAGTTACTACCCACAAAACTCCTAATCCTAAAAATATTCCTAAGTATGGAGGTAGATGAGTTATGGTTTTAAATACTGGAACAAACAACAAAGATCCTACTCCCAAGAAGAAGATTAGATTACTTTGTTTTTTTGATATTTGAATATCATGATTTGATTTTGCGATAGCTTCAGGTCTTTTAACTTCTCCTTTTAGGATAAATGTGATTATAGTTAGAGGAACTATCATTGAAACTAAAGAAGGAAGGAATGTTTCTAAAATGATTTTCATTGCAGTTATATTTCCTTTTATCCAAAGCATAATGGTTGTAACATCTCCTATTGGACTCCATGCTCCACCAGAGTTGGCTGCAAGAATAACCATTCCACAGAAGAACCAACGGTCATGTTTATCATCAATAAGCTTTCTTAGTAAAGCACACATTACAATTGCTGTTGTAAGATTGTCTAAAACAGCAGACATAAAGAAAGTAAGGATACTAATTATCCATAATAGTTTTCTTTTGTTTGTTGTATTGATTTTTTCAGTGATTATCTTAAATCCTTGATGAGAATCAATTATCTCTACAATTGTCATTGCCCCTAAAAGGAAAAAGACAATTTCTGCTGTTTCTCCCAAATGTGAAATAATTTCTGAATGGTCAAAACCTTCTCCAAAAAGAGAAAATACAGTCCATAGAGCAACTGCCAATAAAAGAGCAGATGCTGATTTGTTAATTTTTAATGGATGTTCTAAGGCAATGAAAGCATAGCCCAGAACAAACAGTATAATCATTAAAATAAAATAGCTCATAGTTTTTTGTTTTAGTTAATAGTTGCATTTAATATTAAAAAATTGTTCAAAGAAACTCTAAGGCTTCAAACGTTAGGGCTTCTTTGAACAAAATCAAACATGTAAAATAAATTTTTTAGTTTGATTAGGTATGTAAAATAAATTTACTTATCAGCACAAATACACCTGCACCAGCAAAATAGCCTAATAGTGCCCAAAGAGAAATCTTCTTTAAATACCAAATAAAGTCTATTTTCTCCATTCCCATAACGGCTACTCCTGCGGCAGATCCAATAATAAGTATGCTTCCACCTGTTCCAGCACAATACGCTAAGAATTCCCAGAATGCACCATCTTGAGCAAAATGCACCAATTCAGGATTTGCAGCAATTTGTGCAGCATCAGCAACTGGATACATTCCCAGAGCTGCTGCAACCAATGGAACATTATCAATAACAGAAGAGGCTAACCCTATTATTATATCTATAATGTAAATATTTCCTAATTTATCTAATGACTTTGATAGCATTTCTAAATGTCCAGCTGTTTGCAAACTTGCAACTGCCATTAAAATTCCTAAAAAGAAAAGGACAGAAGGAACATCAACTCTTGTGATAATTGCAGAAACATTAAGCCTTGAATAGTTTTCTTTGTTAGAAACATGCATTATTTCAGTTACTACCCAAAGCACTCCTAATCCAAATAATATTCCTAAATATGGAGGGAGGTGAGTAATGGTTTTAAATATAGGAACAAAAAGTAGGGCTCCTACTCCAAGACATAAAATCAAAAGACTTTGCTTTGAACTTATGGTTGAAAGTTCGCTATCATCATTTATTTCAGGTCTTTCAACATCTCCTTTTAACATAAATGTTATTGCAATTAAAGGAACCAAAAGTGAAACTAATGAAGGAATAAATGTTTCAGTAATAATACCTAATGCAGTAATGTTTCCTTTTATCCAAAGCATAATGGTGGTTACATCTCCAATTGGGCTCCATGCTCCACCTGAGTTTGCAGCAAGAATTACAATACCACAGAAAAACCAACGGTCGTGTTTATCGGCAATTAGTTTACGGAGTAATGCGCAAATTACTATTGCAGTTGTCATATTATCTAATACTGCAGACATAAAGAAAGTCAAGATTCCAATAATCCAAAGCAATTTTCTTTTGCTTTTAGTGTGGATTTTGTCCGTAATAATCCTAAAGCCTTCGTGACGATCAACAATCTCGACTATTGTCATTGCTCCCAGAAGGAAGAAGACAATTTCTGCTGTATCTCCCAAATGTACTAGGATTGTTTCATGTTCAAATCCTGGACCCATTAAGGCATAAACTGACCATAGTATTACTGCGAGCAAAAGGGCTGTTGCAGATTTGTTAATCTTAATTGGATGTTCTAATGCTATGGCACAATATCCAATAATGAAGATAACAATCATTAGAATAAAAAAAACACTCATTTATTTTCTTTTTTTAGTTTATAAATATGTTGATTATTAATGTTTCCTTTTATTTTGTTGCCTTTGTCTTTGCTCAACTAATGAGCGATTTTGTTTCTCTAAAGCTTCCATTCTTTCTTGCCATTTTGATTTTTTGATAGGTTTATTTTGATTAGCTTTTAGAGTATCTAGCACTTTTTGTCTGTTTATAGTTTTTCCAATTACCCATACTTGAATGAAGGTAAAGCATAATGAAATAAAATAGTAGTAGTTAAGAGCTGCTGAGAATTTATTAAGCATAAATAGCATAAAAATAGGCATCATGTACATCATCACTTTCATTCCAGGCATTTGCGTAGTTCCTTGTTGTTGTTTCATAGTCATTTTTGTATAGAAGATTTGTGCAATTGTCATCAACAAACAGAATAAAGAAACATTAGAGCCATAGAAAGGGATTTCAAATGGTAAATCTAATATTGAATCGTAACTTGATAAGTCATCTGCCCATAGGAAAGATTGTTGACGTAGCTCAATTGAGGCTGGGAAGAAACGGAACATAGCAACAAGTATTGGGAACTGCAAAATCATAGGCAAACATCCTGCCATTGGATTAATTCCTGCTCTCTTATATAGAGCCATAACAGCTTTTTGCTTTTCCATTGCTTGTTCTTGCTTAGGATATTTTTCATTGATTTTCTGAATTTCAGGTTGAATAACCCTCATTTTAGCAGAAGATGAATAGGATTTATAAGCAAGTGGGAAAAGTACTATCTTAACCATTATTGTTAGAATAAGGATTACAATACCCATATTCCATCCAAATCCAGATAAGAAATCAAAAATAGGAATAATAACAAAACGATTTACCCATTGCAAGGCAAAGAATCCCCATCCCAATGGAATAATTTCTTCCATATCAATATCGTAGTCGCTTATTACTCCATATTTGTTTGGACCAAAGAAGAAGTCCATTTTAATTTCATTTTTTACAACTTCTCCATCAAAAGGCAATGTTAATAACGATTGCATTGTACGAAGATATGTTGAGTCTTTAGCTGGACGTTTTTCAGTAACTGTTTGCATAGTTGCTGAAGTAAAAGGATTATTTGAAGCAATTAAAGCTGTTGAAAAGAATTGTTGTTTATATGAGACCCAATTAATAGGTATTCCATTTTCTTCTTTTTTATCATCACTTCCATTTTCTTTCAAATAATCAACTTCATCTTTTAAATGATAATAAATAGATGAATTCTTAACCTCAACTTTACCATCTTTTTCTTGAACTCTTAAATCAGAATTCCATCCCATTTCGATTGAACTCTGATCGGTTACTATTCCTTGCAAGTTGTTGAAAACTACATCGTATCCAATTCTATAATCATTACCTCTAATAACATAACGAAAATCTAAAGAAGAATTTCTTGTACTATCAGCTTGAACTCTTGCCTTAAAGACAATTATAACAGAATCATTTCCTTTTACTTCAATAGGTTTGGTTATTGGCTTATTATCTATTGTTGGCTCAAAATAGAGATTTTCTGTTCTAACAATATTCTGACCAACTGTAAGATTTAAGCCATAAGCATTCTTATCAAATAGTTTTACAGGTTTCTTGCCGTAGGTGGTATAATTTTTAAGAGTAACTTGATTTACAATAGCTCCTAATGTAGAAAAATCAACATCAAACAATTCATTTGAAACCTTAATAGTATTGTTAGTTCCTTGAGAACAAGATGCAAATGCGCCAAATATTGAAAGATTGATTGAATCTTGATTTAACGATGCTTGAGTTGTATCGTTACTTAGTTGGGCTAAAGAATCTTGTATTTGAATAGTTTTTGCTTGTAAAGCTATTTTTTCTTGAGCTCTAACAATGGAATCCTGCTTTGCTTTAATTGCAGCCTTTTCCTCTTCTGAGGGGGCTGAAAGTATACCATAACCTATAAATACTCCAAAAATAAGTACTAATCCAATAATCGTATTTCTATCTAACATTTAAATTTTGTTTTGTAAAATTAAAGTTGCAAAGATAAGAAACATTATTGTCTGAGTAATTTTTTTTCAAAAATATTTGGTTAAACAATTTATTGTTCGTTATTTTGCAAACATTAAAGTTTATATTTATGCGAAATAGATTATCAATTTCTCAGGAACAAGTTTCTTTAGTCAGTTTTGCAAAAGCAATGGGACACCCAACAAGATTAGCAATTCTCTTGTTTCTTTCTCAGAGAGAGAATTGTTATTTTGGAAATATTCATGATGAACTACCTATTGCCAAGGCAACAGTTTCACAACATTTAAAAGAATTGAAAAATGCAGGATTAATACAAGGAGAAGTAGAAACTCCCAAAGTAAAATACTGTATTAATAGGGAAAACTGGCAATTAGCTAAAAAATATTTTGATAAATTCTTTTCTTCAATAAAAGAAGCTCCGAATTGCAGTATAAAATAAATATTTAAGAAATGAAGAAATTATTATTCATACTAATAATATTGCTCCCCCTAATTTCCAAAGCACAAGAGATTAGAGGAAAGGTAATTGACAAAGAAACTAATAAAGCCATTGCTTTTGCAAACATTGGAGTAAAGAATACAAGTATTGGAATAACTTCTGATAATAATGGGCAGTTTTCACTTAATATTAATTCTAATGATAGTATTTTTATTGAAGTCAGCTTTATTGGATACAAAAAGGTTGTTAAGCATATTCCTACAAATATTGAATATGTAGAGATTGAATTAATAAGAGAATCGAAGGAACTCGAAACTATTAATGTTGTTGGAGAACTTACTGGAACGGTTACTGATAATAATCAAGCAACATTCAATCAATATATTTCATCAGAAGGAATTAAACGTTTAGCATGTTGTTCCTTAGCTGAAAGTTTTGAAAATAATGCAGCTGTTGATGTAGGATTTACAGATGCAGTTACTGGTGCCAAACAAATTCAGATGTTGGGTTTAGCTGGAATATATAGTCAGATTTTGGTTGAGAATCAACCATCAATAAGAATGCTATCTTCAACCTACGGTCTTAATTATATTCCTGGTCCTTGGTTGGAAGGAATTGGGATTTCGAAAGGGACAGCTTCTGTTACACAGGGTTATGAAAGTATAACTGGACAGATTAATATTGATGTGAAGAAACCAGAAAACAAAGAAAAGTTTTATTTTGAGTATTTTACAAATGATTTCTTAAAACAAGAAATCAATGCTAATACAACATTTAAAATCAATAAGTATTTAGAGTCTATTGTTTTAGTTCATGGAGCTAAGATATTTATGAAAACAGATAGAAATAATGACAATTTTCTTGATGTCCCACTTTCTGATTTACTTATTGGTTCAAATCGTTATTTTTTCAACTATAAAGAAAAAATCAAAAGTCGATTTGGTGTAGATGTTTTATATGAAGATAGAATTGGAGGAGAAACTAGTTTTAATAAAGTCAGAGACTATGGGACTACCAACCATTATGGAGCTGTACTGAATTCGAGAAGAATTCAGATTTTTGAGAATACGGGGTTTTTATTAAATTCAGAAAAGAACAGGAGTTTTGCTGTAAATGGGAATATGGTTTATCACCAATTGGAATCACAGTTTGGTTTAAGAGATTATAATCCAACTCAAATTAGTGGAAATCTTGCTTTGGTTCTAAACTCAGACTTATGGAATGATAAAAACAAAATTAGTCTTGGTTTAGGCTCAAGTTATGATGAGTTAAAAGAAAATTTAACTAATAAAAACTATATAGTTGGACAACCCGAAGATAAGAAGGAACTTGTAATGGGTGCGTATGCTGAGTATACTTATAGCGATAGAAAAAAATGGACAGTTGTTACTGGTTTAAGAGGTGATTATAATACTTTCTATGAGCAAACAATATTTACTCCTCGTATTCATGCAAAATATTCTCCTTTAGACAACTCTGCATTCAGAATCTCTGCTGGTAGAGGTTTGCATAGTGCTAATATTTTACCAGAAAACATAAGTCTTTTAACCACATCAAGAATACTATACTTTGATGAAGAACTCGAATTAGAAGATGCTTGGAATTATGGCATTTCATATACTCATAAATTCTTTTTAGAAGGAGAAAGAAGTATTGCATTTGCAATTGACTTCCACAGAACAGACTTTACAAATAGGGTTGTTATTGATTTGGAACGTAATGCTCAAGAAGCACATTTTTATAACCTTAAAGATAAATCATATGCGAATAGTTTTCAAGCAGAAATGTCAATAACTCCCATTGAGGGTTTTGAGACAACAGTTGCTTATGTATTTACTGATTCTAAAATAACTATTAACAATAAATTAGTAGAGATGCCACTAACAGCAAAACATAAAGGCTTAATTTCTCTACATTATACTACATTATATGAAAGATGGAAATTCTCCTTTACAACTCAATACCATGGCACAACCTCACTTCCAAACACTTCAATGAATCCAGCAATCTATCAACTTCCGAATATAAGCCCTGATTATTTTATCCTTCATGCTCAAATTACTCGTAAGTTTAAGAAATTTGAAGCTTATATAGGTTGTGAGAACATTCTAAATTACACTCAGAAGAATCCAATAATAAGTTCTAATAATCCTTTTGGACAATACTTTGACTCTTCAATTATTTATGCTCCAATTTTAGGGAGGCAATTAAATTTTGGATTAAGAATAAAAATTTAATGAGATTAGTATATATTTGTACTCTAAAGGCAAAAAATAAATATTAAAATATAAAAGTATGAAAAAGTTAACATTAATCACCCTTGCTTTATTTCTAAGCTTAAGTATATTTGCTCAAGAAGCAAAAAAAGATTTTGTAGAAGTATTTTATTTTCATAGGACTGAACGTTGTGCTACCTGCAATGCAATTGAAGAAGGACTTACTTCAGTATTAAACACAACCTATAAGAGGGACATAAAAAAAGGGAATATTCTATTTCTGAGTATCGATTATGAGGATAAAGCAAATAGTGAGGTAGTTGATCTATACGAAATAGATAATCCTACTTTGCTTTTGATTTATAACAAAAAAGGCAAGCAAGAGTTTGTAAACCTAACAGACGATGCATTTACTTATGCAAGAAAAGATCCTGCCAAATATAAAAAGATAATAAAATCTAAAATTAATGAATTTTTTAGATAGAAAAATTCAACATTAATTAATATAACTTATTTTTGAATAAGTCAAAGATATTTTGAAATAACCTTAGTTTATTTTTAGTTAATCAAGGTTTGTTACATATTACACTCTATTGAACTCTTTATCAATTTCCTCTATCTTAATTGCGTCATTGATAGAGTAGTTTCCAATCTTAGTCCGACAAAGCGAAGAAAGATAGGCTCCACTTTGAAGAATAAGTCCAAAATCTCTTGCAATGGAGCGGATATAGGTTCCTTTTGAACAAATAATCCTAAAATATATATTCGGAAACTCAATTTTAGTTATCTCAAACTCTTTAACTTCAATATCTTTTGGCTTCAATTCAATTTCTTTATTATTTTCTCTTGCAAGTTTATAGGCTCTTTTTCCATCAACCCACTTGGCTGAGAATAAAGGAGGAACTTGAGCAATCTTTCCTGTTAATTCCTTTGCTGCCTGATAAATCATTTCTTCACTAATATGCTCCGTTGGGAAAGTTTGGTCTATTGGATGCTCAAGGTCAAAGCTTGGAGTTGTTGCTCCCAAAGTAAATGAGCCAGTATATTCCTTTTCTAAGTCCTGAAATTCTTCAATTCTTTTGGTGAATTTTCCAACACAAACGATTAAAAGTCCAGTTGCTAAAGGGTCTAAAGTTCCAGCATGCCCAACCTTGATTTTCTTTCCATAATGTTGTTTAATCTTATGCTTAACCTTATTTACAGTTTGGAATGATGTCCATGTATATGGCTTGTCAATTAATATGGCAGAGCCATTTTCAATGTCTATCATATTAATGTAAATTTAAGTTTAATATTATGCAACACTAAGGTCAAAGCCAAAACTAATTAAGACAAGTATTAGAGCTCCGATAATTATTCTATAATATCCGAAGGCTTTGAAGCCATATTTTGTAAGAAAATTAATAAAGAATTTAATTGCCAACATAGCAACTATAAAAGCTACAATATTACCAATGACAAGCGAAGTCATATTATTCATTAGTATTTCTTTCCCTTCAGGAGTAATAAGAGCTTGCATTAGCTTGTATCCAGAAGCTGCCAACATTGTTGGAACTGCAAGAAAGAAAGAAAATTCTGCAGCAGTTTTTCGAGAAAGTTTTTGGGTCATTCCTCCAACAATTGTTGCCATTGAGCGAGAAACCCCAGGTATCATTGCAATACATTGGAACAAGCCAATGATGAATCCTTTTTTATAAGTTATTGTTTGGTCTTCTTGAGGTTTATTAAACCACTTATCGCAAAAGAGCATAAACACTCCTCCAAGAATTAGCATGACTGCAACAACAATTACGTTTTCAAGCAAAGAATCAATAAAATCTCCAGCCAGAAATCCAATTATGGCTGCAGGAATAAAAGCTACAAATAATTTATAGTAGAAACTCATGGTTTGAAGAAATCGTTTCCAATAGAGAACTAAGACTGAAAGAATAGCACCGAACTGAATGCAGATTGTGAATAATTTTACAAATTCATCACTTTTAATTCCGAGAAAGCCTTGAGTAATTATCATATGCCCTGTTGAACTTACGGGTAAAAATTCCGTTAAGCCTTCAACAATAGCAATGATGATGGTTTCAAATAATGTCATTCAAATATTATATTATTAATCTTTTGGAGTATCTTCTTGATTATTTTGCTTTGGTTTCAGTAAAATTGCATAAACCTCGACAACAATTCCTGCGACCATAAGAATAGGTGCAACAACTAATCTTTGAGCATTAAACAAAGAGTAGTTAAACACATCTGGATCATCGGAGCCTCCTCCAATAAGAAGAATATAACCAAGTGCCAATAATGCAATCCCTACTAACATCCAAATATAGTTTATTCTTTCAAATGCAAAATCAAATTTTGGTTTCAGTTTTGGTGTAAAAGATTGGCTTACCCTTGGACTATTATTAGGTTTTGTTGAAGATGTTTTTTTTATATTTGCCATAATAATTATGTTTTAATATATTTTTATCTATAAAGTTTCTCGTCTCTTAGGTACATAAACCTAAACACAGAAATAAAGGTTGAGATGAAGGCAAGCAATATTCCAAATCCAAGAATAGCTATAGCAATCATTCCATAAATTGGGTAATTCTCAGGAGTTATTAGTAGAGGGTATTTCCTGCTTATCCAAAATATTATTCCAAGAAGAAGAACATTTGCAATTAATCCTCCTATTAATCCAAAGAATAATCCTTTAAGAAGGAAAGGCTTGCGGATAAAACCAGGCTTTGCTCCTACCAATTCCATTGAGCGTATAAGAAATCTCTTGGAGTAAATTGTTAGTCTAATTGTATGGTTTATTAGAGTTATTGCAATTATCAAAAGACAGATTATGAAAGCAAGAATAAAAGCAGTTACATTATAAACAGCATTATTAATATCCTTAACTAAGTCTTGGCGATAATCAACATGATCAACCACATCTTTGGCTTCGAGGCTTGTGATGAAACGTTTGATAGTTGTATAATTAAGTGATTCAGCCTTAAGGTTAACGACTATTGAAGCTGCATAAGGATTAGTAGAGCCCAAAACCTCAAGATGATTTTCCCCCATAACCTCACTCATTATTTGAGCTGCTTGTTCTGAAGAAATGTATTGAGTAGATTTAACATTTTTGTTTTTCTTCAGCTCTTTCTCAAAGCTAAGTGCATCTTCTTCCTTTGTGTCATCCATCAAATAAATCGTAAAAGACACATTTTCCTTAAGGTTATTGGAGGCAGTAAAGGCATGATAAATGAAGGTAAGCATAAAGCCTAACATAAAAAGAACAAGTGCAATACTCAATACAGTTGAGAAATTGGCACTCCATAGAGCTACAGGATTAAAGATTTTCTGTCTTTTCTTAGTCATTTTGTAGAAAACTTAATTTAGGTGCAAATATACAAAGTTTTTATTATTTTTGCCGATAAATTGCAAAATGTATGTTTGAAATATTTGTAGAAAAATTTGGAGGTGCTTCGGTTAATAGTGCTGAGGCTATAAGAAATGTTGCATCAATTATTCTTTCTGAAAAGAAAAAAAGATTAATTGTTGTTTCTGCAATGGGGAAAACTACAAATAGCTTAGAATTAGTTTTAAATAGTTTTGTAGAAAAGAAAACTATTGATGAATCTATTATTGAAAACTCAAAAAACTACCATAAAGAAATTATTAATAACCTTTTTCCTAAAGGGAATGAATACTTAGAAACTTATATTGAAAATACTTACAAAGAAATAGAGGAAAAGCTTTTATCTTATAATATTGATAAGAATTATGACAAGAATTATGACTCAATTGTTTCTTACGGAGAGATAATTGGGACAACAATAATCTCAAAATACTTTGAGGAAATTGGCTTAGAGCATAGCTTTGTTTTAGCCACGAATCATATCAAAACAAATAATTCTTACAGAAGAGCAAAGGTATTGTGGGGTGATACACAAAAGAACATAACTAAGTCTATTTTGACAATATTTGAAAGTGTTGATACAATAATTACACAAGGCTTTATTGGAGGAGGTGAAAATAATGAAACGACTACTCTTGGAAGAGAAGGGTCTGATTTTAGTGCTGCTGTTTTTGCTTATTGCCTAAGGGCAAAAAGCGTTACTATTTGGAAAGATGTACCTGGACTTTTGAATGCTGATCCAAAATATTTTGAAGATACAAGGAAGTTTGAACAGGTGCCATACAGCGAAGCAATTGAGCTTTCTTACTATGGTGCATCTATAATCCACCCAAAAACTATTAAGCCATTAGAAAATCTATCCATACCACTATATGTGAAAAGCTTCCTTTCTCCAAAAGATGAAGGCACAAGGATTGACTGTTGTTCCAATACCAAGCCTTTGATGCCAAGCTATATTTTCAAGGATAATCAAACACTATTGTCTATATTTCCGAAGGACTTTTCTTTTGTTGTTGAGGAAAATCTCTCTAATATATTTGCCCTATTTGCAAGATATGGGATTAAGATAAACCTTATGCAAAACTCCGCACTTAGCTATTCTGTATGCTTCGATCCTATTAAAGATGACCTGCTTCAAAGACTGATAACAGAGCTTTCTGTCTCTTATTCGGTGAAGTATAATAGAAACTTAAGGCTAATAACAATACGCCGATATACAGAGGACGCCATAAGGAATTTAATAAAAGGAAAGAAGCTAATTATTGAACAACGTTCACGTCTTACGGCTCAGTTCTTGGTGAAACTATAGCTCATTATCGTAATCTTCAAACTTCTCAGACAGGGTTTTAGTAGTCTTAACTCCTAATGTCTTTATGTCTTCAGCTTGCTTAATTAGGTTGCCTCTTCCTTCTCTTAGTTGGTTAAATGCTTTATTATAGGTATCATGAGTCTTCGAAAGTCTATCCCCAATTTCCTCAAAAGACTCCAAGAAAAGCATTAATTTCTCATACATCTTACCACTGCTTTCAATTATCTTTTCTGCATTCTTGTTGAGCTTATCTGTCCTCCAAAGGTCTGCAAATATCCTAAGAGTGGAGATAAGTGTTGTGGAAGAAACAAGTAAAATATTCTTTTTATAGGCATAGTTCCACAATTCTCTATCGTTCTGCATTGCTAATAAATAAGCCGACTCAATTGGGACAAACATCATAACAAATCCAAGACTTCCCTTTATCTGATCGTACTTTTTCTGGCTCAATTCGCTTATATGCTGACGTATGGATGCTATATGTTTGGACAACTCTTGCTTTTGTCCCTCCTCTGTTTCGGAAGAAAAATAGTTATCATAAGCAACAAGCGAGACCTTTGAATCTATTATAACCTTCCTCTCATCTGGAAGATTTATTATCACGTCGGGGATTATCTTTCTATCTTCTTCATTGTAGTGTACGTCCTGAGTTGTGTAGTGTTCGCCCCTCATTAATCCCGTGTTCTGGAGTATGGTTTCTAAAACATTCTCTCCCCAATTGCCCGCTCTCTTGTTCTCTCCTTTAAGTGCTGATGCTAAATTATTGGCTTGTTCTGAAACAAGATTTGTTTGTTCCATTATCTTCTTTATCTCGATTTCAAGGGATGTTCTCTGCTTAGTTTCCTCCGTAAGATTCTTATTTACATTCTCCCTAAACTCCTTTATACTTAAGTCTAAAGGCTTTAAGAGGGATTCAATATTTACCTTATTTACCTCCGTAAACTTCGATGTCTTATCCAAAAGTATTTCATTTGCTGTCTTCTCAAACTCCAAACGTGCAGCCATTTGCAGCTGTTCGAACTCCTTGCGAAGGTCTTTTTGCTTCTCCTGCAAAGCCTCATTATTGGCTAAAATCTTGCTGTTCTCAATTGCTAATTGACTGTTCCTAACCCTCTCTTGCTCGAGTTGTGAGCTTAGCTCCAAGCTTTTACTCCTCTCTTCTTGAAGTCTTTCAAGGTTATTATTAAGCTCTGTCATCAATGAGGAGTTCTCTCTTTGGGCTGAATTATAAGCTGATTCTAATTCATTATTCTTTGATTCCAGAGTCTTAGAACTTGATTCTAATATGCTGAAAGAGGTCTCTAACTGGGTCAGCCGCTCTTTAGTGGCACCCTTCTTAAGAAGAAAAAACACCAACACAAAGACGATAATGACCGCAATTAAGGTTATGATTATCAATAGAAATTCCATAATAGTATACTTTTAAATCAGATTTCAAAGATACAATTATTCTCGTTATTGAATGTCCAAATCACCTATTTTCTGACATTTTGACACAAGAAATCGTATTGGTATAATGATTGATTGACTATGGATAAGACTTTGAAACGTGAATTAAATAACAAACAAATATAACACAAAACTATGAAAGGTAATATTAACGTAAAGACGGAAAACATCTTTCCTATTATCAAGAAATTTCTTTACTCCGACCACGAAATATTCTTAAGAGAAATTGTGGCAAACGCTGTTGATGCTACTCAAAAACTTAAAACTCTTGCATCTTTAGGACAATTTAAGGGTGAACTTGGAGATTTAACAATTGAGGTTAAGATTGACAAGAAGAAAAAAACTCTATCTGTAATTGACAGAGGTATTGGAATGACTCAAGATGAAGTTGACAAATACATTAACCAAATTGCATTCTCTGGTGCAGAAGAGTTTGTTGAGAAGTTTAAGGGTAAGAGCGAATTGGAGCAAAACCAACTTATAGGACATTTTGGTCTTGGTTTCTATTCTTCATTTATGGTTAGTAAGGAAGTTGAGTTTAAAACAAAATCATTTTTAGAAGACAGCAAGGCAGTTCGTTGGTGGTGCGATGGAGATACAGAATATACAATTGACGAGATAGAAAAAGAAGAGCGTGGAACTGAAATAGTGATGCACATAGACTCTGAAAACGAAGAGTTTTTGGAAGAAGGAAGAATACTTGAATTATTGAAAAAGTATTGTAAGTTTATGCCTATTGAAATCCGCTTTGGAGAAGAAACCTACTGGGAAGACTCTGAAGAAGAAAAGGATGATAAAGGCAATCCAAAAAGAGTTCAAAAAACAAAACCAAGAATAATTAACAACACTCAACCTCTTTGGAAGAAAAAACCTGCAGACCTTAAAGAAGAAGACTACAATGAATTTTACAGAGAGCTTTATCCAATGAACTTTGATGAACCTTTATTCCATATTCATCTAAATGTTGACTATCCATTTAATCTGACAGGTATTCTTTATTTCCCAAAAGTAAAGAGGAACATCGACCCTGCAAAAGACAAGATTCAATTATACTGCAATCAGGTATTCGTTACTGACAGCGTTGAAGGAGTTGTTCCTGATTATATGATGTTACTTCGTGGAGTTTTAGATTCTCCAGATATTCCACTTAACGTTTCTCGTTCTTACCTACAATCAGACTCTAATGTTAAAAAGATTTCTTCTCACATAACAAAGAAGGTTGCTGACAAGTTGGATGAAATATATAAGAACGACAGAGAAGAGTATAACAAGAAATGGGATGACTTAAAGATATTTATTGAATATGGTATGCTTTCAGATGAAAAGTTCTATCAAAGAGCAGAAAAGATTTATATGTTTAAGAATATAGCTTCCGAATACTACTCTATTGAAGACTATACAAACAAAATAAAACCTGTTCAAACCGATAAGGATAAGAAGTTAGTTTATCTTTATGCCAATAATACAGATTCTCAATATGCCTATATTCAAGCTGCAAAAGACAAAGGCTATGATGTATTGTTAATGGATGGAATATTGGATAATCACTTTGTTAATCTAATGGAACAAAAACTAAGTGATAGCAGATTTGTTAGAATTGACAGTGATGTTATTGACAAGCTAATTCCAAAAGATGAAGTTATCCCTTCAAAACTTAACGAAGAAGAAACCAAAACTCTTAAAGAAATGGTTGAAGGACAAGTTGACAAACAAAAGTTCAATGTTGTCATGGAAAGTCTTAACGAAACTGACAGTCCATTAACCATAACTCAAAATGAATTTATGAGAAGAATGAAGGAAATGAGTGAAATGGGTGGAGGTGGAATGGCTTCACTTTATGGAGAAATGCCAGAAAACTACAATTTGGTTGTAAACACCAATCATCCTCTAATGAGCGAAGTTTTGAAAGAAGAGGACAAAGACAAGCAAACTCAAATCCTTTCTCAACTAAAAGACCTTGCTCTTTTAAGCCAAGGACTATTGAAAGGTGAAGCTTTGAATAGTTTTATCCAACGTTCAATTGGAATAATTAAATAACATATTTCTTCTATTTTTCAACCAAAAGAGGCTATTTGCTTAAGTGCATTTAGCCTTTTTTTCTTTATATATACAATAAAAGCAAAGGAATGAAAGTTCAATAATGGTATTTAAATTGATTACAGAGCTAATTAAGTAAACACTATTTATATTTATCAATTAAAAAATTATTTATGAAAAGAATTTGTTTAGCATTAGTCATTGTACTAATTTCAGTAAGTGGTATTCAAGCCCAAAGTAAAATGAAAAGCTTTTTCTCTGGAGGAATAAATGCTGGATTTATTAGCAATCTTAGCGATTTCAACAACTCCATGAAGGCTAATTTCTCTGACTACAACAAAAAAAGTATAGGTCAGGCAAGCATTGGATTTGGTGTTGGAATGTATTTTGGAGAAAGATTTACTGCTGCTTATAAGATGAATTATGCTTTGGGTAACAATTTAAAAGATGAACAAGCACTAAACCTTTATGGAGGAAATTTTGAGCTTAATGCAGGATACTCTTTTCTTAAAAGAGAAGAATATGAATTGGAAGCTAATGTAGGAGGCATAATTAGTTTTGACAATTTAGTTTATAACAGAGAGTATTTATTGGGAGTTCATGCCTTATCTTTTTCCTCTATGAATGTATTTATCCCAGTTAAAGTATATCTTTGGACTTACTACCAACAAAAAAATAAGAAAGAAAAAGTTGGAGTATATTTAGGTTATAATATCCCTGTTTATAAAAGCAATGTTTACTATTCTGGATTAGACATTAAGGCTGATGTAGGTAAATTTGCAAGCAATAGCCTATGGGCTGGGATAGAATTTAGGATGTAATTTTAAAGAGATTAGAATCCTTTATAAACCAAAAGAGGCTATTTGCTCAAGTGCAGATAGCCTCTTTTCTTTATAGTCTTATGATAAACTTTTATTCTTAATTTCTAAATCCTTTTATTCTTAATCATAATAAATCTTTACTCAAAAGTTTCTTTTACTGAATTAAATTGATTCTTTTAGCACAAAAAAAGTATAAACTTAACTTATAAAGCCAGAAAAATAAGGGATAAAACTAGTTAATTGTCTTGTACTGAAAAAAGTTGACACTTTTTGCTCAAAAAAAGTGTAACAAAAATGAATAAAAGAGGCAAGATTACGGATACAATTCGTATAGAGATAATCGAGGATTATCTGAGCAGTGGAGCAAGCAAAAGTTCTATAGCAAGAAAGTACAATATTGGAGATGCAGACACAATAAGATTGTGGATGAAACGTATGGGAATAAAAGACCCTTATAAAAGAGAGTTATCAATACCTATACCTGATATGAAAGCTAAGAGCTATAAAAAAGTATCAAAGGATGATACAAGCAAAGAATATGAAGCACGTATCTCTGAGTTAGAGAAAGAGCTATTCAAAGCTAATATGGAGAAAGACTTCTACCGTACTATGGTAGATATAGCAGAGAAAGAGTTTAAGATTGACATAAGAAAAAAATCTGGCACCAAACAGTAAGAACGCTTCACACAGAGGGATATAAATTAAGACCTTTGTGTGAGCTGTTTGGTGTAAGTACTCAGGCGTTCTATCAAAAGAAGATGAACTTTGAAAAAGACACTATTAAGCACTTAGTCTTAGACTTTGTGCGTTCAGAGAGAGAGCTTTCTCCTCGATTAGGAGGATATAAGCTATATCTTATGGTTAAAGCTCACTTCAAAGATGACTTTACTATGGGTAGAGATGCATTTTATAGTCTTTTAGATCAGTATAACTTAAAGCTAAGACAAAAGAAAAGAAGTATAAGAACTACTGACTCTAATCATAACTACCCTAAGTATAATAACATCATCAAAGACCTTAAGCCTATCATGAGTAATCAAATATGGGTAAGTGATATAACATATATCAGGACAGAAAAAGGTTTTTGTTATCTATCATTAATAACAGATCTCTATTCCAGGAGAATAATGAGTTGGGTGTTAGCTCCCAGACTTAAATTCTCTTATACTGAACAAGCCTTAAGGAATGCTATACAAGAGGCTAATACTGACCTGAGAGGTTTAATACATCATTCTGACAGAGGTTTTCAATACTGTTATACTTCTTATACCAACATATTAAAAGATAATGGTATTAGAATAAGTATGACTGAGACCTCAGATCCTAAGGATAATGCTGTTGCTGAAAGAGTAAATGGTATATTAAAACAAGAATGGTTAAACCATATGGAGTTTAAAGATATAAATGAAGCTGAACAAGTAATAAGAGAGAAGATAACATATTACAATGAAAGAAGACTTCATTCAAGCATAAACTATTTAACTCCCAATCAAGCTCATAGTTTAAAAGGAGACTTGCCAAGACGTTGGTATAGCAGTAAAAAGAGATATGTCGAAAAACTTAAATCAAGAAAGGAGGATAATACAATTAAATATCTATAACTTTGCAAAACAAAATCAACAATAAAACTTGGCAAAAGACCAAATTGTTTTTTTGAACTTTGAAGGGTTCAAAAAACAATTTAGTCTTTCGAGTCAAGAGTTTTTAGGAATAAGAATTTTATCAATAAACCAGTTTTAGGAATAAAAAAATAAACTGTAAATTTGAATTAGTAGTAACCTAAAAAGTGTAAACCTATTTCAGGAAACGACAAATCAAAGTTTAAATCTCAAAACAATGCGGTTGTTTTACTAAAACAATGCCATTGTTTGCCCAAAACAATGCGGTTGTTTCTACAAAACAATGGTATTGTTTTGAGTTTTAAAGGAAGTTTAGTGAAATTAAAAGCTTATTATCTTAGCTCTAAGTCCTATAAAACAAGGACTAAACTTGATTTTCGTCAACTTTATTTAGGACTTATAAAAAATAGGAATGAATTAGTGGGAAAATCTCCATTATTTTCTGTCTCTTTTTAAGTTTAAAATAATAAAGTAGGTTAAGCTGTAAAAGGAAGATAAATTTTTATTATTTTTGCCCTATGATTTACTTTCCCAACTGCAAAATAAATATTGGACTTAATGTTGTTCAAAAGCGAGATGATGGGTTTCATAATATTGAGACTTTGCTCTACCCTATTGATGTGGAAGACATTTTGGAGATAAGGCCAAAGGAAGAAGGAGAAACCTCAATCACCCTTACTGGTCTTCCAATAAAAACCAAATCTACTTCTGATAATCTTTGCATTAAGGCATATAACATATTGAAAAAAGACTTTCCAGAACTTCCTAATGTGGATATTCATTTACATAAGATTATCCCAATGGAGGCAGGTTTGGGAGGAGGTAGCAGTGATGCAGCCTTTACTTTGCAGCTCCTTAATTTTGTTTTTGAGCTCAATCTTTCACTTGTTCAATTGGATAAATATGCTCAAAAACTTGGCTCCGATTGTGCGTTTTTCATCTACAATATCCCTGCCTTTGCTTACGAAAAAGGAAATAGATTAGCCCCTACCACCCTGTCCCTAAGGGGGAAAAGTATTCTATTGATTAAGCCCGATATTTCAATTAGCACTGCACAAGCCTACCAAGGAGTTGTTCCAAAAGAGAGCGAATATGACCTTTTGAACATTGTTGAATCACGTCCAATTGTTCAATGGAGGCATTTAATAAAGAATGATTTTGAGGAGAATATCTTCAAAAACCACCCTGAGCTAAAGGAAATTAAGGATAAACTTTATGAGATTGGGGCATTATATTCTCAAATGAGTGGCTCCGGCTCCTGCATTTATGGAATATTCGACAAGGATTTATCGGAGGATGAAATAAACCTTTTCAAATATCCGTTTGTTTGTCATAAGACTTTAAAATAGCCATAATAAAATAAATATTAACACAATAAATTAACACAAAACATGAGTGAGATTAAGAGTTTAGAACCAAAGAGTCTATGGAATAATTTTGATATGATATGCTCCATAGCCCATCCTTCAAAGAAAGAAAGTAAGCTTGTTGAGGCTTTGGTTGAATTTGCCACAAGACATAATTTAGAACATACTATTGACAAAATAGGCAATGTAATTATCCGCAAACCAGCAACCAAAGGAATGGAAAACCTTAAGGGAGTTGTTCTTCAAGCCCATATTGATATGGTTCCACAAAAGAATGCAGATACCAATCACGACTTTGCAACAGACCCTATTCTTCCTTGGATTGACAATGGATGGGTTAGAGCAAAAGGGACAACACTTGGAGCTGACAATGGAATTGGAGTAGCTGCAATATTGGCTGTTTTGGAAGACAAGAACGCAATCCACGGACCAATTGAAGCACTTCTAACAATTGATGAGGAAACAGGGATGACTGGAGCCTTTGGATTGGAAGCAGGAGTGTTGAAAGGAGATATTCTTTTGAACCTTGATTCAGAGACAGAAGGAGAACTTTATGTTGGATGTGCAGGAGGAATTGACGGAACCTTTGTTTTTGACTACAAAAAAGAAAACACACCAGTTGGACTTTCAGCCTTTGCACTAAACGTAACTGGACTTAAGGGAGGACATAGTGGAATGGATATTATTTTGGGAAGAGCAAATGCAAACAAAGTTCTTTTCAGACTATTTAAGGCATTAGAAAAAGTAAATATCAGAATTTCTGAAATCAATGGAGGAAGTCTTCGCAATGCAATTCCTCGTGAAGCATTCTCAACAGTTGCAATCCCAACCGATAAGGTTGCTGAAGCAAAATCAATTGTTGAAGAATTAACAAAAGAAGTAAAGAACGAATATTCATTAGTTGAACCTTCATTAGAAATTTCATTTAACGCCACATCATTACTTCCTAATGTAATTGATTTAGATACTCAATCAAGATTAATCAATGCTGTTTATGCTTGTCCAAATGGAGTTATGAGAATGAGTGATTCTATGGAAGGTTTAACAGAAACCTCAACCAATTTGGCAATTGTTAAGAGCGATGACAAAGCAATTAGCATTAGCTGTTTGTTAAGAAGTAGTGTTGACAGTGCCAAGATGGACTTAGCACAAATGATGCTTTCAGTTTTCACTCTTGCAGGAGCTAAATCAACATTTACAGGAGCTTACCCAGGTTGGAAGCCTAATATGGAATCTCCAATACTAAAAACTATGCAAGAAACATATAAGAATTTATATGGTAAAACCCCTAAGATAATGGCAATACATGCTGGATTGGAATGTGGACTATTGGGAGGAGTTTATCCTAATTGGGATATGATTTCATTTGGACCAACAATCATGAACCCACACTCACCAGACGAAAGAGTGAATATTGATTCAGTAAAGAAGTTCTGGGATTACTTGCTTGCAACACTTAAGAATATCCCTAAGAAGTAGTTTTTAAGGATGACTAAAAGAAAAAGAAACACTAATACTCCACAAAGCCAAAGACTGAAAGGTTTTTGGCTTTTGGTTTTTGGCATTCTATTTCTAAGTAACACACATCTAAAAGCACAGTATTATAATACAGGAGTTGATAATAGCTCCATCAAATGGCGTCAAATCAACACCCCAAAGTTTCAAATTGTATATCCAGACTTCTACGAAACAAAAGCACAAGAATTTGCCTCAGTACTTGATACTCTTTATGGAGTTTTAGGCAAAAGTCTTAAAACAACACCCCCAAAAGTTCCTTTCTTGCTTCATACCAACACTGCATACTATAATGGATTATCGGTTTGGGCTCCTAAAAGAATTGAACTTTGGACAACATCTTCCCCAACAAACTATCCTTACCCATGGTCTTGGCAATTGGCAATTCATGAATGGCGTCATGCTATTCAAGTATATGCCCTTAAGCAAGGAGCATCAAAAACTCTAATTAATATTTTTGGAGAACATATTTATGGCATCTTGCTTGCAGCCTATATCCCAACATGGTTTTTGGAAGGTGATGCAGTTGTTGCAGAAACTGCCTTAAGTCCAACAGGAAGAGGAAAGACTCCAGACTTTAATATGTATTTTAAAGCTCAAACATTAGAGAAAGGAAAATACTCCTACGACAAAGCCCTTTTAGGCTCAATGAAAGATTATGTTCCCGATAGTTATATTTTTGGCTATCATCTCACTTCATTTGGAAGAGAATTATATGGTAAAGACATTTGGGCTTATATGTTAGAGAATGTTGGAAGGAATTTTTGGAAGATAGAAACATTTGGACATTCTCAAAAGAAAGGAGTAAACATCAAAACTAAAGAGCTTTACAACCAAATGATGGACACCCTTTCAAAAAGATGGGAAGAAGAAGAAAGAAAAAACATAGAAACTCATCCTTTAACCTCAATAAAAAAACTTGGCAAAACAAAAAGATACTATACCAATTACTCATCGCCAAAACAAATCAACGATTCAACAATAGTTGCAATCAAAACATCAAATTTCAAACCCACAAAACTTGTTGCTCTTACTCGAAAAGATAAAGATGAAGAAGATATTTTATCACCAGGAAGAATTCTTCATTCCTATATGGATGCAAAGGATAATCATTTACTCTGGTCTGAACTTAAATCACATTATCGTTGGGAGCATGAAAACTATTCGGATATTTTTGAATATGATATTGAAACAAAAACCTACAATCAAATAACCTTTAAGAAAAGATATTATACTCCCGCCTATAATCCCAACAGCTTAAATATTATTGCAGCCGTTGAAGACGATTCAATAAATAATCAACACTTAGTTATTATAGACAAAACAAATGGAGAAATCATTAAAAGATTCACTAATGAAGAATCTTACTCTAAATTCTCCTACCCCTCTTGGAGTAAAGATAATTCAGAAATATATTTAATTAAGGCAAATCAATATGGCAAATCATTAATTAAATATAATGTCTATAATGATAAGCAAACAACAATTCTTCCTCCTTCATTTAATAATATATCCAAACCTTTAAAATATAAGGATAGATTATTTTTTATTGGTGACTATGATAACACCTATCAAGTCTATTCAATTAATTTAAATGACACTTCCTCTTTTCTCACTCAACACACTCAATCACGTTTTGGAGTTATGGATTTTATTATCTTTAATGATAGTTTAGTTCTTAGCGACTATAGTGGAGATGGAAAAACAATAACTTATCAAAGATTAATTGACATTAAAACAATTTATCCAAGCTCTCCTTTTTCTACATTTCCACAAGCTGATATAATTACAAAACAAGAAGATTTTATTTTTTCTCAAGAGCATATTAAAGATACTCTTTGGAAAAGCAAGAAATATAATAAGCTTTCTCATCTTTTCCATTTTCATAGCTGGGCTCCATTATATATTAATGCTCAAAGTCAAGATGTAAATTTGGGTGTTTCAGCTTTCTCTCAAAACCTTTTGGGAACATCCGTCTTTGAAGGAGGCTATAAATACATCTTCTCCGAGAAGAGAGACGAGTACTATATTAACTATACATATAGTGGCTGGTTGCCGATAGTGAACCTCGATTTCAAGTTTGGACAGAGAGATATTGTGGTAGAATCGACCAACAACTACGACATTTACGCCTCGTGGGATGAGTATAACACGGGTCTAAGTGTAGATTTGCCTTATAGTTGGACAGAGAATAATTGGTTCAAATCTGCCCGATATTCACTCTTCTATTCCTTTAGAAGTCTTAAGCCGAAGTACAATTCCAATGAGTTTTTAACCCTTTTTCATACTGCAGGATTGGGCTTAAATTGGAGTGCTGTGCGGGCAATGGCGGCTAATGATATCGCCCCTTCGCTGGGTCAAACCTTTCGACTCAAGGTTCAGAAATCCATCACAAGTGACAATGCAAACATTGTAGCCATAAACTCCTCCACCTTTATTCCTTCCCCATTTATCAACCATAGTTTCCAGATAGATTTTGGATTTCAGAAGAACACTCCGACCATTTACTACTTCCCAAACGAAGTTTCTTTCACATCAGGAGTTTTTGGACGATTTCCAGAAATCTATTATGGGGGGAAGCTTAGCTACCATTTACCATTAGCATATCCCGATTATCCAATCTGGAAACTTCTTTATGTTAAGCGAGTATTCTCACGTGCATTCTTTGATTTCGGTTATTTTGACCGTAATTATCTAAGTAGTGTTGGTATGGACTTGCAGATGGACTTCCATATTCTCAGGATTGAGCAGGAGCTACGTTTTGGATTTCGACTTGGCTATGTCCCTCAACTCAATGACTATTTCGCAAATATCCTATTCAATATTAATATATAGATAAAACAAAAAAACGCAAAGTATGTATTTCAATACCTTGCGTTTTGACTCTGTACTCCGGGCGGGACTTGAACCCGCACGAGCGCAATGCTCACAGGATTTTAAGTCCTGCGTGTCTACCAGTTCCACCACCAGAGCATTTCCAAAAAGGATGAGCGGAAAACGAGACTCGAACTCGCGACCCCAACCTTGGCAAGGTTGTGCTCTACCAACTGAGCTATTTCCGCTTGATTTGGAGGTGCAAAAATACTAACTTTTTCTTTCCTACCAAACTTTTTCTAAACTTTTTCTATTAATTTCTTTATAGAATGAAGTTTTAGAAGAGCTTCCATGGGGGTAAGATTATCAATATCTGTGCTTAATATATCTTCTTTTATCTCCAAAAGCAAAGGATCGTCGAGCTGAATAAAGCTTAATTGATAGGAATCCTTTAGTTTTTTTTGCTTGGATTGGGATATGGTTTTTTGCTTATTGGACTTTTGTTTCTTTTCCAAATTTTCCAATATCTCCTCTGCCTCTTGCAAGACCTGACGTGGCATTCCTGCAAGACGTGCAACATGTATCCCAAAGCTTTGTGAACTTCCTCCTTTGGCAATCTTTCTAAGGAATATTATTTGTTTACCTATCTCTTTTATTGTTACATGAAGGTTGAAAATGCGAGAATATACACCCTCCATCTCTATTAGTTCATGGTAGTGAGTTGCAAACAAAACCTTTGCTCTAAACTGTGGATGGTCGTGAATGTAGGAAGCAATTGACCATGCAATTGACACTCCATCATAGGTGCTTGTTCCCCTGCCTATTTCGTCCAAAAGCACCAACGACCTATTGGAAAGATTATTCAAAATGCTTGCCGTTTCGTTCATCTCAACCATAAAAGTACTCTCACCTAAGGAAATATTGTCAGAAGCTCCTACACGAGTAAATATTTTATCCACTATCCCAATATCAGCACTCTTTGCAGGAACAAAGCTACCAATCTGAGCCATAAGAACTATTAATGCGTTTTGTCGCAAGTATGCACTCTTACCACTCATATTTGGTCCTGTGATTATCCCTATTTGTTGAGACTCTTTATCCAAAAACATATCATTGGCAATATAGCTTTCTCCCGAAGGAAGCATTTTTTCAATTACTGGATGCCTGCCTTGAACTATCTTTATTGAGAATTCTTCATTAATTGTTGGGCGAACATAGTTATTTTCAACTGCTATCTCTGCAAAGGATAATAGACAATCAATCTGAGAAATAATCTCTGCATTTTTTTGAAGCTTAGTAATATAAGGTAGTATTTCAGAAACCAATTTACTATATAATAAGGTTTCTATTTCCAATATCTTAGACTCTGCACCAAAGATTTTAGTCTCATATTCCTTCAACTCTTCAGTAATATACCTCTCTGCATTAGTAAGGGTTTGCTTTCTATGCCATGTTTCTGGCACCTTGTCTTTGTGAGCATTCGTAACTTCAAGATAGTATCCAAAAACATTATTAAAGCCTATCTTCAAAGAAGGGATTGAGGTTTTTTCCGATTCCCTTTGTTGGAGTTTGTTCAAATAATCCTTGCCATGATATGCAATTTCTCTTAATTCATCGAGTTCCTGACTATTTCCTTGAGCAATTACGTTGCCTTTTGAAATAGCATTCGGTGCATCTTCAGAAAGGGTTCTGGCGATATTTCTAATCAAATCCTCGCAAATATCAACCTCCTCAATCTTCTCTAACTCTTTAATATCCTTGCATAAAGTCTTAACTTCATTAATTTCATTCAGAACATTCTTAAGCTGTACAACCTCATTGGGCAATATCTTCCCATAAGCAGCCTTAGCAACCAAACGTTCCAAGTCTCCAATCTTTTTCAAACTTATCCCAACCCTATCAGCCAAAATATCATCTTTAATAAAATAGGAAACAATATCTTGACGCTTTTCTATTTCTTTTTTATCAATTAGTGGCAAAAGAACCCAACGCTGCAAACGCCTTGCTCCCATATTGGACTTTGTTCTATTGAGAACATTTATGAGTGTTGAACCACTTGAATAGGGAGAATGGACTAATTCTAAATTGGCAATGGTGAACTTATCAAGCCAAACATAATTGCTATTGTCAATTCTTGATATTTTCTGAATATGGGAAAGCTCTGTGTGTTGAGTTTCGTTCAAATAGTGAAGGCAAGCACCTGAAGCAATGATTCCAAGCTCCATTTCTTCAATCCCAAAACCCTTCAATGAATTAATTCCGAAATGCTTCAATATAATATCGTTAGCAAAATCCTTTGTAAAGACCCAGTCCTCAAAAGTATTGGTATAGAAATCCTTTTTGAAACCTTCTTGAAACTCCCTTAACCTTTGTTTTTGCAGGATAACCTCTTTTGGAGCAAGGGTTTGGAGTAGTTTTTCAATTTCTTGCTTTTTGCCTTGAGAAATAAAAAATTCACCAGTTCCAATATCCAAAAAAGCTACCCCAATCTCGTCTTTATCGGAGTGAATGGCTGCGAGAAAATTATTTTGAGAATGGTCAGAAGTTTTGTCGTTATAAGAAAGCGAAGGAGTTACGACCTCAGTTATCCCTCTTTTAACAATTCCCTTAGCAGTCTTTGGGTCCTCCAACTGCTCACAAATCGCACAACGTTTCCCAGCACGAATAAGCTTGGGCAAATAAGTATCGATGGAATGATGAGGAAAACCAGCAAGCTCCAAGTCCTTATCCTTACCATTTGCCCTCTTAGTCAAGGTAATACCCAATATCTTGGAAGCCTCAACAGCGTCCTTACCAAATGTTTCGTAGAAATCCCCAACCCTAAAAAGCAAAATAGCATCAGGAAACTTTGCCTTCATCGCATTATATTGCCTCATCAAAGGAGTAACACCATCAATAACCTTACCCATATACAATCATTAATATCCTAAAATAAAAGACAAATTTACATATTTATTTTCAAAAACACCGAAAAGCAAATTAAATTTTAGACTAAAGAGAATTGATAAAGCCAAAACAAGACATAATCAAAAATAAACACCGAATAAATTTATTTATCCACCGAATAATTTGAAATAAGTCTCGTATATTTTTGTGTAACTCCCCTTTAATTTGGAGCAACCTTATTCTACAAAATTAGAATCAAGTTTTAATAAAATAGAATCAAGAGTTAGTAAATTAGAATCAAGTTTCAGTAAATTAGAATCAAGAGTTAGTTTTCTGTAATTTGATTCTATTTCGCTCTTGTTTAATTCTAATCTTATTCTCTTTTATTAAGGCTTAATTTTTTCCCAGTAACTTTTATTTTTCCAGTATCTTTTATAAGTTTCAGCATATCTTTTGTTTATTTTCTTGACTTAATTTTCTTGCCTCTTTATTGATGTTTTAAATATAGGAGTTTATTATAATTCTTATATGGATTGTTGTTATTCTATCCTTAATTTCTATTTTCACAAAATAAGAAAAACCGCAGCAAAGCTTTGTTTACTGCGGTTGGGTTTGGCTTTCGCCTATTTAGTTATTAACTTAAAACTTTTCGTTTTTCGTTTTTAGCTTTTCACTAATTTTATTTCACTTCTTCAAAGTCAGCATCGGTTACTTCGCCGTCTTGATTTGATGAATTATTAGGTTCGTTTGGTGCTTGCCCATCTTGACCTTGTGATGCTCCTGGTTGGTTGTAGAGGTCTTGAGATACTGTGCTCCATGCTTGATTCATCTTTTCCATTGCTGCATCAATTTGAGAAATATTCTTGCTCTCGTGGGCTGCTTTTAGTTCTGTTAGGGCAGCTTCAATTGGTGCTTTTTTGTCAGCTGGTAGCTTGTCACCAAGTTCTTTCAGTTGCTTTTCTGTTTGGAAAATCATTGCATCGGCTGAGTTAATCTTGTCGGCTTCTTCTTTTAGCTTCTTGTCTGCATCAGCATTTGCTTCAGCTTCGGCTTTCATCTTCTTGATTTCATCATCTGTCAATCCACTTGAAGCTTCAATCCTAATTGATTGTTGTTTTCCTGTTGCATTGTCTTTCGCACTTACATTTAAGATTCCGTTAGCATCAATATCAAAGGTTACTTCAATTTGAGGTACTCCTCTTGGTGCTGGTGGTATTCCGTCAAGGTGGAATCGTCCAATGGTTTTATTGTCTATTGCTCTTGTTCTTTCTCCTTGCAAAACGTGGATTTCAACTGATGGTTGATTGTCGGCTGCTGTTGAGAAAACTTGAGATTTCTTTGTTGGAATTGTTGTGTTTGATTCAATTAATCTTGTTGTTACTCCACCTAAGGTTTCAATTCCTAAAGATAGTGGTGTTACATCAAGAAGCAATACATCTTTTACTTCTCCTGTCAAAACTCCTCCTTGAATTGCTGCTCCAACTGCCACAACTTCATCTGGATTAACTCCTTTTGATGGTGCTTTTCCAAAGAAGTCTTCTACAATTTTTTGGATTGCAGGAATACGTGTTGAACCTCCAACTAATATTACTTCATTAATATCTGACTTGTTTAGTCCCGCATCGGACAATGCCTTACGACATGGCTCTAATGTTGCTTGAATTAAACTATCACATAGTTGTTCAAATTTAGCTCTTGTTAGTGTTTTTACCAAGTGTTGAGGAACTCCATCAATTGGCATTATGTAAGGAAGGTTGATTTCGGTTTGAGTTGAAGAAGAAAGCTCTATTTTTGCTTTTTCTGCTGCTTCTTTCAAACGTTGCAAAGCCATTGGGTCTTTTCTTAAATCAACATTCTTATCTGCCAAAAATTCTTCTGCCAACCAATTTATAATCTTTTGGTCAAAGTCATCTCCTCCAAGGTGAGTATCGCCATTTGTTGATTTAACTTCAAATACTCCATCGCCTAATTCCAAAATTGAAATATCGAATGTTCCTCCTCCAAGGTCAAAAACTGCAACGTGAACGTCTTGTGATTTTTTATCCAAACCATAAGCCAAAGCAGCTGCTGTTGGTTCGTTGATAATACGCTTAACTGTTAGGCCAGCAATTTCACCAGCTTCTTTTGTTGCTTGACGTTGTGAGTCGTTGAAATACGCAGGAACTGTGATAACAGCCTCAGTTACTGTTTGTCCAAGATAATCCTCTGCAGTCTTTTTCATCTTTTGAAGAATGATTGCAGAAATTTCTTGTGGAGTATATAATCTTCCATCAATATCAACTCGTGGAGTATTATTATCACTCTTTACTAATTTATAAGGAACTTGTTTGATTTCATTTTGAACTTGTTCCCATGTTTCTCCCATAAAACGTTTTATTGAAGAAACTGTGTTGTGTGGATTTGTTATAGCTTGACGTTTTGCAGGGTCTCCTACTTTTCTTTCGCCATTTGCCATAAATCCAACAATGGAAGGGGTTGTACGTCTTCCCTCACTATTGGGGATAACGACAGGTTCGTTACCTTCCATTACAGAGACACAACTATTTGTTGTACCTAAGTCTATTCCAATTATTTTTCCCATATTCTTATTATTTATTTTGTTTCTTTTAATTCTTGATTAAGTTTTCATCATTAATTAGTCAACAAATATGCCATTTATAAAGAAAGAAACAAATCTGACATTATGTCATAAAATAAGGTCATCACTCAAGAATTGAATGATGACCTTATGAGAGAAAACAATTATTGAATCTAAATAATCTTAATTTCTTTCTGGATCACTGAATAAAACTGGAAGCGAAGTATAGGAACGAACATTTGTTCCATTTATCTTTGCAGGAATCCATTTGCCAGGAATAAGAGCAATTACTCTTTTTGCTTCTTGGTCAAGAAGAGGGCTAAGACTTTTTTCTATTGTTAGATTGGAAATTGAACCATCCTTTTCAACAATAAATTGTACGACAACCATACCTTCAATTCCAGAACCAATTTCTTGAGAAGGATATACAAGATTTGCATAAATAAAATTAGAGACTTCTTGCTTATCCATTGGAGCTAATGCGATGATATCAACACTTGAATGGATTGGTTCATTTTGTTGTGCTAATGAGCCAAATGATAGTGTTAGCGCAATACTTAATGCTACTGAACTTAAAATTGTTTTTACTTTCATGATATTAATTCATTAATTTGATTATATACTTTTGTTTAACTAATATTTTCCTATTCTGTTTTTGTCGCTTCATTACTATAAACAACCAAAACTTGAAAAAAGTAAGTGAAAATATTATTTATTTGTCAAAACAAAAGAAATTGGGAGCAAAAATTGTTGTCTTACTGGTTGTCCTTTTTGTTTGGCTGGCTTCCATTTAGGCATTAATCTTACAATTCTTATTCCTTCATCTCCACAGCCTTCTCCAATATCTTTAATTGTTCTAATGTCGGATAATGAACCATTTTTTTCAACAATAAAAGAAATAATCACTTTTCCTTCAATATTTTTTTGTTTTGCCAAGGTTGGATACTTAATGTTTTCAGCCAAAAACCTATTCATTGCTGCAACACCACCAGGGAATTCAGCCTCATTTTCAACAACTGTATAGACAACATCAGAATTATCTGATTTCTTTTCTTGAGCATTTACATTTAATGTGAATGCACTTATCATTAAAAGCACTGCAAATAATGATAAAGGTTTAAATAAATTATTCATAATAGAGTTATCAAATTATAGGGCAAAGGTAATAAAAAATACATTACTTTTGCAAAAAGATTTATTTTGTTATGGAACAATCGTTGTATCCTTTACGATTTATGCCTTTGTTTAAGGATAAAATCTGGGGAGGAAATAAAATTAAAGATATTATTGGTATTGATTATTCTCCACTCGAACGTTGCGGAGAACTTTGGGCTTTGTCGGCAATTGATGATGATGAAACCCTTGTTGAGAATGGCTATTTGGCTGAGTGTACTTTGAAAGAAGTTATTGAAATGTATGCTGATGAATTGGTTGGTGAAAAATGTTATGATGAGTTTGGCGAAAACTTCCCTTTGCTTTTCAAAATTATTGATGCAAAAGATAAACTCTCTGTTCAAGTTCATCCAGATGATAAAATGGCACAAAGAAAAGGCATGAACAATGGGAAAACTGAACTTTGGTATGTTATTCAAGCAGATAGGGACTCGGAAATCATTAGTGGATTTAATAAAAGGGTTACCAAGGCAGAAGTTATTAACGGATTGAGAAATAAAAACATTTCTGATTTACTAAATATTGAAACAACAGAAAAGGGAGACTTGTTTTTTATGCCTGCAGGGAGGATTCATGCAATTGGTTCTGGAGTTCTATTGGCAGAAATCCAACAAAGCTCCGATGCAACTTATAGGGTTTATGACTGGGATAGGAAGGACGAGAAAGGTAACGAAAGAAGCCTTCACATTCAAGAGGCTTTGGAAGCATTAGACATGAATGCAATTGACAATAGTGCAAAGAGTCATTATGGCTATAGTTTAAATAAAACATCGGAATTAGTATCAACTCCATTCTTTACAACAAATGTTTTGCATATATCAGAGAGTTTAAAGAAAGACTATACTATGTTAGATAGCTTTGTTGTGTATCTTTGCATTGAAGGAAGTGGAGTTATACATTCTTTGGGACATGAGATACCTCTATCTGCTGGTCAAGCTCTTCTTATTCCTGCAATTGCAGAGGAAACCATAATACAACCCAAAGGATTAATAAGCATTTTAGAAACATATATAATTTAGAATACTATGGCATTAATTAAGTCAGTTAAAGGTAAGAAGCCTATTTTTGGTAAGGACTGCTTTTTGGCAGATAATTCAACAATAATTGGAGAAGTTGAAACAGGAAACAATTGTTCTTTTTGGTTCAATAGCGTTGTTAGAGGCGATGTTCACTATATTAAAATGGGAGATTTTGTAAATGTTCAAGATGGAGCATGCATTCATTGTACTCACGAAACTCATCCAACAAATATTGGGAACTATGTTTCGATTGCTCACCATGCAATTGTTCACGGATGCACAATTAAGGATAATGTTTTGATTGGGATGGGTGCAATTGTTATGGATGGTTGCGTTATCGAAAGCAATTCTATTGTTGCTGCAGGAGCAGTATTGCTTGAGAATACACATGTTGAAAGTGGAACAGTTTATGCAGGAATTCCAGCAAAGAAAGTAAAAGATATTGACCCAGAAAGGTTGGAAGGCACAGTTAAAAGGATTTCACAGGCATACCCTACCTACGCTTCTTGGATAGATAAGGACTTGCTTTAAAATTTCTTTTGCTTTTAATTAGCAATAAATCTACAAACACTAAATAGGGATTAAGTTTTTCTTAATCCCTATTTTTATTTCATATTCCTAAATAAACAAAACCAAATAGGGTTTTCTCCAAATTAAAACAAGTAAAAGACGACCTTTAAACTTTATCTTTGTGAAGACGAAATGGCATTTCGTTGCAATGAAATGCCATCTCATTTATAACGAAATGCCATTTCGCCAAAACGAAATGGCATTTCGTCTTCTCTAACTCCTTATTTCAGTTCGCAAAAACACTATTTAACACTTGTAAGCTCCTTATTTTTAGGCTTATTATTCTTTGTATTATATTCTTATCTCAACTCTCTACAAAAAAAAGAATAAAAAAAAGAAAGCCAACCCTAAGTTTAGTGCTGGCTTTCTTTAGTATGAAATTATATTACTAATCTTCCTGATTATTTACTTCAAAATCCTTTTCATTAATTTCAAAATAGGATGGATTTGATATAATAAAAGGAGCATTGTCTTGTTCTTTTTCTTTATTGTTCTCAATCTCTTGTTTTCTGTCTTTTTCAATATAGTAGAATGATAAGCAAAACACAGAAGAAAGTAGATTGAGTAGTATTAGTGTTAATGAAGACGCAATTGTGTTGAATTCAAAAATAACAACTATCAAAAGCAACAAAAAATAAGCAATAAGAGTTTTGGAATATCTTTTGAAGAATCCTTGAGTTAAAGATAGTATAAAAGAAAAACTTAGAGATATAAAACTTGTTATAAAGAAATAGTCATAATCACTGTAGAGACTTGAGCCTAAAGAAATAACAGTCGAGATTAAAATAGTATATACTATTACTTCTAAAGTCTTTAAAACTATTTTATTCTTTAACATCGCTTTTTTCTTCTTTTAATGCGTAATCTAATTCCTAATATTATTTTACAACAACTATCTTCTTTATTGTAACGTTTGTGTTTTCACCAAAGATTACCCAATAATTTCCACTTCTCATTGAAGAGGTATTGATTTCAAATGATGATTGTCCTTTATGGATTGTTGAAGTTGCTAAAACTTGTCCTTTTAAGTTAATAACCTTAACAGGAATTTCTGATTTAGCCCCTTGTGGGATTTCAATTTTTGTTGAATTTTGTGCAGGATTAGGGAAAAACTCGCCTAATTCAATAGTTTTGATGTCTTCCATGCAATCGATTCCAATATAATCTCCGTTTCCACTAACCTGAGTTCCATAGATAAAGGTATAGAATCCTTTTGGTGCAGTGATTGGTTTATTGATTGTTTTTCCATTATTTGAGGTTGCAGAAATATAATATTCAATTGTGTCAGCAGCCAAGGTTGGATCAATTGGAAGAGTTGCATCATAGATATTTCCATCATAAATGTTCATATTCTTTTCATTCCATTCAGTTTGACCCTTTGTTCTATAATATAATGTTACTTCTTGAATTCCACTTTTGTTTTGAGCTAAAGCCGTAAGCCAAACCTCATTAGATGTTATGTCAGTTGTATTTTGCCAACGAATAGGGTAATGATAAATTCTTACAGGATTTTCAGCAGGAACTTGCTTTGTTATGCAGTGAATTGCTCCTCCAAATCCATCAAACTCTCTAACATCTATCTCAACAAAATCATAACCAGGGTAGGCTTGTTTCATTTTCTCAATTGCTGCTTGATTACCTGCAATATCTCCATTGGTTGAGTTGTAGAATACTGGTTGCATTATTCCTCCATTTACAAAAGTATGATTGGAGTAAGAACGAGTATAGTAAGAATTATATTCTTGTTGAGAAGTGTACCATGCTCCATTATTTTTTGCTGGAAGAGGAATACGAGTGTTATAGTATTTTTGTCCAAAAGGAGTTGAAGAGAACATTCTAGTTATTGAATCCATATTTTGTTCAACTTTAACTGGGTCAGAAAGGTTAGCCATTACATCAGGATGTTTTGTTGAAACAAATGTTGCTTCATCAACCATATCAGCATAAAGGTCAATATGTCCTGTTCCTCCATCATATAAAAGTTCTGGTAAAACAACACATCTATCCAAATTCATTAAATGTGTCAAACTATCATTAACTTGTTGTTTGGTTAATGGAGTTTTTGTTTGTTGTCCCAATTGATTATTAGGAGTTAAATAATATAATCCATTTCTGTCAGCATTAAGAGCATAAACAGCAGAAGAAGTAAATAAAGAACCAAGACCATCTACCAAAATATTACCTCCTTCATATTCAATAGTTGTTGTATATACATTGAAACCTGCTTGTTCTCCAATTCTCTTAGCTATTAAATCATCTAAAGGTCTTCCTCCATAATATTCAAAGTCCATAAAGCCTATTTGATCTTCTTCTCCATAATAGAAAGCAACAGGACCACAATCTCTATACCAGAATGAATTACCATTATTTATAAAGAAACGATAATTTGTGAGAGGCATTCCTTTTTGAGTCATATCTTGCAAAATTAAAGTTGAGTCGCTAGCATTCCAAATATTAATCCATACTTGAGAATATTGTTGAATACCATAAGCTAATTTTCTAAATACATTTGCAAAATCATCATTTCCTAAATAAGGAACAGAATAAACATCCACTAAAGTATTTCCGCCATAAGCAATACCTTTTCCTTCAAACAATTGTTCTGCATCTTGATTCCCAGAAACTGTTCTTGTAATATAAGGCCAAGTCATCATTATAGCTTGTACTTCATCAAATTCACCAGGATAAATCATATCTGAAGGAACTTCCAAAGGCGCTTTAGAAGTATTATTGTCTGAAGATTTGGTAACAACATCAGCTTGTACATTCTTCTTAATTGGAGTTCGAGAATGGAAATTTTTAAAATATTCTTTGTATGCATCTTTAGGTGCAGACTTAATCTCCTCCAAAGTTGCTTTGCGTAAATTCTCAATTTTATCGTTTTGAGATTGAGAAAACGCACTTAGGGTTAAAGCAAATATTGCTATAAGAAAAACGGATAAGTTCTTTTTCATATAAATTTTGTATTAATTTTTTCTTAGAATTGGCAAAGATAGGTATTTTCCGCCAATCTACAAACACGAATTTAAAAATTCGAACTAGTGCTAAATATAAATAATTATGTATATATAGAATTTGAAGAACAAAGATTTGGTTCTTAAACTTCAACTAAAGTTTTTAGAGAGTAAATCTATCATTATCTAATATATTTATAATTATATTTATAATGACTAATTTCCATAAACAAAAAACGCCC